>NZ_BAPY01000026.1:0-305357 GCF_025994195.1 Asaia spathodeae NBRC 105894 | reverse complement strand
TCTCAGGCCGGTCTATAGCTTACGCCCCTGTCTAAAAAATGGGGTCCACCTCTGTCTTCAGGGCATCGAGCGTCCGAAGTTGCGTTTCAAGATCGCGGCAGCGCAGCCAGATACGGGCGGAACTCACGATCTGATGCAGGAGAAACAGGATCAGGCATGCTGTGATCGGATTTCGCGCGATCGCGCTCCAGAGCATTTTGATCATGACCGTCCCAGACGCCCGTGACGGGCCAGTAGGGCAAGAACAGGATTGGCATTGGGCGCGTCAGGAATGATGCTGCGCCCTTGGGCGGCGCGTTCCATCTGCTCGGCCTCGTGGCGCTTATTGGCTGCTGCGTTCTGCCACAGGTGCTCTGCCTCTGTGCGCCCGGCAAAGCCTGCCTGTTCGGCTAGGCTATTCATATAGGATGCCATGGCCCGCTTGGCCTTGATGGTATCGCGCCCGGTGAGCGGTGGTGTGGTTGGTCTGTCGGGGAGAAAAACGGTCTGAACCGGCGATGCTGACATCGACTTGCGCTCCATCGTGGACGAACGATGGTCTCTTAGCATCACTAAGAATAATACTGCTACATGAAAATTAGCAATGCTAAGATTTTTATTAAATCATTCTGACTTCGACGAGATTTTCTGGCCGAGAGCTCTTATTAGGTTGATTGCCATCTCCTGACGCTCGTAAGACAACTCACGAATTGCAGCGAGAGTCTCTAGTTCAAGCCGCGTCTGCGCACGAGCCAACTCATCAGGCTCATGTCCTGTGAGTAACCAAGTGGTTGATGTGCCTAGAGCCAAAGCAATCGCCTCAAATCGTTGAGGTTTTGGGGCGGCTCTTCCAGTCTCGTACTGCGTCACCGCATTCCCGGTTACGCCAATCATCGCGCCTAATTCTTCGGTTGTGAAGCCCAAAAGTTCTCTTTTTGTTCTTATGCGCGAGCCAATGGCGACCCGTTTGGGATCAATTAGTCGCTTGGTGGTTTGCTGTGGTCTGCTCATACCTGATCGTCGACCAGCTTCCTTAGGGGTGCACCCTTAATCTTATTGTGATGATTTATTAGCAATGCTAACAAAACAATATGAAAGACGAGGTCCTTATCGAGATGATGCGATACCGCGGCATGAACGCCCGGATCGCGCGCGCATGTGGTCTGAGCACGGCTGCTGTCTCCCAATGGAAGCGTATCCCGCGAAAGCACCTTGAGAAGGTCTCAGATCTCTCGGGCGTTCCCCCCGAAACACTTCGGCCTGATCTCTTCAATTCTGTCGCACAAAGGAATGCAGCATGAGAATCCATCATGCTCTGCAGGCTATTGGCTGCATGTCGCGCCGTCATCCGAAGGGTGTCCGGGCAAGATCGCCTCACTCCCCACCGGGCTCCATTGGATCGAGGGCCCAGCCATGACCACGCATGCCATCAAGACGGCCACGCAGGCTGTCATTCGCGCTGTGGGCGGTGTCGATGCGGCGGCGAGTTTCGTCCGCGTCGGGCGGTCGCAGCTTTCAGACTACCAGAACCGCCATTCGCAATCGGTCGTGCCGGTCGATGTCGCGCTCGAGATGGATCGCTGTGCGCAGGAGCCGATCGTTCTGGCCGCCATGGCGTTGGCTGAGGGGTATATCCTCACGCCGCTCAAGGTGGGCGAGGGCGATCTTGCTATTGATATCGAGAAGGTATCGCACAGCTTCAATGAGACGATTGCCACAACGCTTCGCGTGCTGGCGGATGGTGTTGTCGAGACGCATGAAGTTACGGCCATGCGGGCCACGCTTTCAAGCCTGCACCGTGCCGTAGGGCATGCCCTGCATAACCTGCGTGCTACGGAAAATGCGTTGGAAGAACCCGTTGCAGCACTGCGGGGTGTGTCATGAGCGGTGCTCTTTCTTCCGCCCGTAGCCTCGGCTTGCGGGGCAAATCGGCCAGTTCGGGCGAGCAGGCTCACGCTAATGCCGTGTTCAACAGGCTGTGCCGAACCCGTATTGCACGGGTCGCCCTCGCCGGGCTGATAGGTCGCCAGCCTGGCACGGTGGTCAAATGGCATCATGTGCCGTCGAACCATGTGCGTCCTTTCCTGCGAGCCTATGAAAGCGGCAGGCTGGAGCGGGCAATCAGGGCGATGTCACCTGTCGTGACATCCGCCGAATGCCGCCAGGCACGCGATATCGTGCGCAAGATACGCGCCCGGCATGGCGGCAAGAGAGTTCTGGGTGAGGCGCTCAAGGTCGCGCCTGACAGCGTGAAGTCCTGGAATGAAATCCCGTTGCGTCATGTGCGTGCCGTACTCGCTTGTTTCGGGGCCGATCGTGGCTTGGCTGAAAGCGATGCGCCGCCTGTCCCGACTTCAGCCAGCACCGCGCATGTCACAGGCGTCTGGCATCGTAAGTGCCTTTATTGCGGCGCGGCCTTCTCGGTGAACTCGCCATTCATCCGCCGCTGTGAAACGCATAGGGGGCAAGGCTGATGGCTCGTCCTGCGCTCGATCGCACCCGCCTCACGCCTGCCGTGCAGGGCTATCACCGCAGGGGCTTCCCGGCGCGGTTGATTGCTACGCGCCTCGGCATTTCCGAACGCAGTACGCGCGGCCTGCTCAAGGCGCTGGGCCTGACCGCACCACGCCCGCAAAGCCGACAGATCATGGAGATACGTCATGGGTGACGTTCAACCGCTCGGGTATCTGGCTTCGGTCAATGAGCCTGAAAACATGCAGGCAGAGGCGGCCCTACTGGGCGCCATCCTGACAAATGGACGCCGTGCGCTGCCCATGGTCGAGGAGTATCTACGTCCTGAGCATTTCTATGAGCCGCTCAATGGCGTGATTTACGCTGCCGCGCTCCGCATGCACATGGCGGGTGTAGATCCTAATGTGATCCTGATCCGCAACCAGATCGGTGATTCCGAAGTGCTCATGGGGCGCGACGTAGCGGAATATCTCGGTCAGATCATGATGGCGACGGTCGGCATTCTCAATGCCGGTGATTATGGGCGCGCCATCTTCGACGCCTGGACGCGCCGCCAGCTGCGTAGCCATTGCATCGATGTCGCCCGGCTTTGCCTGACTCCTGGTGGCCAGACGGGCGAGGATCTGGTCGAGCAGATGGAAGCAGGGCTGCTCGATATTGCCCAGAACATGCGCGAGAGCCTGCCGAACGTGACGATCTCCGAAGCGATCCGCGAGGCGATTGCCTGCGGGCAGGAGAACCTGCTGCGGGGCTCGGCGCTGGCCGGGCTGTCATGGGGCTATCCCGCCATGGACCGCATGACCGGCGGCCTGCTCGATGAGGCGCTTTATGTGATCGGCGCTCGCCCGGCCATGGGTAAGACCGCTTGGGCGCTCGGCGTGGCCATGCGTGTTGCCGCCAACGGGCAGCGCGTTCTGTTCTGGTCGGGCGAGATGGCCGCGCGGCAGATTGGCGCGCGCGCCGGTGCGGCCTATGCCGGGCTTTCCACGCTCTCGGTCTTCGCCGGGCGGCGATACGATATCCCCGAAGACATCGAAACGGGACTGCGTGTCCCGCTCGAGGGCTGGCAATGGCAGGATCTCCAGGCGGGCGAACAAGCCGCCGAGGCCGTGCCGCTCGAACTGGATGTGCGCTCCGGCCTGACCGTGGCCGGGCTGCGTTCGCGCGCGCGCCGCATGAAGCGCAGCAAGCGCGGGCTTGGCCTCATCGTGCTCGATTATGTCGGGCTCATGCATGGCAGCGATGCCGCGCGTCGTCGCGGCCGCTATGAGGAAATGACCGAGATCAGTGCAGGGCTCAAA
The DNA here is from genome assembly GCF_025994195.1 of Asaia spathodeae NBRC 105894. Lineage (NCBI taxonomy): Bacteria > Pseudomonadati > Pseudomonadota > Alphaproteobacteria > Acetobacterales > Acetobacteraceae > Asaia > Asaia spathodeae. The sequence goes on along the minus strand of NZ_BAPY01000026.1, from coordinate 301,605 downwards.
TCCCTCGCCAAGGAACTCGGCATTCCCATCATCGCACTGGCCCAGCTCAACCGCGAGGTGGAGAAGCGTGAGGACAAGCGCCCGACCGAGGCCGATCTGCGCGATAGCGGCGGGTTGGAGCAGGACGCCGATCTCGTCGCGTTCCTGTATCGCGATCACTACTATCTCAGAAAAGAGGCCAGCGGCGACGGGCTTCAGAAGCGCGACAGGGAGACGGACGAGCAGTTTGCCAATCGCTGCTCTGAATTCCAGTTCCGCCTGCAAGAGTCGGTCGGCAAGGCGCAGATCCTGATCCGCAAGAACCGCCATGGCGGGACCGGCTCGGTGCGCCTGCGCTTTGATGATGACAGCACCTGGTTTCGCGATGAGAGCGAAGACCCGCGTAGCCCGGCATGGGTTTGCCAAGGCGGTGCAGCATGACGCGCTCCGCTTCGCGCCGCCGCTACGGCATCCACGCCCGCGCCATCATGGCCGACCCGCGCTGGTCTGTGCTGCCGCTCGCCGCACGCGGCATGTGGCTGCATCTGGCCGATATCGCCGATGTCGTCACCGAACTGCGTGCGCCTGCACGCGGCCAGGCGCTGACCGTGCCTGACCTCGCCCGCCTGCTGGCAGCAGACCCGGCCGAGGTGATCGGCGCCGTGTCGCATCTGGTCAATCGAGACATTATCGAGCCCGTCGCGGACGGGTATCGTCTGAAAGCCTACTGAGATGTCCAAATCTTCGATCGAAAGACGGGCGCTCGCCATGGTCGCCAGTGACCTGCGCCTGTTCACGCTGGCCGCCGAGGCGGTGGTGGTGTGGGTGCGTCTGATCTCTGCCATCCTTGAATATGGCGCTGACGGCATCCTGCACGCCGGTAAGGACGGTGCGCCCGATCTCGCGGCGCTTGCGCGCTTCCGGTTTCATGTGACGGAAACCCAGCTCGAAACCTACATGGAAACCTACGCGAAAACCCGGCTGATAACCTACGACGCGGCAAGCGGGCTGGTCGGCCTGCCTGAAACGCTGCAGCCGACACGACGGGCCATTGCCTCACGATTGAACGGTAAAAAGGGCGGAAGACCGCCGAAAAACGTCAATCCAACACCGCAGCACGACCCGCGCCAACGTACCGCCATGATGCCGATCTCAGGAGGAAAAACCGTGTCTTGCGAAACCCAGCACAAAACCCAAGGCTCCTACGCGCGCGATAAGCTTAGCTTAGCTTGTAATATAAGCTCTGAAGATAAAGCTAAGCTTGGGGCGCAGGTGAGTGACGCGCAGATTGACACGGCCTATCAGCGCATCGGCCCCATGGCGTTCGAAGCGGCCGGGTTCGACCCGGCGCGCGACATGGGCAATTACCGCATCGTGCGCCAATGGGTGGCCGATGCCTTGCATGGCGGATTGAGCATCGAGGGAACCGAACGGCTGATCCTTGGCGTGGTGGAAACCGTGGCGGAACGTCAGCGCAGCAAGGGCGCTTCGATCAGCCATCTGGGCTATTTCGGTAAGGCGATCGGCACCGCCATTGCAAATCGCGACGTGCCCGAAGCACCACTGAACGAAGCCGAGATCGAAGCCGATCGCGCCTGGAAACGGGACATGGATGCATGGCGCGAACGTGTGGCGTCCGGCATTGCGGGTGCAGTCAATGAGCCGATTCCGAACCGTGCCGACTACCTCGAACGCGCAAGGCTGGCCGCATGAGCAAGATGTCCGTTCGTTTCGACCCTGAACGCAGCCTGCCAGAGCAGGTAGGCGAATGGCTGGACGAGGCGGCCCTTACGTTGGCAGCTCTGCCCTCAACCGGGCTTCGCCCTGCCGGTGCCGGTAGCACATGGCCGGACTATCTGCGCGATCTGGAAGATCTCGGCTGGGATCGTGAGAGCGATGAATTCCTTCCCAAGCCGACCGCCGAACAGATCGACCGACTGGATATCGTGCTGACCTGGATACCTCTCATCAAGGATCGGCAGCAAAAGATGGTCGTGCATATGCGCATGATCCGACATCCGATCTCCGGCCAACACAGGTGGGAATGGCGGAAGATCGGGGCGAAACTCGGGACCGATCACAAGACTGCACAGGCCTGGCATCAGCGTGCCTGTGCAGGCATCGCAAAAAAAATCAGACCGGATGCATTTCGTGCTACCCAGATTCCCCAATTTGCAGATATTTGAGACCCATGATCGCGAGACGCTTACCCATTCGGGCAGGCGTCTTTTTTTGTGCCTGATTTCTGGAGTGACGGTCCATGGCAGTCCGCAGATTGCAATGCGTCCTGCCAGCGGTGCGCAGCGTCAAAATCGGCATTGCAAAGGCGCTGCCGAAGCAGACAAACTCCCTCTATCTCTCATCCGAATGGCGCAGCTTGATGTCACGCCTTCTCGCCCAGCGCGGCCGTCGCTGCGAGGCTTGCGGCCGCACCGGCTGTCGTATCTTCGGCGATCATATCCATGAACTGAAAGACGGCGGTGTCCCGCTCGATCCGGGTAATGTCCGGCTGCTCTGCGGCTCCTGCCACAGCACCAAGACCGCCCGCGTTCGGGCGATCCGTTGGCGTGAAACCGTTTAGGAAGCGAGTCAGGCAGTTTGTTTTGAGCTCTCCTGGCCGCGGCGAGAACCATCGAGTTCGCACCACAGCATGTGAGCTGCAGCCACAATGGCCGGCCCGATGAAGAGGCCTACAAGGCCAAGCATGTGCAGGCCCCCCAGGATGGCAATCATCGTGTGCAGGAATGGCAGGCGGGTTTCGTCGGAGATGAACTTCGGACGGGCGAAATGCTCACCGCAGAACAGAACGAAGAGCCCCCAGCCAGCAACGGCGATGCCCATGTTCATCGACCCTGAAGCCGCTACGATGCCGCCGACGAGAATTGCCGCCGGATAGCCGCAAAAGGGGATCGAGGCGGCAATGGCCAGAAGGATCGTCAGAATGACGGCATGGCTGGCATCGGCGATGAAGATCAAAGGCGAGCAGACGAGCGCTTCACCGATACCGACAAGAACCAGTCCGTTGACGGCACCACGTATGCTGCGAACGATGTGCAGAAGAATATCGTCACGCTGGGTGAGCTCAATACTGACCCTGCGAAGAGACGAGGTGACCCGCCCATAGGAAAGGAGGCAGCATGCTGCGGTGAGCATCGCAATGAAAAAGGATTCCAGGAGATGCGGGATGCTTTTGAGGATTTTAAAAGCCGCGAGCCCCGCGATCTTGGAGATCGACTTGGCCTGGGCCTTGGCCATCTTCATGATCTGTTGCGGGTCGATCTTGTTTGCGAGGCTTGCTGGAAGAACGCCTTTGACCTTGTCGATCCGGGCGGAGACGGCCGGTGGCAGGGCTGGCGTTTCACTGTCGCCAGAGCCTGAGCCTGCTTTTTCCCCACTATGATCTGATGCCTCGGGCTTTCCCGAACTCCCGTCATTCTGCGACGCTGCGGCATTGTCTTGCGTGGCTGCGTCAGGATTGTTTGCCGGGGTCGATGTCGGGTGAGGAGCGATGAGATGGTGGGCTTTTTCCGAAAGCGATCCGATCTCGGTCACCGCGCCATAACCCGCTATGCCAGCCATGATCGTGAAGAGCACGCAGGTCAGCCCGATAAGGCTGATGGCCGCCATCTTTGCACCGATAAACTGTCCGAGTTTGCGCTGTATCGGCCGTACAGCAATCGCAATGACTGCACCCCAAGCCAAAGCGACAATAAGCGAGAACGAGATCCAGATTGCCCCGGCATAGATCGCAACGCCCATGCTGATGAGTGCGAGATACTTTACCCAGGGATGACGTTCAGAAATGAGACGAGAGGCCATCTGACCATGTGTTCCTTTTATCGGTTGGTGTGCGGTCGGAGTCGGGAGCGCAATGTTAAGTGGCCGCGGGAGGGACAGGATCGACCGTAACCGCCACCCCGCTTTGCAACAGGTCTTTTGCCTCTTCCGTACTGCCTACCGCTGGCGGTGATCCTCGCAAAGGCATTCCTGCCGTTTCACGAACGGTCAACATTGTAACGATGCCGATGAATGCTGCGCCCATCAGGTACCAAGCGGGCATGTCCAGATATGTTGTCTTCTTTACCAGCCAGGCCATCAGGAGCGGTGTCGTCCCGCCGAAGAGAGAAACGGACAAGTTGAATGCTACCGAGAGGGCCGTATAGCGAATCGGGGTGTAGAACAATGCTGGCAGTGTAGATGGCATGGAGCTCGTGAACCCGGCCAGGGCAATGCCGAGCAGCATCAATCCCATAAAGATCAAGCTATCGGAGTGACTCTGGATCAGATGGAAACACGGGATTGCAAGAAGTAGTAAGGCAGCTGAAGCGCCCAGGATCATTGGGCGGCGCCCGATGCGATCGCTCAAGAAACCACCAATAATATTGATCGGCATCATGAGGATCATCACGACGATGATGAGGATCAGGCCCTTGCTCTCTGCGTAGCCAAGAGAAACGGTCATATAGCTCGGGATGTAGGCGAGCAGCATATAATCAGTGACATTGAAAACGAGCACGAGGCCCACGCACTTCGCCAGTTGCCGCCAGTGCACGGCAAACAGGTGGCGCCAGCCCGGACGGGCATGCTCGCGCTTTTCGGCTTCGAGCGCATACGCTTTGAATGAGGGTGTCTCTTCCAGTCTTGTGCGGGCGTACAGGCCCAAAAGCCCCAGAGGTGCCGCGAGAAGAAAAGGAATACGCCATCCCCACGCGAGCATCGTCTCTTCGCTCAGACTCACCTGCAACAGCGTCACGAGACCAGCGCCGGCGACATATCCTGCAAGCGTACCGAACTCGAGCCAGCTTCCCATCAAGCCTCTACGACGATCGGTCGAGTATTCGGCGATGAACGTGGCGGCGCCTCCGTATTCTCCACCGGTCGAAAAGCCCTGAACGAGACGCGCTGCAAGCAGGGCTATCGGGGCCCAAATACCGATAGTGGCGTAGGAGGGAATCAAACCGATCGCAAAAGTCCCAAGCGCCATGGCAATCATCGTGGCGGCCAGCACTCGCTGCCGACCGTATTTGTCACCGAGTGGGCCGAAAATGGCCCCACCGATCGGCCGTATGAGGAAGGCAATCGAGAACGTGGCGAGCGTGGCAATCAAGCTTATCGAGGCGTCGGTGTCGGGAAAGAAGACCTTGCCCAATGTTACGGCGATATAACCGTAGACCCCGAAATCGAACCACTCCATGGCGTTGCCCAACGCCGCAGCACCGACAGCACGCTTGAGCATGTCACCATCGACCACAGTAATATCTCGTTGGCTCAACTGGCGTCGGTGCTTGAACCATCCAAGATGTGGGTGAGAGGACGCGTGTCTCTTCATTGAGCAGGCTCCCTCCCACAACTAAGGGTACAGTTTTTGCTGCGGGACACGGGCCCCGCTCTCAAGGACGTCAAGGAAATCATGAGTTTGTAATATCAGGATACCTTAAAGATGTCGAAAATGTAATCTCGCCCAATTGCTGAGATGGGAATTCCGACGGTGCCAAGACGGCCCGCGTCCGGGCCATCCGCACCCGCGAAACCCCGTCCCGCTGACCCCGAGGGGGCGGGTCGAAAGTCCGGCCGGATCCTACCCCCGCAACCGCCCAAGGCTCAGCGGCAGATTTTCCAGTCTATCAAGGAAATCAAGTTATCAAGGAAAGGGAGCAGAAATGGCTCACGGTGGCGCACGTCCTGGCGCCGGACGAAAGAAAGGCAGCCGGAACAAGAAGCAGGTGGACTGGAACGGCTCGCTCGTGGTCGATCCCTCTGCGCTTGCGCCCGGCCTGGATGCTCTGAGCGGCATGAGCCCGAAGCAACTCGAAGCCTGCTCCCCGCTCGCTTTTCTTACACATATCTATCGGAATCGCGGCCTGGCTGCCGCCATCCGCGCTGATGCGGCCAAGGCCGCGCTCCCCTATGCCCATGCCCGGCTCGCGGCCCCGCGTGACGATCAGCCTGCCTTGCCTGGCATCGATAGCGGCTGGGGCGACGATCTGCCCCCGATCAACCGAAGGAACTGACCATGCTGGATCTGAGCCGGAAGGACTGGGAGGCGCGCTTGCGTGTCGGTCGGTCCCTCCTGCCGGATCTGGAGCCGCTCAATCCCGCTCTCGCGGCGCGGGCCGTGCGCTGCTTCGACCGGCTGCGCATTCCTGACGTGCCCGGTACGCCTGCCATGGCTGAAGCTTGCGGCGACTGGTTCCGCGAGATCCTCTCTGCCCTGTTTGGCGCGCTTGATCCCGACACAGGTGCGCGCGCCATCCAGGAGCTTTTCCTCCTGGTGCCGAAAAAGAACAGCAAGACCACGAATGGCGCGGGTCTGATGCTGACGGCCGTGATCGTGAACGAGCGTCCTAACGCCGAATTCCTGATCGTCGCGCCTACAAAAGAAATTGCCGATCTCGCCTTCAGCCAGGCGCTCGGCATGGTGCAGAACGACCGCACGCTGATGCAGCGGTTTCACGCGCAAACGCATCTCAAGCGCCTGACCTTCCGCTCGACCGGAGCAACCTTGCAGGTCAAGGCGTTCAGCCCGGACGTCATGACCGGCGTGAAGCCCGCAGGCGTGCTGGTGGATGAGCAGCACGTCATCGCCATGCGCAACGACGCGGGCAGCGTCATGCGCCAGATACGCGGCGGCATGATCTCGCAGCCCGAGGCATTCCTCGCCATCATCACCACCCAGAGCGACGGCCCGCCTCGGGGCGTATTCGCGCAGGATCTGATCCGCGCCCGCGAGATACGCGACGGCAAACGCTTCCAGCCGGTTCTGCCGGTGCTGTACGAACTGCCGCCCGATATCCAGCAGCCCTCGAAACTGCCCGGCGAGGCCGCGCCCTGGGAAGATCCCGCCTACTGGCCGATGGTCCTGCCCAATCTGGGCCGGTCGATCACGCTGGACCGCCTCAAGCGCGAGTATGAGGACGCACGCGACAAAGGCGTAGGCGAGCTGGCCAGCTGGGCGTCGCAGCATCTCAATGTCGAGATCGGCCTCGCTTTGCGCTCCGATCGCTGGGTGGGTGCCGATTACTGGCAGGGCGCAGGCGACGACACGCTCACCCTCGAAGCCCTGATCGAACGCAGCGAGGTGATCGTGGCAGGCATCGACGGCGGCGGCCTCGACGATCTGCTGTCGCTCGCAGTTCTCGGGCGTGACCGTATAACCGGCCAGTGGCTGCACTGGCAGAAAAACTGGGTGTTCGAGGGCGTGCTGGCGCTCCGCAAGCGCGAGGCCAGCCAGCTGCGCGACTTCGAGACGCAGGGCGATCTGGTTATCACGGCCGCGCCCGGCGACGATATCGACCAGCTGGTGGCGGTACTCGGTACGATCGACCAGAGCAACAAGCTCGCAATCGTGGGGCTCGACCCGATGGGCGTGGGCGCCATTGTCGATGCGCTGGCCCAGATTGGCATCGCGCATGAGCGCGTGGTGGGTATCTCTCAGGGCTGGACGCTCTCGGGCGCCATCAAGACCGCCGAGCGCAAGCTGGCGGATGGCACGCTCTGCCACGGTGCGCGGCCGATCATGGCCTGGGCCGTCTCGAACGCGAAGGTGGAGCCGAGAGGCAATGCCATCATCATCACCAAACAGGCGGCGGGCTATCTCAAGATCGACCCGCTGATGGCGCTGCTCAATGCCGCCACGCTGATGAGCCGCAACCCCGAGCCGCCCGGTGGCGGCCGGATGGATGACTTTCTCTCAACCGGGATCATTGCCGTATGAGCATCGCCACAAGACTGCGCGGCATGGCCTACAAGGCCGCAAGCGCGGCGTTCCAGTCCCTCACGGGCGTGTCACTCACCGATCTGCGCCTAGGTGCTTTCATGGCAGGCGGGCCGAGCATTGCGGGCCAGAGTGTCTCGGTCGATACCGCGCTCCAGCTCGACACGGTCTGGGCGTGCATCCGGCTTTTGTCCGAGACCATAGGCTCCATGCCGCTCAAGCTGCACGAGCAGCAGGGCGACGGGCAATCCTCTCTGGCCCGCGATCACCCACTTTACCGCGTGCTGGCCCGCGCGCCGAATGCCGATATGACGCCGATCGAGTTCTGGTCGTGCATGGCCGCGTGCTGCCTGGCCTGGGGCAATGGTTTCGCCCAGATCATGCGGCGCGGTGACGGTCAGATCGTGGCCCTCAACCCGCTGCGACCCGACCGCATGACCGTGCAGCGTGACAGGGCGACCGGCGCTCTGGTCTATCGCTACAGCTACCAGGGCAAGACGCTCGTGCTTGATGAGGGCAATATCTTCCACATCAAGGGTTTCTGCTTCGACGGGCTCATGGGCATTTCACCGCTGACTGCCGGGCGGCAATCAATCGGGGCCGCGCTGGCCGCAGAGGAAACGGCGGGGCGCATGTTCCAAAATGGCCTGCTCTCGCAAAACTACATCTCCGCCCCGACCTATCTGACCATACCGCAGAAAGAGCAGGCGAAGGCCATTCTGGCCGATTACTCGGGCGCGGTGAATGCAGGCAAAACGCCCCTGCTCGAGGGCGGGTGGAAGGTCGAGAGCATCGGGCTCAAGGCCGAGGATCTGCAGCTTCTGCAAACCCGCCAGCTGGGCGTCGCCACGCTCTGCCGGTGGTTCGGGATGCAGCCGGTCATGATCGGGGCGATGGACAAGGCCACGGCCTGGGGCACCGGGCTCGAGCAGATGAATCTCTGGTTCCTGCAATACGGCCTCATGCCCTGGCTGCAACGCATCGAACAGGCCGTTTCGCGCTGCCTGCTCGCGCCTGCCGAGCGCGATCGCTATTTCGCCCGGTTCAATGTCGATGCCCTCCTGCGCGGCGATAGCACGGCACGGGCGGGCTATATGCAGACCGCGCTGCGCTCGGGCTGGATGACCGTCAACGAGGCCCGCGCCAATGACAACCTGGCCCCCATGCCGGGCGGCGATGTGCTGATGGTGCAGGCCCAGATGATCCCGCTCACTGATATCGGCAAGCCCCGCAACCTCACCGGGCTCGGCTCGGGTGGCCAGGGGCCGCCCGGCAATGATCCAGCGCCAGGCCCCCGCAAAGACCTGACAGGAGATGACAATGAGTGAGTATCTCGCCGCCCCGTTCGAGTGGCGGTTTGCGCCGAACGCCCCCGAAGGCAGCTTCGAGGGCTATGGCAGCGTGTTCGGTCATCAGGATGCGCACGGGGATATCGTCCTGCCCGGTGCCTTTGCCGAGACGCTGGCAGAACGCAAGGCGCAGGGGCGCAGCATCCCGATGCACGTCATGCACGGCATTCTGGGCGGTGACGGCCTGCCCGTGGGCGTGTGGGACGATGCCAGCGAAGACGCGCACGGCCTGCATCTGCGCGGGCGTCTGTCGGGCATGGATACCGATTACGGGCGCAGGCTTTACGGCCTGGTCAAGGACGGCGCGCTGGGTGGCCTCTCGATCGGCTTTTCCGTGCGCAAGAACGGGGCAGCCCAGGGCACCGAGCCGGGCGGGCCGCGCCGCCACATCAGGGCCGTGGATCTGCACGAAGTCAGCCTCGTGGATGACCCGTCCAACGCGCTCGCCCGTGTTACCGAAATGCGCAGGCGCTTTTACCCGGTGGGGCCGCAGCTTCCCGATCTGGCGGCAGAGCTTCGCGCCGCCAGCCGGGCGCTGACTGAGGCCTTGCGCCCCGGTTTCAGCTTGCCCAACCCACGCGGGGCCAGCCGAGCAGGCTGAACGCTTCCCGCTCATCTTCACCCAATCAGAACACAGAACAGGGCGCCTCGAGCGCCTTTTTTTCATGAGGAAAACCCCATGTCCGATTACGAACAGGCCGCCCGCGACCTCAAGGCTGCGACCGATGAGGTCAAGCGTTTTGCCGAGACCTCGACCACGGAACTGCGCAACCTCGGCAAGGTCACAGAAGAAACGAAGGCAAGCGCCGACAAGGCCTTGACCGAAATGAACAGTCTTTCTGCCCGTCTGGCCGATATTGAGCAGAAAGCCGCTCGTGCAGGCCAGGAAGGCACACGCGAGACGCGCTCGCTCGGCCAGCGTTTCATCGAGAATGACGAGGTCAAGGCCGCGATCGGTGCTGGCGACCGTTTCAAGGGCCGTCTCACGGTTGAAATGCGTGCCATCACCTCGGGCAGCACAACCGGCAATTCCGGGACGACCGGCCTTGTCGTGGCCGACCGCCAGCCGGGTATCGTTCAGGTTACGCCCGATCGTCGCATGACCATTCGCGGGCTGCTCATGCCCGGCACCACGCAATCGGGCGCAATCGACTATGTGCGCGAAACGCTGTTCACGAATAGCGCTGTCCCGGTGGCCGAAAACCCGAACACCAACAAGCCGCAATCAGAACTCAAATTCGATCTGGTGACGCTCGGCGTCAAAACCATTGCTCACTTTGTGATGGCCTCAAGGCAGATCTTGGCCGATGCCCCGATGCTGGCCAGCTATGTGGATGGGCGTCTGCGCTACGGTCTGGCCTTCAAGGAAGAGGATCAGCTGCTCAATGGCGACGGCACGGGCCAGAACCTCAACGGGCTGATGACCCAGGCCACGGCTTACACCCAGCCCGCAGGCGTGACCGTCAAGAGTGAGACCATGATTGACCGTCTGCGTCTCGCCATGCTGCAGGCGACCCTGGCCGAATTTCCCGCAACGGGCCATGTGCTGAACCCGACTGACTGGACATCCATCGAGATGACCAAGGACACGCAGGGCCGCTATGTGTTCGCCAATCCGACCGGGCTTGCCGGGCCGGTGCTTTGGGGCCTGCCGGTGGCGGAGAGCCTGAGCATGAAAGCGGGCAGCTTCCTGACCGGCGCCTTTGCCTATGCAGCGCAGATTTTCGACCGTGAGGATGCGACGGTCACGATCTCGACCGAGGATCGCGACAACTTCGTGAAGAACATGGTCACGATTCTGGCGGAGGAGCGGCTTGCGCTCGCGGTCTATCGCCCGCAGGCCCTGATCAAGGGCACGTTCGCCGCGTCTGCTGCTGGCAGCTGATCGGGGGGCACCATGACGCTCACCATCCTTGAAAGCCCCGCCCAGGGGCTTACCCTGGTCTCGCTCGACGCCCTGCGCGAGCAGCTGTCGGGCGAGCCTGGCGGACAAACCAGCGACCAGGCCTTGGGCGAGTATCTCGCCCAGGCCACGGCGCTCGTGCAGTCCATGCTGGGTCGTCCGGTTCTGGCGGGGCTGTATCGCCAGAACCTGCGCGTCGGGGATGGCGAGCGCCGCCTGTCTCTTGCCCTTGCCGTTACGCCGCTGATCTCGATCGGCGAGGTGACGCAAGACGGGTTTATCCTCGACCCTGGCTCGGACGGCTGGGAATCCGGCGCATTGTCCGGGCTGCTCTACCCGTCACCCCTGCAGGGCGCGTGGTGGTGGCCGGGGCGATATCGCGTGACCTATCGGGGCGGCTGGATCGTGCCGGGCATGAAAGACGATCAGGGCAACGCTCTGGCCACGACCGTGCCCGCCGATATACGCGCCGCCACGCTCTCGACTGCCCGCGCCCTGTTCTACACGGCGCAGCGCGGCGATCCGCTCCTGCGCTCGGAAAGCGAGCAAGGTGTGGGGGCGAGCAGCTGGGCTACGCCTGATTCAAGCCTGGGCGGTCTGCCACCAGATGCCGCAGCCATCCTTGCCCGCTATGCGCAGGCGGGTCTGTCATGAGTTTGGGCGCAAGCCGACGCAGGCGGCAGATCCTGCGGGCCGGTCGCCCCATGGTCCTGAGCCGGGCCAATCTCTCGGAGAGTCTGACCGTCACCGGCTACGCCCCGCCTCCGCAGGCGGCGCAGCTGGCCGAGGGCGCTGGCAAGGCCCCACTCATCGCCCAGATCACCGCCGACGAGACAACTCGCAGCGGTTACACGCCCCGCTCGGGCGATACGCTGCGCGACGGGCCGAAAAACTACACCCTGACCGATGCGAGCCCGGTTTACGATCGGGGCACGCTCTGCGGCTGGACCCTGATCACCTCGGGAGGCGCCTGAAATGCTGTCCGATACCGTCTGGAATGACGCCTATGCCCGCGCCTCGCTCGTGGCGGAAAAGCAGGGCCTTCAATTGGTCGATGTGCTGATGCAGCCGCCGGAGGATCGCCCGCCGCTCCATTGGCGCATGGAAGCCCAGGCCAGCCGGTCAGATCGGCTTGGGATGGGCGAAAATGCTATGGAAGAGGAAGGCGAGATCGCGCTGCATCTGACAATGAAGGTGGGCAGGATCTCGACGCCCGATGCCCTGACCCGTTGCAAGGCCATGAGTGTCCTGTTCCGGGCGCCATTTGCCGACACGCCGCCCTTGCCCGAGGGCCTCTATTACGATGGGCAAAGCCTCTACCCGCCCGATCCCGACACCACCGGCAACTGGATCAGCATGAGCCTGATGATCCGTTACCGCTATCAGGACAGGATAGAACGGCCGATATGAGCGATACGCGTCAGACTGCTGGATGGGCTGCAGGGCTTTTATGCGATCGCTCGGCCTTTGCGATCGCGGCTGAACCCTCTTATGGCGCAATGCCGTCATCGTTTTACCAGCAGCTGCGCCTCTCCGGGGTCAATCTTGCCCTGTCGCAGGATCGGGCCTGGCCTGAAGAGCGCAATCCGCGCGCCGAGCGTGCGGGGGGCGTGACAACTGGGCTGGCGGGAAGCGGGATGCTCAACGGCCTGCTGTCTTTTGGCAGTCCCAATGTCCTGTTGGCGGCTGCGCTCGGCAGCGTCTGGCAAAACGGCACGATCAGCAACGACACCATGCGCCGCAGCTGGACGCTGCGACAGCGGCTTGGCGAGGGATGGCTCTACCGGCAGGGCCTTGTCATCCGGCGCCTTACGCTGAACATCGTGCAGGGCGGTTTTGCGGAGGTCGCTTGCGATGTGATCTATGCCCGTGAGGTTATCATCCCAGATGATGAGGCAGCGGCAGATGACCCGCCTCCCTCACGAATGCCGATGCATTCGAGCCGGGCGCATATAACGCTCTCCCTGCCTGGGCTGGTCGATCCGGGCGTGCTGCGCAGTATCTCCATCATCTTTGGCAGGGATGATGCTGCGCTCGACTACGGTGCTGGCTCGCTCCTGGCCAATGACATCCGCCCAGGCCTGTTTGCCGCGATGGGGAGTATCGAGGTCATGCTGCGCGGGCATGATGCCTATGCAGCGCTGCAATCAGCAGCAGCTGGCCCCCTCTCGCTCACGGTCACAGACCAGGACGGATACGGTTACGCCATCACGATCCCCAGGGCGGTGATCTGCAATCCACGTCTCAACGCGAGCAGTCGAGGCGCAATTCTTATCGCGGCGTTTGATATCGAAGCATTACCCGGAGGATCTCAGGGCGGAATGATTTCGGTCTCTATGCTCCAGCCTGATGATTACAGACTAATATCGGTAAACCAGGAACCAATACTCAATAACAACCAAACAATATCTCCTTGAGGTGTCATGACACAGGAAATCAGCGCATCGCCCCGCGTCGGACAGACACGTCAGGGAGATGCGATCGCGCTTTCGCGCAGGATCGGTGGCGATCCGACATTGCTCCATATCGACGCATCTGATTACGAGGCCCAGATCGCGGGCAAGGCTGCTGCCCGCACAGAGAGCGCGGCGCTGTCGGCACAGCTGGCAGTGGGCGGGGTTGCCTCGGAAGTCGCTGCAGCCAAGGTCATGATCACGGCGGGGCTCTCAGGCTCGGCACCGCTCGTTTCGCGCGGCTACTGGGACGCCTCAACGAATACGCCGGATCTGCTCGCGTCCGATCCGCATGAGGGCGATCTCTGGGTCGTTTCCAAAGCGGGCTCGACCGATATCAACGGCCAGAAGGAATGGCACGAAGGGGATGCCGCCTGGTACCGAAACGGCGCATGGATTTACTACGCTCGCGCCGCCTGGGCTGCTGTCGCGCAGACCATTCGTTCACTTGGGGCCGTGAGTGCGGGCGCCCTGACAATTCAGGACGGCAGCGCAGGGGCGGCGCTGGAACTCACCGATGATGTCGGCCATGTCATTGCCGTTATCGGTCCAGACGGATCATTTACGAGCAGCATTGCTGATGCCCCCCGCTTCGGGCTCACCGAGGGCGGGGTCGCGGCCGGGGCGATCAAACTGCTCGATATGGCTGGTGATGCCGTCCTGAACATCACTGATGCTTACGGTTTCCTCCTGGCCTCGATCGGCGCAGATGGTTCCTACAGGAGCGCAAACGGCCCCGCCGCAGCTTTTGGTCTGCTTCCTGATGGCGTCAAGGCCGGGGCGGTGCAGATCATCGATAACGGCGCCTCGGCGGGGCTGACCGTGCTGGATGCCAATGGCTTCGTGATTTGCCATCTGGCCGAAGATGGTTCCTTTCGATCCGATACAGGCAACACGCCTGAGATCGGGTTGATGAATGGTGCCGTGCGCGCAGGGGCGATCAAGCTGCTCGATGATCACCAGCCCTCTTTTGCCGTAACCGACGATTTCGGGTTTGTGATCTGGCGGCCAGATGAGGCGCAGGCGCCCGAAGCAGATGCCTCCAGCGATGACGATGGAACGCTGCTCGCACGCGATCCGAAGCACACTGACGACGCAAGCAAGGGTTTTGTGCCTGGTGATCTCTGGCAGGCTGGTGGCACTTGCTGGCGTATGGCCTATCCCGACAAGGATTGCGCCATCTGGAAACGGCTCGACACGATCCCTGCGCGCATAGGCGATCTTTTCGGGGATGACGTGGCTGCGCTCTATGGTGTGAGGCGTCTCAAATCGTCCTACCGTGGGCCGCTGCTTGATGTGGCTATCGACGTCGCGGGGGGAACGAAGCTTGTCACCCTGCGTCAGGACGAGCGCGGTTATCTCAATGCAGACGATCTATCGGCGGCAATGTCCGCGGCGAAAGGCAATATCAATGTCGTGAAGGTCTATGATCAGAGCGGCCATGACAATCATGCGACGTCGCTCGGTTACAGGGCGGAGACCGGTGAAATCCTGTCCGAGCGCAACCCGCATCTCTGCGCCCGATATCACAAGGGCGAGTGCCTCATATCGTGGTCGACAGACCCTTACCCCACGCAGGTATTGCGGTTTCCCTCGACCCTTTCGCTTGCGGCATCAGCCGTCACGGTCATCACGACTGGCTCGTTTGCGACCATCAACTGCCCGACGTCTCGGCCTTATCAAGCGTTCTCACTTGGCGAAACCGATGACAGTTGCATTGCCCTTATCGGTGGCGCCGGTAATGAAAGCGGGCGTTTCGCGCTCGCTGGTAAAGACCCTTACGCGGTCATCGGGCAATCGAGCCTGACGCCTGACGTGTCGCATGGCGTGACGGTGCTGCGTCTTGATGCCGATAATCGCGCAACGCTCGACATCCTCGCGCCAGGCCCCCAGAGATCCACGATCGATCTGCCTGCAGGGTTTGCTGCAAAGACGCTGACCGGGGGCGGCCTAGGGGGCACAATTGCCCAGAGCAGCAAAAGCTGCGGCATGATGCTGGGGAGTGTCGCGATCCTGCGTCGAACGCTGGGGGATGCCGAAATTGAGCGGGTCATGGGCAATGCGGCAGCGACGGAAGCCATGGCCCCGCAGCTGCGCGATCGCCTCGACTGCATCGGTTCCAGCACGACACAAGGCTTTCTGAACCTTGATGGCTGGTGCTGGCCGCAGATGCTCGCCGAGTATCTCAGCCGCCCGCTCTCGGTCAGGAACTGGGCCGTTCCAGGCTCGAAAGCGCAGGATTTTCTGCGTTACACGATTGAAAATGTCTGCGCCGATATCGGACAGGCCCGCACCGCTTATGCGATCACCTGGCTCGGCAATAATGACATCAATACGGGCGTCAGCATCGATCAGATCGTCGCCGAGAACAGGGCGATACACGCCAGATTGAGAAAGGCGGGTTACAGCAGGCTGCTCATGATCGGCCAGTATAATCGCGCCCTGAATGATCGCCTGCATGCCGCAATCCTGACCGGGGATATCGATGCAGACTGCTTCATCGATCCGTGGGGCACAGGGCCGATCGCCAATCGCAGCGACAAATTGCTCTTCTGGGACACGACACACCCCACGGAAACCGGCGTGCGTTTCCTGGCATCCCTCGTGGGGCAATCTCTCAACAAATACCTTTAGGAGCCGAGCGGATGGCTAGACTGATATTGGGCAATACCGACGCCAGCGCGTCAGGGAGGGGATGGATCGCGCCAACGGCACATCAGCCGGTCTTTGCCTCATTTTTTACGGGGGATGCGGTCAACAGCAATATGTCGGTGGGTGGCAGCCTGCCGCTGGTCGTCGGCGCGCCCGCCCTGCATCCCGGCGTCATCGGGCAGACGCTTCCCTACATGGCGACCAAAGGCGGGAGCAATTACCTCAAGACGACCATCCTCGAGCCACGCGAGCTGACAGTTTTCGCAGTTGCACGGATGCCGGTCCCGCCTGACAACAAGGGCGGGCTGGTGACAGACGGTGCCGTGATGGGCACTTATGGCGTGGCCAATGCCGATTTCATGATGGTTCTGACGGCCGCCACTGCGCCGGAGGGGGCGATACGCGCCCGTATTCCCGGATCTCCGGCGATCAGCTGGAATGCAACGCCGCCTCGCACGGGCGATATGACGGGCTGGGGCCTGTATGCCATGCGCTATCGGCGGCAGGGCGCGCAGGTCGAGGGGCTTTTGCAGGCTTTGACCTGCAACGCCTCGGAGGTCCGCACCGGCCCCGGTATTGACCGCGTATCGCCGATAGCGATCGAAATCGGATCGCAGCCCAATGCGGATAACAGCCAGGCCCAGCGCGGCGAGGTGCATCACGCGGTATCCCTTATCTGGGATGTGCCTCTTTCGGACGGTGAAATGAGCGATGTCGCTGCGCTGCTGCGTCGCTGGTGCGCCCGTTACGGGGTGACTGTCTGACCGGCCCCGTCAGCAACCCGAGAACTGATACAGCCGCCTTTGGGTGGCTTTTTTTTATGGGAGTTCGATCAATGGCTTTTGCCGGTGCTACCAAAAACTACGCGGCCGCCTATCAGACAAATGATACGCGCATCGCCTTCGCCCTCGAGCAGCAGTTCGGGGTGACACCCTCCGGCGCCTATCAGGCGGCGCGCTTTACCGGCGAAGGTTTTCGCCAGCAGTTCCAGCGCGTTCGCCCGGAAGAAATCAACGATATTCCCGAGGCATCGCAGGCCGTCACGACCCAGATCAATGTTTCCGGCACGCTGTCGGGGGCGCTTTCCTTCGGCACCTATGACGATCTCCTGGCAGGTGTTCTGGGCGGCGACTGGCAGGATGACACGGCGCACAACGCCGATCTCGTCAAATGCTGGACGGTCATCGAGCGTCTGGGTGAATCATGGTTTGTGCGCAATGGCGGTTTCATCCGACAGGCGCAGCTGAGTTTCAGCCAGGGCGGGTTTGCGCAGGTATCTTTCGACATGGCCTTCAAGGGCGAGACCCGCCAGGGAACGTCGCCTGCCGCCAGTCTGCTCCCTGCGCCGACCGGCGATGTGATCGACACGGTCAAAGGCTTTGGCGGTCTTACAATCGGCGGGGTCAAACCTGAGGGATGCGTGCGTGATTTCAAGGTCTCGCTGCAGCGCAACGGGGCGGATATCGATTACGGCATGGGGCATGCCGATGGGTGTGGCATCCGGCCAGGCGAGATGCTCGCAACCGGCAGCATGCAGATATTTTTCCGTAACTACGAACTCTACGATCGCTTCTTCAACGCGCAGCAGGGCGCGATCACGGTGATTGTGCGCGACGGGCTCGGCCAGGGTTACGAAATGACCTTCCTCAATGCGTCGCTCCAGAACCCGCAGATCAATGCCGGGGGCAAAAACCAGTCGGTCGTTGCCAGTTTCAACATTGAGGGCAACCCGCAGCCGGGCGGTGGCACCTTCAGCATCCGGCGATTCAAGCCAGCTGTTCCGGCAGCCTGACGCTTTCCCGCGTCATTTTCCCATTCAATCCTCCATTCTGAAAGCTCACTATCATGGCAAAACTCTCCGATTTCTCGCGTAATGCTGACCGTATGCGCGAAGGCGAAACGATCGAGGTCGGCCCGCTCGGCAACACGTTTGAAATCACGACACGCGGTTTCACGCCGCGTTATCGCGATGCGCTCTATGACCTGAAGGCCGCAGCCGCCCGCAAGCTCAACCGCTCGCAAAAGCCCGGTGGTTCAAGCTACGGCCCCGAAAGCCTGCCGCCAACCGAGGACGACCGCGCCCAGGGCCAGGCAATCGCCGATCATTGCGTGCTGGGCGTGAGTGGGCTGCAGCATGATGACGGTCGGGAAGTCACGCTCGACGAGTTCAAGGCGATGCTCGCAAGCGGAGAGCAGCCGATGTTGATTGCGCTCGCCATTTCAGCCGCCGCCCGCGTGGGCGAAGACCGCGCACGCGAGCATGAGGACGCGGTGGGAAACTGACTGAGGCATTGATCTGGGAGCTTGAGTTCGGCCAGTACCTCGGACCGGACGAGGCGCCCGAGATCAGGGACCAGATCCTGGCAGAGCGGCCCCAGCTGCCGCCCGCGCTCGATCGCCCCTGGCGATGCTGGCACGAGCTGGAGCATGACCGCAGCTGGATCAGCGAGACGATAGGCGCGGCCATGGGAAATCTCCGTGGCATTTCCCGCCCCTCTGGCATCACCTGGAGCGCCTTGGCGCTCTGGTGCCAGATCAATGCCGTTACAGAAGAAGACCGCCCGTGGCTCATCGCCCAGGTGCGCGCCATGGACAGCGTTTATCTCCAGCGGCGCAATAATCAGATTACCGAAGACATCAGGAAATTTCTGAGGGGCTGACCATGGCGCGCGCCGAAACCTTCAGCCGGTCGCTCCGGCTTTTTGTCGATCGGAACCTCTCGCCTGACGCCCTGCGCGCCGAATTGGCCCGCAGGGCGATCGCTGCTCGTGACGATCTCATCGCACGCGGCGAGGCCCCGCCCAGCTGGCGGCGCTATGTGGACGGCAAAGCCGACGCGCCCGAAACCAGCGTGCGGCTTGATGGGACCATCCTCTATCGCTTCAACCTCACGGGCGAAGCGGCAGAGGTCGCCCTCGATTTGTGCCGCTCGACATCGCCCGTGCGCAGCGGACGCTTTCGCGATTCCTGGCTGCTGCTTTGCGACGACAAGCTGTGGAAACAGCCGCTCAAGGATCTGCCCGCCGGTGCCACGATCCTGATCGTTAATCCGATGCCCTACGCCCGCAAGATTGAAACCGGGGCGCTGGAACCGCGCATCAGGCGCAATCAACTCGAGCGCGTGCGCCAGAGCCTGATGCGACGCTTTCCGACGCTCGTTTTCAGCAAGATTTTTATCCGTCTGGGCGGCGGTGTCGCCCCATCTGCCCCCTACATCCTGCGCGGCGCCTCGGGCGAGCGCAGAACGCGGGCGGGCTCTACCATGACTTATCCGGCGCTCGAGATCAGTCCTCGGTCATGAAAGCCGGAACGGTAATGATCAGCCCTTGATCTCATGGCATTGAAGCATGGCGCTGGCATCCATCTCGCTCGAGAACATGGCATCGTTGCCCTTGCTCCACCAGACATATTCGGCCGCTACATATTTGGCGCCGCTTGCCGCAATCACGTTGGTGAAGACCTGCGTTTTCCCATCGACCGGAAGCACTGCAAGGCTGATATCGCCCGCATTGATATAGCTTACCTTGACGATTTTCTCGGGCAGGACGGCGCGCAGCCTGGCTGAACTCGCACCCTTTTTTGCCTTGCAGCTGTAAGCGACGGTCTGACGCTGGATATCGGTCGAAGCTGACAACGGGATCGAGAGTGAATCACCAGTCGCTGCCTGCGCAGGCATGATAGCGGTCACCGCTGTGAGCACGATCGCTGCTCCCGTCAGTTTTCGAAACATGGTTCTGCTCCTTCTTTCGTTGCGCATGTTCTGTCTCTTCGGGACATGCGCGGACTTTCCTACCAGATCACGGCGATACTCGGGCGTATTTGCGTTCCAGACGCAAGGTCTGATGCCGCACGCATGGAGCCTTGCGATGACCACCACCATCTCCGAGCTATACATCGCTTTTGCGAGCAATCTCGCGAAGGCACAGGAAGACGCGGCCTCGTTGCTCAAGCTCGGCGATGCGGCGGAAGCGGCTGATACGAAAGTAACGCGCCTCGGGCGCTCCGGCGCGTCGGTGGCCCGGCAATTCGATGAGACGACGCGCGCCGAGGCCAAGCTGAGTGGCGAGATCCGACAGCGCACGGCCAATATCGAGGCGCTGCAGAAGTCGCTCGCCGCCGGTGAAATCACGCAGGAGCAATATGCGGGGTCTTTAGCCGGCATCGCCAAATCAGCGGCAACACAGAAAGAGAAATTCGACGCGGCTACGGGTGCCAGCAAGCTGCACAATGCCGCCCTTGCGGAAGGTGCAACGGCAGCCAAGCTGTCGAGCTACCAGATCGGCATCCTGGCTGGTGAGGCCCATAAATTCGCCGATCAGGTGCTGGCCGGGGGCGGCGCCATGAAAGCCGCATTCTATCAGGTGCCCAATATGGTCACGGTGATGGGCGGGTTTGGCAAGGCCACGCAAATCGTGGGCGGATTACTGACGGGGCCGGTGGGTCTGGCGGCTCTTGCTGTCGCGGCCGGTGTAGCCATCTACAAAATGGGCAGCGCGGCCGAAACCGAAGAGGGCCATCTCGCAGCCCTTGGCCAGACCCTGCGTGCAACTCGCAGCGATTATGCGGCCATGGCTGGCGCTGCAGAGGATGCGGCAAGGCGCATCGCGGGCAAGAGTGGCCTGTCTCTCAATGACAGCCGTTCGGTCACCTCGACCTTTGCGGCTGTGCCCTCGGTCAGCGGCGGCAATCTCGATGCGCTCGCCACCACCGCCCGCAATCTTGCAACGGTCCTGGGCAAGGATGTGCCCGACGCGGCAAAGGAAATGACGGCGGCGTTTGCAGATCCAGCCAAGGCCGCAGAGGATTTCGCCGAGAAAGGGCTGCTCGGCGTCCATGAGGGGCTGGTGCAGCAGATCCGCGATATGCAGACCAGCGGTGATCGTATCGGCGCCTGGGGGCTGCTCATGGGGCAGGTCGGCAAGGCCACGGCCAATGCCGCAGACCAGGGCGTGACGCCCCTCCACCGGGCACTCCATGCAGTGAACGTATCGCTTCATGAGGGCTTCGCCCCTCTCGGGCAGTTTGTGAACTGGCTTGGCGAAGGCGTATCAGGTGCCGCCCTCAAAGCAACGCAGCTTCTGCAGGCCTTTCTGGACAAGACCAAAGAGATCCGCGCATGGGAGGCTGCGCAACTCGACAAGATCCCTGCCGTCCATGACTACATGCAGCGCCGCGAGGTGGCTGCGTCCGATGTGGCCGGGGTGGGCAAGACCATCGACAGCGTGGGTGCAAGCCTGGGCGCGAATAACGATGTGATCGCGCTCGCCCATCGCATACAGCCGATCGAAAGCGCAACGGGCCAGTATGACACGCAGGGCCGCGTGGTGCAGTCATCGGCGGGTGCGCTGGGCGCGATGCAGGTCATGCCGGGCAATGCCAACGGCAATGATCTGCGCACGACGACCGGCAATGTCACGGCAGGCGTGCAGCTGCTCACGCGGCTTTACGCCAAGTATGACGGCAATCAGGCACTGGTCGCCATGGCCTATAACTGGGGCGAAGGAAACGTCGATCAGTATCTGTCGGGCAAGATCGCCAAAGCGCCTGATAGCGTCATGGACTACGCACAAAAGGCGACCGGGGGCGAGGTCTATGGCGCCCAGGCGACCGCCTTGCGTCAACTCAGGGTCGATGACCAGCTGCGCGGCAGTGATGGCAGCATCGCCGCCCAGATCCGTGAGCGTGAAGAGGCCATCACGGCCCTGACCACGGCGCAGAAGGCGCTCAATGATCTGCATACCGCAGGCAAGGTTTCCGATGCCGAGTATGCTGCCCAGACCGGCGTATTGACCGACAAGATCAACGGCCAGCGTGGCGCGATCAATGAACTGCGCGACCCGTTACAGACTCTCGCCCATCAACAGGTTCTGGCGGCTGAAAGCGCCAGAACCTACTCGGCGGCAGAGGCGTCGATGGTGCAGGTCAGTCAGCAGGTCGAGGAAGCCGCAAGGTGTATGGGGCAGGAACACGCCACAGCCGCCCAGCTGGCCGAAGCGCAAGCCAGACAGCAGGCGATCCTGACGAACCAGTTCAACCAGTCGGCCGCGGCCATCAATGAGCGCACGCAGGCCGAGCAGGATCTGCTCGCTGGCTACAATGCGTCGAAAGGCTCCCTGACGCAGTATCAGCAGACTATGGAAGCCGCCGAGAAGGTGCGGGCCACCTCGATCGACGGCACGGCCGAGCAGACCCGCCAGCTCGAGATCCTGACCGGCGCCATGAAATCGGCAACGGCCTCGCAAGTTGATATGGCCAATGCGGGCAAGCTCTACAGCCAGTCGCTGGATCTGGAAGTCATCAAGGCCCAGACGGCGGCGATCGGGCAAAACAGCGATGCCACCTCGGTGCAGATCGCGGTGCTGAAAGAGCGCAACCGCATTCTCGAGGCAGGTGGCGACATCAACTCTAAAACAAATCAGGCCTATCTCGACAACGTGGCAGCCATCCAGACCGCGACCAATGCCTATCAGCATCAGAAATCCGCGCTCGATGAACTGACCGGCAGCATGGAGGGGATTTTCAGCACCATGACAAGCAGCGTGACGCAGGCATTCGTGCAGGGTGGCAAAGGGGCTGTGAGCTTCGGCTCGATCCTGTCGGGCCTGCAGACGCAGATCGTCGGCGTTGTGGCCAAGCTCGGCCTCATGAACCCGGCCATGAATGCCCTGGATGGCGGAAACCGCAACACGTTCTCAAGCCTCTCCGATACCCTTGCCTCGGGCGGGTCGGTCGGTGGCGGCGCGGGCAAGCCCGGCAGCGTGTCCATTCCCGGCGCTGGCACGGCGACAAGCGGCGTTGCCAGTTCGAGCAGCTGGCTCTCCAGCGCGATGGGCTCGAAACTCTTCGGCACGGCAACGGTGGGCAATACGCTCGGCGGTATCGGCGGCGGCATGGGCCTCGGCTCGGCGCTCGGCAATATCGGCGGCGGCACCTATGGGCTGCTCGGCTCGGGCGTTGGTGCCGCGCTTGGCGCAGGGCTGGGCTCGTTCATCCCCGGCATCGGCACAATGCTTGGCGGGCTGATCGGCGGCGGTGCCGGTGGCCTGCTGGGCGGGCTCTTCGGCCACAAGAAAAACCCCTACACGATCGACCAGGTGCTGCTCGAGGGCGACGAGTTCAGGATGGGACAGAGCTGGAACCAGAAGCAGACCGACACCATCACCGCCCAGCTTAAATCGGAGCTGGCCAGCCTCAACACCATGATGAGCAGCCTCGGGCTCAAGGCCGAGAATGCCTATCTCGGCACGGTGCGCGACGATCCGAACAACAAAGACCCCGATCAGCGTTCCGTGAGCCTCAAGGATTTGCTTGGCGGCGTGAAGCTGCGCAGCGACGGCAACGCCACCTTCACCCAGGCGCTCTCGCAGGGGATGCCCGCGAGCTTTGATAGCGTGGCCTCGTTCCAGAGCGCGGTCACGCAGCTGAAAAGCATGGCCGACACGGTGGATGCGCTGGGAGTGGCCGTCTCGAAATTCAATTCTGACGGTACCGTGACCGTCTTGGGCTTTACCGAGGCCACGGGCGATCTGCGCACGGCGCTCGATCATATGCTCAACGGCAAGACGCTCGCGACCAGCGATCTGCAATCGCAGGTTGCGACCATCACCGAGTTTGTCAGCAACACCATGCCGAACCTGATGAAAGCAACGGTCGACGGGCAGCAAAGCTGGGTCGAGCAGATGGAGGCGCTGAAAAAGACCTATGCGGACGCGGCCAGCCAGGCCGGTTCCTACGGGCTGGATAGCAACGCGCTCAATGAAAAGTTCAGCACGCTCTACGCGCAAGGCTACGATCAGAACATGCGCAGCCTGACCGAAAGCGGGCAATCGGTGAAAGCCCGGCTCCTGGCGGCGCAGGGCGACCAGCAAGGCGCCAATCTGATGGATTTCGATCTGTCTGCCACGCAGCAGAAACGCCAGCTTGCCGATAGCTGGCGGGAGTTTCTGGGCGAGGCCTATAGCTCGAACCAGACTTACCTGCAGCAGGCTTCGGATCTGGAAAAAACCCTCGGGGCAGAACGTCTGGCGATTCAGAAGCAATATGCAGACAAGGCGGCAGATGCGGCGAAGCAGGCCGCCGATCAGGCTGCAGAACAGGCGAAACAGCAGCGCGACCAGGCTGCGAGTTCGGCGGCGTCTGTCGTCAGTAACCTGCTCGATTTTGCCAAGGGCCTGAATCTGTCGACCTATTCGCCCCTCTCGGCAGAGGCGCAATACCGCGCTGCAAACGATAATTTCAACACGCTCGCCAGCAAAGCCGGACAAGGCGATTATGAGGCGCTGCAATCCCTACGCAGCGCGGCAGAGACGCTGCTCGCCCAGAGCCAGAGCTATAACGGATCGGGGCAGGATTACGCGGCCGATTACACGCGCATCCAGCAGATGCTGCAATCGATCGGCAGCCTCAAAGCGGACACCATCACTGAGTCGGCACTCAGGGCCATGCTGGCCAGCAATAACCAGACACTGGCCGAGTTGCTGCAACGTCTGCTCGAGACAGCAAACAAGCAACTCGCCGAGCAGCGTCACATGGCGCAAGGCAAGGCAGCATGAGCGGCACCCTGTTTCATACGGTCGAGATCGATGCAGAGCGCCCGCTCGATGTCGAGTTCGCCCGTGGTTATGGCACGGTCGCAGCGGGCACCGTCACGCTCCTGCCGTTCCGGCGCAGCCTCATCGACACGCTGCGTCTGTCCGACGCGGGATATGTCGATGAGGCTGGCCAGCCCTATCCGCCCTTGCTGGCCGATGCCTTTGCGATCGATCGCAGGCTCGATCTGTCGCCAGCCTCGCCCTCGGTGCGCGAAAGCTGGGGCGCCATCACCCTCGCCAATCCCGATGGGCGTTTCGATGCGCTCATCCGCGATCGCGTGATCGACCGGATGCCGGTGCGTATCCGGGCCGGTTTCAAATCCCGCGATACAGCGCGTCAGATCGACCTCGACCCGGCGAGCGCAGCCCTTGTGCCCATATTCTCCGGGCTGGGTAGCTCGTGGCAACCTGACCGGCTCACCGTGCAGATTGCACTGCGCGAGGTCTCCGGCTGGCTCGATGAGGTCATCATGCCGGTCGGCTCCTATGCCGGTTCGGGGCGCTTTGGCGGAGATGCCAACGTCAAGGGCCGCTCGATGCCGCGCCTGCGTGGCACGGCGCTCAATCTGACCCCGGTTCTGATCGATGCCGTCAATCTCGTTTACCAGATCAGCGACGGGCCGGGCTCTGTGTCGGCGCTCTACGAGGGCGGATTTGCCGGTGGCATCACCTATGCCGGGGCCGTGGCCGATCTCTACGGGGCCGCACCAGCGCCCGGCACCTGGCAGATGCAGAGCAGTTCGGGCGGGTTGTTTGTCCGGCTGGGCACAAAGCCCGTCTATGCGATCACGGTCGACGCCACGGGCGATTTCCCCTCGGGCGCCGCGCCGCGCACCGTGCTGCCACTTCTGCGCCAGATGCTGATCGAGGATCTGACCATGCCCGCGCAATGGCTTGCCGGATCATGGGAGGATACGCGCCAGGCGGGCTGGTACTGGGACGGGAGCCAGGCGGTCACGGGGCGGCAGATCTTCAATACCTGGCTCTCGGGGCTCGGCATCCGGCTCGTGCCCAGCCATGAGGGCACGCTCTCGCCCCTGCGTCTGCAGATGCCAGGCACCGTGCCCGATAGAGTGTTGACTGCCGACCAGGTCACGGCGCTGTCAGGGCTTGCGCTCGATAGCGGCTTGTCGCCGCCGCCCTATCGGTGGCGGATCGGCTACGCGCACAATCAGACAGTGCAGCAGGGCGGCAACGCGCTGCATCCACGCATCACGGCCGAGCGGCAGAGCTATGTGCTGCAGGAGGACCGCGTGGCAGCCTGGTATCTGCCCAGCATCAAGCTGCGCTATCGCCAGCCCAGCGATCTGCCGGTGATTCCGACCGCGCTGATCAATGAGGGCGATGCCCAGAGTGCCGCCAATAGCCACGGCGATCTCTGGGGGGCGGAGCGCCGTCTGTGGAGCCTGACCCTGCCGCGCTCTGTTGCGGGCGGAATCGATCTCGGCCAAGCGCTGCGGCTCGATCTGCCAGCGCCGGGTCTGCGCGGGGGCGTGACCGGGCTCGTGATCGGCGAGCAGATCCGCTCTGCCGAGGCGAGCGTGACCCTGACCGTTCTGGTCTAGGCACTGAGGCAAGGGCGTCCTGACTCTCTCGTTCGAATCGTTATTTTTGCGTTACATTCCGGGATGGGCTGCGCTAAACTTCTCTTGGCGCGATGCATAAACGCCATTCGAGCCCTTGCCGGACCCACAAAATGGTCAGGCAAGGGCTCATAGAGCTTCGATGATGTCACGCAGGAATGTCGTGACATCATTGCTGGCAAAGTGGCCCGCCGTTTTAACGGAATTGGCAGCGGCTGGGCCACTTTTGCATCCACGCCTCCCCAAAGCGGAAAAGACCAGGCCCGATCGCTGAATCGGCCCGATCTCTCACAAACCAGAAAACTCGAAAGGAACGGCCATGGCCGAGGCCTGGACCTGCGCGTTCGGCGCAGAGAACGCGCTCATGGAGGCGCGGCTGGAGGGCAATGCGCAGGTGGCTGAACTGCCCCTGATCAATCTGCAAAACGATCAGGGGGCGCCTTCGACCGCCTGGCGCGTGCCGGGAAAGGAAGCCTATCTCATCGCGCATCTGCCCCGGCCCATCCTGTGCCGGGGCTTTTCGTTTCACCGCACCAATCTCACGGCGGGGGCGCGCTATTCCCTCGTTGCCCGCAACGGGGCGGGTGTCGTTTACGCCTCGGGTGGCCAGCAGACGCAAACCGTCTCGGGCCAGTTCCTCGTTGTGTTTCCGAACGATCAGACAATCACGCAGCTCGATATTTCGATCAGCGATCAGGGTAATCCTGACGGCTTCCTGTCTTTCCCGCTCGCCTATCTCGGGCCGCTCTGGCAGCCCGAGCGCAATATGAGCTGGCAGGGCAATGAGAGCCAGCAGGCCACCATTGACGAGGCCACCAGCCTCTCGGGGGTGGAATATCCGACTTTGCGCTATCGCCAGCGTGCGATCGCGATCGATCACCAGTCTCTGGGCATCGCCGAGCTGCCGAAGATCCGCAGCATCGAGAACACGGCTGCGACGGGGCGGAATATCCTTTTCGTGCCCGATCTCTCTGCCCCCGATCGCAACAGCGCGATGATCTTCGGGCGCCTGACACCGGGTGACATCACCTGCCCGGCAGGCGCTGCCGATCGGCGGGCCACGACCATGACCGTCAAGGAGCGTCTCTGATGCCGAAATTTGCCCCGTTCGTGCTCGAGCGGTCCAACAACCCCGGCACAGGCCCTTATGCCCTGAGCGGGGCGCCACCCGGTCGACGCGGCTGGAGCGGCGCCTTTGCCGATGGTGACGTGTATTATTTCGCCGATGACGGCACCCAGGCCGAATGGGGTATCGGTCGCCTGACGCATGGCCAGCCCGCCACGATCTCGCGCGATCAGGTGCTGGGCAACACGTTCGACCGTCAGGACCGGCTCAATTTCACGGGGCTGGTCTACGTCTATTCCGACATTCCCGTCGAAGCCATTACCCCGCCCGTCACCCAGGGGCGCGTATCGGTTCCCGCTGTTGAACTGAACGATCAGCGACGGGATTTTTTCAGCCAGGATATCCGGGCCAGCGGCATCACGCTGAAGGCTGAATTTGCCGGAATAATCCAGCTCAAGAACTGGGGCGACGTCAAAGAGACCGACTGGGGGTTCCTGCAAATCATCTGCAGTCTGTATCGCCTGAATTCGGACGGTTCGTCCTCGCTCTACACGGCGGAGCAAAGGCGCCTCCGCGTCGACCGCAATGGCCCTATGCCGATCACGGTCAACGCTCTGGCCGTCAATCTCGTGCAGGGCGAAACGGTCAGGGCGGTGATCACGATCGCGACGCTCGACAGGAGCCGTCCGAATTTCACTTTCATCCCGCTCCTCTCCGATGCCGCCCTCACATGGCTTTCGGTCTGAACGAACAGGAGGATAACACCATGCGGATGCAGGAGTTCTGCCTGGGTGCGGCACTTGCCCTTTGGGCCTGTCTGCTTCTGGCGCTACCGCGGACGGATGTGACATGGCCTAGCATAGGGCAGCTTCTCGCCATCCTGCCCCGCGCCGATCATCCAACGCTTGTCTATGCCCTGCTTGCCTGGCTGACGGGCGGTGCGCAGATCGTGGGGGCGTTGTGCAATCATCCCGCCCTGCGTCGCGCCTCGGCGATCGCGGCTTTCACGGCCTGGGCGTTCATCGCTTTCGGACTGATCGCCCCGAGCGCGCTGGTGCCTGCAATCGCGGCCTATGGCGCACTTTCCCTGCTCAATACTCGGGCAGCGTTGGGGAGGATGGGCAATGCCTGAGAACCTTACTCCGCAGCCCTGGTGGGTCGCGGTGATCGGCGGGCTGCTTTTCACCATCCGCTGGCTGATTGGTTTCGGCGCATCAAGTTCGAAAGCCACGATTGCGTCGCAGCAGGAGGAGATCGATCGGCTGAATGCACGGGTGGATCGGCTCGAAGAGCGAGAAAGAGAAAACATGGCTCTCATTGCGGAATTTCGAGGGCAGAATGGACTGCTGAGAGAGGCACTGAATCGCCGGGAATCTTTAGCGGCTAATTGATTGAGAAGGAAAGAGGACAAAAACTTGCCAGATCTTATAATTGTTTCTGAGAGACAAATCTTCGCCCTCGCCATAGAGGGACAGTATTTTGCGTCGATCTAAGACGAGCCCACGCAGTGGATGTGGATTACCTGGCGACGGCCATCATGCTCTGCTGTACATCTCGCGAAAGATACAGAAAGTATTCTGGTTTTTCGATGGATGTGCCGAGTAGGCATTGGTTCATTTGTTATTTTCGATCTCATTCGCATTTATCTCCGAGCTTGAAAGCGAGGATGTGAGTACGATTATGCTACGGTCGTCCTCTGCCTTGAGTGTTGCACGTCCGATACAAAATCAGTTACCCTCGAAGGATGACAAGCGCGCGAAAGTCAATTTCAATCAACACAACTAGGCAGTTGTGGACGCAGTGCGGGGGGTTCTGCCAAAATCCCTCCTGCAATAAACCACTGTTTCGTGAAGTTGAAGGTAGTTCGGTCAGTATTGCAAACGTTGCTCACATTATCGGACATGGGGGCTCTGGCCCGCGGAGCGATCACGAGCTTGCGGAGCACATCGATAGAGATGGTTTGGCTAACCTCATCATGCTTTGCCTAGAGTGTCATAAAGTAGTCGATGAGTTGGAGAGTCGGTTTTCCGTCGAAAAGATGCAAGCATGGAAGAAGGCGCATGCAGGAAAGATCGTATCGCTCTTCTCAATCCCTGATATCAGAGATGAGCGTGAGCTTTTAATAGAGGTGAACGATCTATTGGAGGAAAACGCAGCCTTGTTCAGGGAATGTGGTCCCTATTCAGAAAATGTACTTGGCGGGTCAGGTGGGGATGGATTAATAATTTGGAAGAAACGTTGTTTAGATACGATTCTCCCAAATAATCAAAAAATTATAGAGCTTATAGATCGAAATAAAAGAAATTTTAAATATCCATGGGAATTATATCGTCGCATGCTTGAATACAAAATACATGCAGACGCATTTCAAGACAACTGCTTAACAGATCAAAAGATAAATGATTACAAGTTATTCCCAAGAAGTTTTGACTACTATGTTAAAATTCAGCTGGGTATAGATTCGGAGAATCCTCAAGTTGCCGAGAAACAGGAGCTAGAGTTTCGTTATAATACGGTTCAGACGTTCATAGAAAGATTTCTAAATACCCACTCTGCTATACAGAGCCTACAAGAGCTCAATCGCGGCACTATGCTTGTTAGCCTTTGCGATGGACGAAAACTTAAGGTTTTTGTGACGAACACATATTTTTTCACAAACTATACTTTAGAGCGCGTTTTGGAGGTTGATCCTGCGGTCGATGCAATAATCTGTGCTAGTCCTGCCGGTAAATATACTGAAGAGGCAAAAAAACAATGTATTGATATGAATGTAGGTCTATTTATGCTTGGTGAATTTATGGGTGCAATTAACTATAGCGGGAATAGGTATTTAAACTACTTGACAAGATATGATCGTGAAAAACGCAAAGACGATCTTAGACAATTAACCAGAGGGGCGGCTCCTCCATCAGGAACTCGCGTATTCGTTTTTGGCTCATTTATGCGTCGAAAGCATTATAATGATATAGATATTTTGATTGTTTATCAGGAACCTGCAGATAGTAGTGGGTTAGAATTATTTAGATCAAATATCGAGCGAATGATACGTAATAGATTCGGTAATTCTGACCTAACCATTGCCTCTGAGAGAGAATTCAGTACATTAAGCTTTGATCATGACAATCTATTGCAGCTATATCCATGATGAGGCGACTCATATTGTAGGTCCGAGGCCCAGTCCCTCCAACAGCCGACTGTTTCTGCCGTCATAAAGGTAGATTATGGGTCGTTTTAACGGCGAAGGCCTTCCTCAATATCAAATGATCTGACACCAAAGCCGCCCAACCCGGGCGGCTTTTTTCGTTTTGGAGACATGATTGATGATCGCTTCATTGAAAATCGCTCTGGCGCTTCTGCGTCGGGACGATATCGAGGGGCTGCGTCTTGCGCCCTATCTCTGCCCGGCCGGGTATTGGACCATCGGGATTGGCAATCGCTTCCTCGGTGATGGCTCACCCGTCACGGCTGTCACGAAACCCGTTACAGAAACCGAAGCGCTCGATCTTGCAGGCAAAACGCTGGCCGGGCTGAGCAAGACACTGCTCGAAGCGGTGCATGTCCCGCTGGCTCCGTGGCAGGAGGGGGCGCTCCTGTCGTGGCAGTTTAATGTGGGCAGTGCCGCCATGCGTAGCTCTACGCTTGTCTCGCTTCTGAACAGGGGGCTCTACGCGGCGGCGGGACAACAGCTTTTACGCTGGGACAAAGCCACGGTGAATGGCCGCCTTATCGTGCTGCCTGGCCTTCAGCGCCGCCGCCGTATCGAGCTTTCTATTTATCAGAGCCGCCCTGCTGCGGGTGTGCCGTTTACGGTCTGACTGACCGTCTCTCTTCTTTCCTACAATCGAATATGAGGACACACTGCCATGACATTGGACTGGCAAAGCCTTTACGCGTCCATTCTTCCATTCATTCCAGCCGAGATCTCGGCCGATATGACAATGGTTGGGACGTTTCTCGTCTCACTTTGCGCGGTAATCGCCCGATTCTGGCCACGCCCTGCTACAGGATCGAGATGGTTGATTGTCTATCGCCTGGTGAACTGCATCGGGATGAACGGGAGACACGCCGCGAATGCAGATGACAGCCGGAGGGGTTCTTAGGCTTCGTTCTGCTCAGATCTCAATCCGAGGATAATCAGCCTTCGGGCCGCCTCTGCTCTATTCGGTAGATCCGGCTGAGCACGCCGCCAATGATCGATCTCATCCCCAAGATCAGCGGGGAGGCGGAGTTCAAATCGTGTCGGCTTTCGTTCCATAGTTCTTGAGATACGATAGCTACGGTTCGTACGTCAATTACGTTGACGTGTGGTTATTTGATACGGTAGATACGTATCAGCCGGACGAAAAGGTGGTGCTTTTCGTCCGGCCTAACCTCCAGCAGGGATCACACCCCATGCCACAGGCTGATGCCTCTTCTAGCACGTCTCGACGTGCTGTTCTCTCTCAACTTGCTGTTGTGCCTCTTCTCGGCTCAATCCCCGCCTTCATTCCAGCCGCGCAGGCACTAGGCGAGGCCGATGCCACGCTACTGGGGCATGTCGCTCGCGCTATCGAAGCGCATCGGGTCATGAATGACCGAGCGCACAAGTCTAATGATGAGGAATACCTCGCTCTCATAGACGAGTTCGACAGTCAGCTGGATGACCTGGCCGGGATCCGGGCCGTCACGCCTGCGGGGCTCGGGGCCAAAGCATGCCTCATACAGCTGTATCTACCCTCCTATTTCCATGCGTTCGAGGTGGACGAGCGCAGCCCGGAAATCCGTCTCCTCTTCAGTTTCATCCAAGACGCCACCTTCTTCGCACAAAGGAATGCCGTATGAATGAGATGCTTATCCCCCTCAGCTTCGAGGGCAGGGAAATCCGCGTGGTGACGATCGGCGGCAAGCCGTTCTTTGTCGGCAGGGATGTGGCCGAGCGGCTGGGCTATGCCGATCCAACCAACGCGATGAAGCAACATTGCCGTGGGGTGGCGAAACACCACCCCATCGTCGACGCACTCGGACGGACACAGGATGTCCGCGTTCTGTCAGAGCCCGATGTGTTGCGGCTGATCGTGCGCAGCAAGCGCCCCGAGGCCGAACGCTTCGAGCGCTGGGTGTTCGAGGAAGTCCTGCCCGCCATACGCAAGACCGGTGGCTACATGACAGCTGCCCCGGAGGAAACACCCGAGGCCCTCGCTGCCCGAGCTCTGGCCGTGTTGCAGGCCACGGTAGCCCGGCAGAAAGCCGCCCTGGCGGAAACCCTGCCCAAGGCGGAGGTGTACGATCGGCTGGTGAATGCCGAGGGCAGTCTGTGCATCACTGCTGCCGCCAAGAACCTCCATATGCGCCCCAAGGCTCTGTTCGACTGGCTGGCGCATAATGGCTGGATCTACCGCCGCCCCGGCGCCGATCACTGGCTGGGCTATCAGGCCCACACCTCCAACGGCGATCTGGACCACAAGATCACCACCGTTACCCGTCCCGACGGCTCGGAAAAGGTGACAGAGCAGGTGCGTATCACCGCGAAGGGCCTCGCCAGACTGGAAAAGCTGATGCCTGAGCGGCTGCATAGCGTGGCGTGAGAGTGCGCCTTAGATGTGTACGTATTTAAGGAATGGGCGGTATCAATGATAAAAATATCGTGAGTTACATTTTTTAATTTTCATATATAGTCAAACTATATTCTTCATGAATAAAAGGGAACGCCGTGAGAAATAGAGTTTCAAACCATATATTACGTTCGTCTTTCCTTATTATACCTCTCGTCCTCGCTGCCTGTCAGAGCGGGCCAGATCGTTCACCCCAGGACACGGCGAGGTTGAGCCCAGACTATATCGACCCAACCAAATCCGTTTTCCCTCTCACAAACTACTCGCAGTCGGTCGATCAATGGATCCTGGCCGGCGCAGACCCGACTGCGGCCATTATCGACGCTGCAACCCAGCAGCGTTATTTCGCGGCGCTGAAATCACAATATTTCGGTATGGGTGATGATGGTCATTCCCCTTGGAATCCTGTCTTTGTGGGCAAGCTGCTCGCAGCCGGCGTGGAGAGCACGCGCGACTGGGGCATTAATGCTTATCTGGATGCGGCGCGTCAGTCCTGGGGGCAGAACTTCAGAATTCACGATGACGCGTGGAAAAATGCGGTGCGCGATAACGCCGCGGTAGACATCGATAACGGCTATCACGCTGCCGATCGCGGTATAGCCCTGCGGGAAACCCTCGTGCGGGTGCTCCCGACAGATGACCCCGCCTATAACGACCCGCGCAAGGCGGGCGAGGGCTATCCGTTCGATAATCTTCAGATGTCGTCTGTGCGGCCTGGCACACCGGTCTACACACTGACCGTCAGCCGCGATCATCGCTGGAGATATGTTGTCTCGCCGGATGTCACAGGCTGGGTGCATTATGAGGATATCGCCCAGGCAGGTGAGCCGTTCGTGAATAGCTGGGTCAAAATGGCGTCAGCGCATCTTGGTGCAGCAACCCGTCAGCCTGTCTCGATCTTTGACGATAACGTTTTCCATTTCACGGCACGCATCGGAACGATTTTGCCGTTCAGGAGTGCCAAATCTGGCGTGACCGAGGTGGCTATCCCAGTGAGCGATGCCACAGGACATGCGCAGATCGCCTGGTATGCAGACCAGGATCAAGCCTTTGCGCCAATGCCGCTAGCGATGAATCGCACCAATATTGCCATGCTTGTGCGCTCGCTCGTCAGCCGTCCCTATGGTTGGGGCAATTATAACTTCTACAACGACTGCTCGGCGGAGCTGCGTAGCCTGCTCATACCCTTTGGCATCCTCATGCCGCGCAACTCGCTGGCACAGATCCAGGCGACAAGCCGCACGGTCGATCTGGGCAAGGCAGATGTGGAGGCGCGGCTCGATTATCTCGTTAAAAACGGCAAGCCGTTCACCACGCTCATTCACATTCCCGGTCACATCATGATGTATATAGGTAACACGACTGTGAACGGCCAGGTTGTGCCAATGACATATCAGGATCTCTGGGGCCTGCGTCCCAAAGACGCTGACGGCCGGAGCATCGTCGGCGGATCCGTATTCTTTCCGCTCATGAAGTCTTACCCTGAAAAGACCAACCTGCAGTCGCTTGCCGGCAAGGCAAAGTTTGAGGTCGGCTTTATCGAGTAACAAAGGCGATGCGGAAGATTCTCCATCTGGGGATCTTTCGCCATCCGATCATACGAGCTAATCATGCAGCCATGGCGCTCACCCGGATAGAAAGCCGGATAATCCTTTACAGAAATGGGTGATTAATATAGATATATCAGCACTTTACGGATTGTATGAATAGGTTTTGTAAACCGAAGGTCGGGGGTTCAAATCCCTCACCCGGCACCATTCTCAGGCAACTGGATCAGATCGAAAATCGTTGTGTGATGCAGGGGCACCC
Organism: Asaia spathodeae NBRC 105894; assembly: GCF_025994195.1. Classification (NCBI taxonomy): domain Bacteria; kingdom Pseudomonadati; phylum Pseudomonadota; class Alphaproteobacteria; order Acetobacterales; family Acetobacteraceae; genus Asaia; species Asaia spathodeae. The sequence continues at coordinate 266,915 of NZ_BAPY01000026.1, read as the reverse complement.
TCTCCCGGCTGGTGACGTGAATGGGAATGAGTGCCTGTTCGTCTCAGCTGAATGACGTTTTCTCAAGCGGCATTCATTAAATGTTCAGCGCGGTATCAGATAGCGCGACGTCTCTTAGCAGGGCAGCCCCGGACAAGGCCCCAGTATCGCATTAGCTGCCTGATAGTCTCGTCACAAAAGCGACACAGCCTGAGATTAATCATCTGTGATGTCCAGAGTTCACAGTCGGTTTCCGTTTCCACGGGCAGGTAGAAAAAACGCTCAAAAACCTTCCGCGATCCTTCCATCTACCTTCTATACAGATCAGGATAAACTTGATATCGCAGCCCGATTGATGAACAAATCACTCTCCGGCAGCCCCGGGTACTTCAACTTTGAGTGAATCCCCACCTGTGGGTTGCATAGAGAACATCCAATGACCACACGTCAGGCCAGCTCTGGTCCTGTTCACATTTATGTCTGCCATCATAGCGCAGGCTTCACGTTTGAGGATGATGTCTTTCGCCCAATTCAGGCGGGCAGGGCTCTGGCTAGCACGGCATTGCCCATGCCGGGTGACGATACGGGTGACAATATCTCCCGGAAAAACGGCGAGTATTGTGAGCTGACAACCCTGTATTGGGCGTGGAAAAATGACCGTAACGCCTCCTGGATCGGTTTCATGCACTATCGGCGTTTTCTGGACTTCGCGTGTACGGGTCTGAAAACTGACCGCTACGGTTGCATCGCTTTGCCTGAGATGACGACCGGGTCTTTGCAGGCAATGGGGTTGAATGCAGAGACAGTTCGCAAAACGATAGAAAACAATCCGGATGCCTGCGCTATTCTTCCGGAAAAATGGTCGGTAAAAAATGTTGGATACACGTCATTCCACCAGCATTACGTCGATTCTGACTATCATTTCGCCCATGACCTTGATCTGACACGTTCCGTTATAGCCGATCTGTACCCCGGTGATCTGGCAGCATTCGATACAGTCATGGCGTCAGATGAAGGATATTTTACTAATGTCTTCGTATTCCGTCGCGAACTGTTCGACACCTACTGCACATGGCTTTTCGCCATTCTTTCAGAGGTCGAGCGCCGAGCCGATCTGACCAACTATTCAGCACAGGCACGCAGAATTTATGGCTATTTGGGAGAGCGGCTATTCAATATTTTTATGGCCTCGTCACACGGTCCACACACAGGTGTGATTGAGCGAACGCGTTGCTTTTTCGAGAACACGGGAACAGGGCAAAAGAGCGTGCTGCCTAGAAGCCTCCCTGCTCCGCTAGACAACGCCGTGACAATTGTGACGGCTGCGGACGAAAATTTTGTTCCGCATCTGGGCGCATTATTGGAGTCTATAAAGTCGTCTTTCAGCCCCGACCGTTTTCTCGAGTTGATCGTGCTGGATGGGGGAATTCCAGCATTCAAGCGTAATCTCCTCAGGCAGCAGTTTCATAGTGGGCTGCCCGGAGATAAAGGCAGTCTCAACTTTCTGGATTGCCAGCATATGTATCGCGACGTCAGCACGCATATGCACTTCTCCCCGGCAACGTTCTATCGCCTCTCGTTGGGGGAGTTGCTGCCCAATCACGCGCGGGCTCTTTACGTTGATTGCGATACCATTGTTCTGGCTGATCTGTGCCAGTTGTGGGACACACCACTCATTGGTGCTGTGATCGCTGCCACGCCTGATCTGATCATGAAGAATTTCGTGAAGGCAGGTGTTCGTTCGCTCGCTGAAACCGGCGCTCTTCCTGCGAGCCGTTATCTTAGTGACTATCTGGGGTTGAAAGCTGGTGGAGACGCCTATTTTCAGGCGGGTATTATTCTCTTCGATTTGAACGCCTTCAGAAATGCTGACATTGCCGATGTCGCTATTAAAGATCTGAGTAGCCGATGCTATTGGTTCCTAGACCAGGATATTTTGAACAAATATCTGATTGGAAAGGTGAAGATGCTGGATACATCGTGGAACTGCGTAAACAGTATTGGCGAAATATTTCCTCATTTAAGTGCTGATTGGCGGGCCAAGGTGCTTGAGGACCTTCGAAATCCGAAAATTGTGCATTATGCCGGGTATGAGGCCAAGCCCTGGAACAACAAGAACGCAGCGTTAGGTTTCTACTACTGGTTTTTTCTGCGTAGGACATTCTGGTATGAAACCATCTTCCATGGCAGCCTCGGCCCAGGGGATGAGCCGCGTCCTATTCAGTATAGTCTGGTTCGTCGTGTACTGACACGCGGCTGGCATTGCCTTCCCCCTCTGCTGCGCCGACCATTGTCTGGTGTCGCCTCGCGCGTCAAGCGGGCTCTGTGAGGCACAACATGTCCCTCAATTCTGCCTCCTCAACCGGACAGGGCCCTTGCAAGGTAACGGCCGTTATTGTCACCTATAACCGGCTATCGATGCTCAAAACGGTTATAAAGCATACACTTGCGCAAAATTTTTCTTCTGTGGTTGTTGTCAACAATGCCAGTCCCGATGGTACCAGAGGCTGGTTGGCGGGTCAGACAGACCCACGCCTCCGCATTCTGAATGAGACTATCAATCTCGGTGGCGCGGGTGGGTTTGCGCGTGGCATGGATTATGCGGCCCGTCAGACAGATTGTGAGTGGATTGTCTGTTTCGATGACGATGCCTGGCCTCAGCCCGGAGCGCTCGGTCAATTTCAGTCTCTCTCCCTTTCATCGGAGACCGGGGGGGTTGCTGCAGCGGTTTATTTTCCGGACGATACAGTGTGCGATATGAACCGCCCTGGATTAAGTCCGTTCAGAAAAATTGGAAGTATAATCCGCCTCATCAGAGACAGGAAAAAAACATTTGCAATAGATTTAGCAGCCTACGAGAAAGATGAACTGCAGCCTGTCGATTATGCATCCTTTGTCGGTTTTTTTGTTCGCGCTGGACTGGTACGCGGCAGTTTGGGATTGCCGCAGAAAGACCTGTTCGTTTACGCCGACGATACGTTGTATACGTGGAAATTAAGATCGCTCGGATGGAAAATAAAATTCGCTCCAGGAATTAGATTTTACCATGACTGCAGCACTACGGTCGATTTCTCTCGTAATAATTGGAAGATGTATTATATTATCAGGAACAGAATAATTTTTTATAGGAAAATATCAGGAATTCTTTTTTTTCCATTCTCGGTGCTTCTTGTTTTTGGTGTTTTTAGGTTGTACTTGAAAAATAGAAATATACGCAATGTACGAAGGTTGGTGCTTACCGCTATATGGGATGGTTTTCTCCAAAATACGAAACGGAATCATGAATTTGTGGTAAGTATATCTGAAACAAGTTGATAAAAATACCATGTTTTATAATTATCTACTAATATAAATTACGGGTTTATTTTTTATATAAAATAAACTACGAGCATTATTAAAAATAATGAGCTTGCGTTATTTATTGATTTGATACTCCCTGGAGCCCACCATCTGGGATTGTCGCATGGTGGTCAGTAAACGAGCCGGCGATTTTGAGGAAAGGCTCCAACATAGAATGGCTTTCTGTTCAATTAGAGTATTTAGGCTAGGTTATGTTGACAGAAGACCTGATCCAAAGCCTTACGGCGGCGAGGTTGAGGAAGCTCATGAAGGACAATACTGTTTTGTCGTAGCGGGTGGCGATCTGGCGTTGCTGCTTGAGGTGGTTGAACATTCGTTCGATACGGTTGCGATCTCTGTAGCGCTGCCAATCAGTATTTTGTGGAGTGCTGCGGCCTTTGCGCGAGGGAATGACTGGCAAGATCGCGTGCATGAGCAGATCGTGGCGAAAGCTGTCAATGTCATAACCCCGATCGGCCAGCATAGCTCTGGGGTTCGGGACAGGCAGCTTCATCAGAGCGTCTGTGGCTTTGTAGTCCGAGACCTGGCCCCCGGTAAGGATAAAGCCGAGAGGGCGTCCCTGATTGTCACATCGGGCATGGATTTTGCTCGTAAAGCCGCCGCATGATCGACCAAAAGCCTCGGAATGAGCCCCCCTTTTGCGCCCGTGGCCTGTGAATGGGCACGGACTACAGTGCTGTCGAGCATATGTTGCCAGTCGTCACTCAGCCCCAGATCTACAAGGGTTTGAAGCAAAGCGTCCCACACGCCCTGTTCAGCCCAACGCCGGAACCTGACATACACAGAGTTCCATTTGCCGTAGCGCTCATGCATGTCGCGCCAGGGGCACCCAGTGCGCAGGACATGCAGCATGTCATTGAGAAACCGGCGGTTGTCTCCGGCTGGTCGAGCCCAACGCCCGCGCTCCGGCGGCAGAAGCGGACCAATCATCGCCCATTCCTGATCCGTCAGATCGCCTCGTGTCATTCCTGTTCTCTCAACCTGTTATTCCGCAGGCAGGAAGTGAATCAGATCTCACCCAGATCGTATAGACCTTTTGTCAACGTGACCTAGAAGGTTTTCGGAACCCGAAGTCAGTTAGGCGTGAGTGACTATCCGAATGTTTGCAACGGTAAGGGAGGAGTGATACAGCATGCCTCAGTTCGAGTGCTTGCAAGCCATTCCTGACCTTTTCTGGTGCGATGGTACGACCAGTTGATCTGGTGCGATGGTGGGAGAAATTTCGCTGATGGTCTGCCTCTGGTAATTACAAAGCGTGTCTGCCAGACGAATTTTTCCAGAAATTGCATAGAATACGCTCCCGGAAGAGCGTTCCTTTTCATCATACGAGCACTAAAGAGTCAGGAATAATGAAGAAAATAGCGATTGTTGGAGCTGGTTTCTCGGGTAGCGTCATCGCAAGAGAACTGGCCGACCGGGGATATAGTGTCGATGTTTTCGATATTCGTGAGCATGTTGCAGGCAACTGCTACACGGCGCGCGATGTCGAGAGTGGGATCATGCTACACGTGTATGGTCCTCATATTTTTCACACCAGCAACGAGCGTGTCTGGGAGTATGTGCAGCGGTTTGATCGTTTCATGCCGTTCATCAATCGGGTCAAGGCGCATGCGCGTGGAGAGGTCTTCTCCATGCCGATCAACCTGATGACGATCAATCAGCTTTTCAAGAAGCAGTTCGCACCTGCGGAAGCCCGTGACTTCATCGCGGAACAAGGCGACCAGAGCATTACGGAGCCGCGTACTTTCGAGGATCAGGCCCTGCGTTTTGTTGGTCGTGAGATCTATGAGACGTTCTTTCGCGGTTACACGCGTAAACAGTGGGGGCTTGAGCCGTCCGAATTGCCTGCCAGTATTCTTAAGCGTTTGCCTGTACGTTTCGACTATAATGACAACTATTATGGCAGCAAGTATCAGGGAATTCCCGAGAACGGTTATACATATATTGTAGAGCGTATCCTCGATCACGAAAATATTCGTGTGCATCTTTCCACCAGCTTTTCCCGGGCTCAGGCCGCTGACTACGCCCATGTCTTTTATAGCGGTCCGATCGATGCCTGGTTTGATCATACTGAGGGTCGCTTGAGCTATCGGACGTTGGACTTTGAAACCGTGCGTGCTGAGGGTGACTATCAGGGCAATCCGGTCATCAACTACTGCGATGAGAACGTGCCCTGGACGCGTGTTGCCGAGCATAAGCATTTCACGCCTTGGGAAAACCACGAGAAGACAGTTCTGTTCCGTGAGTACAGTCGTTTGTGCGGAGAGAGCGATACACCTTATTACCCAATCCGCCTTGTTCACGATAAGGCGCGATTGCAGCGTTATGTTGAGTTGGCCAAAGCAGAGCAGGGCGTTACTTTCGTGGGGCGCTTGGGCACATATCGTTATCTCGATATGCATATCACGATTGCAGAAGCGCTGGATGCAGCAGAGCAATTTTTGTCCGCGCAAGACGCGGGCACGCCAGCTCCCACCTTCTGCATCGATCCGCTCGCTTAAAGGGACGGTCACTCAGATCCAGATAGCCCATTCCTCTCAAAAGAGGGATGGGCTCGATGCCGGTTTTTTCCCACCCAATAAGCAGGCTCCCACGTCTGTCAGACCAGCCAACAGGGTCAATCTCGTTTCTTGCTTGTTCACCTCGCTACCTGAGCATGATGACAGGATGGAATGGCTGGCTGAGCGACCGATGCCGGGTGACCCGTTAGGAAAACCAAACTACGCGCATGACATGCGCCAGATATGGCAGAGGCCTCACCCCGAAAGTCTGTTGGGCGCTTGCTGAGAAAACCCGGGCGTTGCGGTGATATAGCGATCCAATGCGATAAAGCCAAAAGGTGATTCCTAGGCTTTGTCTCTAACCTTCTCGACATCGTGTCAGCCGACTGTATCCATCTGCGCCAGTTATCCCACAAGCCTGATCGACTCTTCGTTAACGTGCTCTGGGGAAGGCCTGCCAAGCACAGGCTAATCTCTAGGCGACGATCGTCACGTGTGCGTCAGACCCGGTCCGTCACGCGCTCATTCTTTCCCTGGAGTCTCATCTAAAACAACACATTGAAATCAAAAGAATTATTTTCACCACAAGGCATGAGAGAGGCTCGTCAGTACTTGCAACGCAGACCGCTTTGTTTCAAGAAAGAAAGTCTTTTTCATTGCGTGGCGTTTTGCCTCATTTCAAGGGTACGGAAGTGAATACCAGCACCTACACGTCGACACAGACATCTTCCGCTGTACCTTTGTACCCATTGCAGCGCCTTGTAATGCCCAGTCTGGAATTTGGCGGCAGTGACGACATGTACGTCAGACAGCTGAACCCGGGAGTCATATCCGTTCTTTCGGAAAAAAAAGTTTTCTTTTCTCCAGGCGGGAAATGTTCTTTCGACACATTCTACAATGGTTTTACCGTGCAGTCCTGGCAGGAAAATTGCGATATACCTGATTTATTATTTTCCATTGAGGGTAAAGGTACGTTTATCGTACGTATCGGGCTACATCGCTTGGAATGTGATAAGGTGTCGTTGTTCGAAAAACGGGTCCACCTTACTGCAGGTGCAGCAGCAACTCTGAATATCGAGGCTTGGCCTTCCCTCGTGAACGGCATGATCTACGTTGAAGTGGAGGCTGTGACTGAGGGCTGCGTCATCGGGGGAGGGTTTAGCACCACTAAAGCCCCAGAACGGGAAGTACGTCTCGGTATTGTCGTCACCCATTTCAAGCGCGAGCAATACGTTATTTCTGCCGCCCATCGTATTCGAGAAGGGATACTTGTCAACCCGGATTACAAGGATCAGATCGCTCTGGTCATTGTGGACAATTCTCAGACGCTCGACCAGGATGTCGTAGAAGGCGCTATATTGATCCCTAATCAGAATCTTGGGGGATCGGGGGGATTCACGCGGGGCCTTCTCCATCTGAAGGATGAGGGGACCTTTACGCATTGCCTTTTCATGGATGACGATGCGTCTTGCGAGCTTGAATCCATACTGAGAACGCACGCCCTTCTTGGTTATGCTATCAAGGAAAAAATCGCAGTCGCGGGCGCGCTGCTGCGAGACCTAGCGCACCACTTCCTCTTTGAGAAAGGCGCGCAGTTCGACGGGATGTGCCAGCCTCTCAAACATGGGCTGGATATGCGTAACATCCATCATCTGATGCTGAGCGAGTATGTGGACAAAAAGCCGGATTTTGGTGGCTGGTGGTTCTTTGCATTCTCCTTGAGTGATGTGAAGCATTATGCCTTCCCGTTTTTTGTACGCGGTGATGACATCATGTTCAGCATGATGAACAAATTCGATATCATCACACAGAATGGTATTGCATGTTACGGTGATGACTTCGGTTATAAGAGTGGTCCATTGCAGATTTATCTGGATGTACGCAACCACCTAGTTCAAAAGATGACGCATCTGAATGCTGATGTGGAAGACTGCATCAAACTTCTACGGAAGTTTTTCGACTCTGCAATTTATTCTTATAATTACGCAACGGCGCGAGCTGTTTCCAAGGCCGCATTTGATGTCATGAAGGGGCACGAATTCTGGCTCGAGAACATGGATACATCAGTAATTCGTAAGGAATTCTCGACTCTCGCTCAAGAAGAAAAAATGCGCAAAGTCCGTTTGACCGATATCGCGCCGAGCTTCGCGAAAACAGAGCCAAATTGGTGCGAAAGCAAGAAACGTCGCCTTCTGCGTAGTCTGACGTTCAATGGGACACTCTTACCTGACTTTCTTAGGAAAGACACATGGCTTCTTCTACCGAAAAACTTCTCCGGCGATATTCGGGCGACCTTTAGGTATAATAATATATTGTATTATTATGGTCCCACCCAAGAAGGTTATTGTGCTCGCCGCGATGGAGCACGACTGGGGCAGGAAAAGAAGGTTTTTTCTAAGGTAGAGAAGATTTTCAAGAAAAATTATTCAATAGCAAAAAGAAATTATGAAGAAAATATCGGATATATGACAAGCGAAGAGTTTTGGAGAAAAATATACAAAGGTGCATAAGGTTGAAGGAAAAGAGAAGAACCTTCTTTCTTTGAGAGTTTTGTTGAATTTACTTTGAAGGCGGATATTAATTGATGATCAATGGTTCAGAAGCGGCCGCAACAACCTCTTCAGAAGAGGCTAGATGTGTTTTCCGTAATGCACATTTCGCGACATCTCTCGCAAAGGGAGCCGTCAGTATCATTGTGCCAGTCTATAATACCGAGCCTTACGTGCTGGAGACGCTCAATAGTCTCCTAGGAGAGGACACGGACCTGCACGAAATACTAATCGTGCATGATGGCGGGACCGACAATAGCTTGGAAATTGTTACGGAATGGGCAAAAAATGCGGACAACCCAGTCGCGGTGTTCGATCAGAACAATGCGGGTTTGTCGCAAGCAAGAATGACTGGTCTTGCGCATGCCAGAGGAGACTATGTCGCATTTCTCGACAGCGATGATGTTGTCACACCTGGGCTTTATTCCCGCATGGCAGCTTTTGCTCAAAAAGAGCAATGCGAACTAGTTGTTTCCAGAAGCTCGGTATTTGACGACAGCAATTGTCATTTGAGCGATTTCTATGATGACTGGCTATGGAATGCGCTTCTCGATAATGCGCCATCGAGAACAACCTGCCTCAAAAACAATCCGATGCTGTTGCGCCTCGAACCGAATGCTAACACACGTGTTCTGAACCGCGACTTCATGATCAGGGAGAATATCCATTTTGAAAAGGGATTGATATTTGAGGATTTGCCGCCTCATACTCATGAAATCGTCGCTGCACGGCGCGTCGGGTTGCTTAATGAGACAGGATATCATTACAGAATTAACCGACCCGGTAAGATAACGCAGGAACGCAGCCAGAGGCGTTTCCACATTTTCAAAAGCGTCGAACTCGCCGTTCAAAATGCTACCCGCTACGGTATTGACGCGGCAGCTGGAGCTGCCTTGACGAGTCTGATGACCCGCATGATTATCTGGTGCGGTGAAAATGTGTTGCTTCCACAAAGGCTTTCTTTCTTCAAGCAGGCCTGCATCCTATATAGCTCCATCCCCCCGGCGTGGATCGAGAAGTACCATGAGGTGTTTTCCGATAATTTGTGGGAAACCAAGCAGGCTCGTTTCCTGGAAAGCGGACGCCCACTCGATCTGGTGAGAGAGACGCTCACGACCCATGAGGTGGAAGGCGCGAGTGATTTCCTTTCTGCAATCAACTCAGAAAGCAAAGTCCCGCTCGACTCTAGGAAGTTACTGCATCCACGCGTTCTGACTGGTTCGGTCAAACGACGGCTGAAAGGTTTGCTGCAAAAAAATCCGAAATCATCGGTCTCCTGAAAGCGAGAATATTGTCATGATCCGTTTTGCCAATTTTCATAGTCATGTTCGTAAAATTCCGCTTTCGGTACCGGCATCCATCAGAGACGAAGATATCAGTCGGTTGGAACACGCGTGGTTCGGTCCGAGGTTTTGCTCGCAACGACGTAATGGTGTGAGTTTATTCGTTGGTGGGCGCTCGGGGTTGGAGTGTCTGCTGCATCTGCAATATGCGCCGAATGCGTCGATCCATGTTATAGAGCCGGATCCTGCTCTTTACGCATCGCTATCAGGTCTTCTAGGCCAGGATCAACGCGTTACGCTTCATAATGACCTCGATGGCTTCCTGCAAAATAAACAGGATATTGAGGTTCTTGACTTTGTGCGTGTTGACGACGCGCACTATTTTACAGTCTGGAAGCTGATCAAACACTTCCAGATCAGGGCTCTGGCAACGGAGATTTCTTTCTCTGATAGTATCTATAATGTGTCAGAACAGTTGCGACCCCATATTCCGTTTCTGTATCTCGCTCATGCTAGCGGGCGTGGTCGAGGCTTTGACAAGCCGCGTCCCAAGATTGCGGTATCCGTCATCGTGCCGGCCTATGGTGTGGCAGCGCAGCTCCCACAATGTCTGGATAGCCTAGTCAATCAGACCTTGGACGAGCTCGAGATTATCGTTGTTGACGATGGCTCGCCCGATAAATGTGGCGAGATTGCCGATGGCTATGCTGCCCGGTATCCCGGGCGCGTTGTAGTCGTTCACAAGGCTAATGGTGGCTGTGCTTCGGCAAGAAATGCCGGGATGGATGTTGCGAAAGGTCAGTTCATCGGATTTGTAGACGGTGACGATTGGGTCACGCATGATATGTATGCTGATCTCTACAAGATGACGATTGAAGACGCTGCCGATGTCGCACAAGGCGGATACAAGTTTGCTTACGAGGGCGGCGTCACCAAAGATAGCGACGATATATACGCGGGCAATCTTGGGATTTTCAAACGTAGCGGCGTTGTCGAGCAGCCTCAGCTCCTGCTGACCGGGCAACCTACGATATGGCGTCGAATCTACGATCGCGAACTTCTTATCGAAAACGGTATCCGGTTTCCTGAGCACATAAAGCGGTTTGATGACCTGCCTTTTCAGTTTGAAGCCCTGAGTATTGCGCGCCGTATCTCAACGACAGCGCAGCCATATTATTTTTACAGGCAAGGTAGAGTAGGCCAGGATATCCTAGCTAAGGATGAAAAGCTTTTCGTTCATTTCGAAATTTTTGACTATCTGAAGACGCGTATCATTTCTCGTATGCGGGCAGATGTTATTTCGCAGTTGCTGCGTGTTGAACTCAATACGCATGCATGGGCTCTGGGGCGCATCGATAAACATCTTGTTTCGGATTATACGGCCCGTGCCATTCGTTCATTGCATGATGGCTATGAGGTTCTTTCGACCAAACACAAGTATGTTATTCTTGCCAGTGTTGGGCCTGATGCCGCAGAGCTTCTGCAGAATGCTTTGCGGTTAAAGAAGAGCAGTCAGTCTGCTGCTTTTCTGAAGTAAAAATAGACAGGTTTTCTGTCGCCCTAATGTGTAAGACTGAGGCCCTGAAAATCGCGCAAGCGAAATTTCATGAGCCTCAGTATTTGTCTACGTTTCCTTGAGGGCAGATCGACTTGCGCTAGCTAGGTAGCCGGGCTAGCAGTCTTTCAGGAGTAGTTTTCGAGTCTTCGAATGCTGGAAGGCTTCATAACGCAACCCCAAGAGATCGCGCTTTCGAAGACATGGCACACCCTCCTGCCTGCTTGCCCTGTTCAAGCACAGAAAGGGCCGCGCGCCGCTTTTGACACGCGTGGCTCTGCCTCAGAGAGTGTTCAGGAGCCATATCCGTCAGGATGGGTTTCCCGCCAGCGCAGCGCCGTTTCTACAATGCGATCCAGCGTTTCGAATTTTGGCTCCCAGCCGGTTTCGTTGCGCAGGGTCGTGGAATCTGCCACGAGCAAAGAGGGGTCGCCTTCCCGTCGTGGTGCGGCTTCCCACGGGACTTTGCGGCCACTCACGCGTTCGACGCTTTCGATCACTTCCAGATTGGAATAGCCCTGCCCATTACCGATATTGTAGGTGACGCTCCGGCTGTCGATCTGGCCGAGCGCACGTATATGCGCATCGGCAAGGTCTGTCACATGGATATAATCCCGGATGCACGAGCCATCACGTGTCGGATAATCTGTTCCGAAGAGTTTCAAGGCAGGACGGCGGCCGAGGGCGGCATCGATTGTTAAAGGAATCAGATGCGTTTCAGGTCGGTGGTCTTCTCCGGCCCGGCCGAGAGGGTCTGCACCGGCGGCATTGAAGTAGCGCAGGCAAGCGCTTCTCAGCCCATAGACGGCATCGGCCCAGTAAAGCACACGCTCGATCATGAGCTTGCTCTCACCGTAGGGTGACCCGGGCTGGGTCGGTGCCGTTTCGGGAATGGGGGTCGAGCGCTCGGGGCCGCCGAACAAGGCTGCGGTCGAAGAGAAAACGATTTTCTTGACGTGATGTTCGACACAGCTCTGAACAAGGTTGAGAGCTGTTAGGTAGTTCTGTCGCAGATAGTGGAACGGATCACGCATGCTATCTCCCACAAGAGAGAGAGCGGCGAAATGCAGAACCCCATCCCATGGGCCCTGGGCAACGACAGCAGACGTAGCGGCGGCGTCCAGAAGGTCGACTTCGTGAAACGCCACACCTTGAGGGATTGCCTGACGGTGACCCGTGCTCAGATTGTCCAGAACAACAACCTCATGACCCGCATCGAGCAATGCCAGGACTGTGTGGCTTCCGACGAATCCAGCTCCGCCTGTGACAAGATAACGCATATCGGTCTGTCTTCATCCTCTTGGCGCGCATTGTCGCTCTGCCGGGATAGAGAGCATACCGTGCACCTGGGTCCTTCTCGCGCCAATCGCGTTTCTCGACAACCGGTAATTTCTTTTAGCAGTCACTATGCAGTTAATATTGATCCAGAGCCTTTGCTTTTCTCGTATGCTGATGAAAGCTGTCTGCAGCTTGATGATTTCTGGCTTCGTCAAGGCTATGGCAGCGCCGACTACCTCGGCGAGACCGTATCACAGTGGACGAGAGGACGATCCCGGTTGAAGGCGTCCCTATTGTGAATGCGTCGAGTGCTCACGGACAAAATCTGATGAGGCAGCGTGAGTTCGACTCGATGCTGTTATCTGCAGGCAGAATCGGCGGAATGATGGGCACGGTGCATGGCGAGGGGATTCTTGAGGGTCGTACGCCGTTGACGCGTTCCCTTTCGCCCGGTCGTTCATCTGGCGATAATGAAGAGACAAATGCTTTCGGTGTATTGTGCCTTAAAAAGAGATCATCAGCAGTATAATAGCATCTTCACCCACAAGCTGAGCTGATCCGCTTGCAGGGAGCCAAGCGAGTAACAAAAATTTCTTGTCCATTCAGGCAAGATATGAAAGGCTGCATTCGTACCGGAATCGAAATATCGCGGAGATGATATGCGTTCTTGTCGCTCAGCCCTTTTTTTCTCGTCCACAATCGTTACGATATCGAACTGCTCAGCCCATTCGGCTCCGTTGGCCATAAGCGAGCGCGTTTCCCACCAGCCTGACTGGAGCACCGCGCACAAACCGCACAAAGCCGAGGAAATAACAGTATCGGCGCCAGGTCATAAAACGGCCAATGGTGTCACCGGTCAGCAGGTGGGGGGTGGTCTGTTACGCCGCGAGACCCGTGCCGGCACGATCCAGACGGTGACACGCGATTATATCGCCAAGCAATCGCCCACGTCCAACCCCGTACAGGTGCTGGCGCTCGAGCCTTCGGCTTATGTCGCGTTGATAGATCCATACGGTATTGTCGGCGGCAATATGTATCTGCGCGGCCTGCCGGGTGATCAGATCGGCTGGATCTATGAAGGCGTCCCGGTCAGCGATATCGGTTCCGGTGGTTTTTATGCCAATCAGACCTCTGATGGCGATAATCTGCAGCAGGTTTCATTGATGCCTGGCTCGGTCGATCTCTCGACCCCGGCCATCTCTGCCGCTGCCGGTAGCGCCTATGCCACCTTGCGTGATCCTTCTCATCATCGCGAGGGTTATGTGAATATGACCTACGGCACCTATAATCTGGCACGTGGCCTTATCCGCGCGGATACAGGTGACATCGGTCAGACCAGCGTGCGGGCTTTCGCTTCTTTTTCCTATACCCGGGCCAATAACTGGCGGGGGCCGGGCACCAATATGCGCAAACATATCGACTTCAAGCTTGTGAAGGATATTGCTGCCCATAGCCACACGTCGCTCGTCATGAGCTATAACGATAATACATTGCAGTTCAGTCGGTGGCCGACTGCCGCAGAGTTTGCGCAATATGGTGCGGGTAATGACCTGTCGCGCTCCTACAAGGCGGGGCTCGGTTATCACCTCTATGCGCTCGATGCGTTCCAGAATCTGGTTGCTTCAGCCCCAACCGAGCTTGATTTCGGGCATGGGCTGCGTTTTCACGATACCTCTTATCTCTGGTGGGGATCAGGATCGATCGGTGGCGCCGCTCTGGCAACCGAGGGTGCCACCTATTCAGGGTCGTCGCCGGTCAGTGTTGATCTGAATGGTGATGGACGTTTCAGCAGGACGACGTCGCAACTGGTCTATACGCCCAATTATTACAGCTATCATCGCGGTGGCAACAACGCATCGCTCGACTGGACAGCAGGGCGAAATACCCTGACCCTCGGCTGGTGGTATGAATGGTCACGTCTGAACCAGGCAACGCCTGTCTCGCGCATCAATCCGGTCGATGGTGGACTGGAGAATATCTACGGCGATTATGGCCCGCTCATCTACCGCACGACATCGGGGCAGAAATGGTACGCCTCGGATTATAATACCTTCACCCAGATCAATATGCTGTATCTTGGTGACAGGCTTTCGATGCTGCGCGATCGCCTCGAGGTAAAAGCAGGACTTCGTGCGGCCATGGTGTCACGTGGCGTCGACAGCTACGTCCCCGTCTCGACGCCTCGGCGCGGGCAGAATGTTTTCGAGCCTCTGCCCCAGATCAGCGCACGCTACCAGATCGACAAGCACTCGGAACTCTATGTGCTTGGGGTCACGAATTTTCGCACGACCAATAACAACACGCTGTTCGAGCTCTACAGCCCCGCCGGGGGCGCCCTGCAGAGTGCGCCCTCAAACGTCAAACCCGAATACTCCATCGAGGAAGAACTCGGCTATCGCTACCATGATGACCTTGTCGTCGGCGAAATCTCCTTCTTCAATTACAATTTCACCAATCGTCAGCTGGCACTCAACAGCTATGTGAATGGTGCCCTGACCCCCATGACCCTGAATGCAGGAGGGCAGATATCACGCGGTGTGGATGTGCAGATCGGCACGCGCCCGATCCTGAAGCATCTGCGTCCTTACGCAAGTTTCGAATTTCTCGATGCGCGTATCGACAATAATATCCCGATCAATGGCGATCTTCTGCCGACAAGCGGCAAGCACGCCGTTTCTGCGCCAAAATATCAGGCGGCTCTCGGGCTGGATTGGGATGATGGGAGCTTTTTTGCCAATCTCGGGCTGAAATATATCGGCGCGCAATATGCAACGCTGATGAATGACGAAAGAATGCCCGCTTATATCAACAACAACGTGACACTTGGCTACCGCCTGCATCAGACCGGATTTCTGCACAGCCCTCAGCTTCAGATCAATATGCAGAACATGATCGGCTCTATTTATCGCAACGCGGTCTATGCGTTCACGCCCAATGCGAAAACTGTGCAGGGGATCTACGGCACGAGCATCGCCGGATCATCGCCGCTTTATACAATCCAGCCGACTTTCGCGATTTCCGTCTCTCTTTCGACCGGTTTTTGAGAAAAAGGTCCAGCATGCGCAAACCTGAACATCTGGTCAAAATTATCTTGCATCAAGGACGAGAACACCCGTAACGTTCGGAATGTGGAATGATATGGATGAGAGCTGCCCATGTGTCCTGATATTGCCTGCGGTCGCCTGCCAGATGACCTACTAAGCCGGAATTTCGCCGATGCTCATCCCGGCCTGACTGCAGAACAGGCGGCGCTTGAGGCCGATCGCTGTTTTTATTGTTATGATGCCCCCTGCATCGAAGCCTGTCCGACCGATATCGATATCCCGCGCTTCATCAAGGCCATTGCCTCCAAGAATATCGCCGGTGCCGCCAGGACCATTCTTCAGTCCAATATTCTGGGCGGGTCCTGCGCCCGGGTGTGCCCGACGGAAATCCTGTGCGAACAGAAATGCGTTCATACCGCCATTGAAACGCATAAGGCTGTCCGTATCGGCGCCTTGCAGCGCTATGCCACTGACTGGCAGATGGCGCAGGAAGCCCATCCCTTCACGCGGGCAACGGCCAGCGGGCGTCGTGTTGCCATTATTGGTGCAGGGCCAGCCGGTCTGGCTTGCGCCCACCGCCTGGCGCGCCACGGGCATGATGTCACGATTTTCGACCGTCACGACAAAATGGGGGGGCTCAATGAATATGGTGTCGCCGCCTATAAGCTGGCGGATGATTTTGCGCGCAAGGAAATCGATTTTCTGCTCGCAATCGGTGGCATCAGCTTTCAGGGCGGCGCCATACTTGGTGAAACCCTGACCCTTGCCGCTCTGAGGCAGGATTTCGATGCTGTCTTTCTGGCAATCGGTCTTGGCGGTGTGAGGGCTCTGGGTCTTGAGCACGAAACCATTGCTGGCGTGCAGGACGCGGTGGCTTTCATCGAGCATTTGCGTTCTCATCCGCTTGCAGAGAGTGCCGTCGGGCGGCGAGTCGTGGTCATTGGCGGCGGCAACACAGCCATTGATGCTGCCGTGCAGGCCAGGCGACTGGGGGCAGAGGAGGTGACGCTCGTCTATCGTCGGGGCGAAGCAACCATGACGGCTACCCCTGTCGAGCGCGAATGGGCACAGACCAATGGCGTCACCATTCGTCTCTGGGCGGCTCCCTTGCGGCTGGAGACCGAAGACAGCGGCCTGCGTGGAGTGACCTTCAGGCGGACCGATCCTGATGGGCTGCCTGCAGGCACGCCTGAAACCTTTACGCTTGAGGCCGACATGGTGCTGAAAGCCATCGGGCAGGTCTTTTTGCCAGATCCGATCGCGCAGGATCAGATCCTGATCGAAAAAGGGCGTATCGTTGTCGATGCGCAGGGCCGCACAAGCCTGAATAATGTCTATGCCGGGGGCGATTGCACCGCAGGCGATGACCTGACCGTTGCCGCTGTGCGTGACGGGCGTGAGGCGGCCGAGGCCATTCATGCCGATTTCAGCAATGCCGGGATGAGAGTGAACTGACCATGGCCGATCTGCGCACGAATTTCGCCGGAATTACATCTCCCAACCCGTTCTGGTTGGCCTCTGCGCCCCCGACCGACAAGGAATATAATGTCCGCCGTGCCTTCGAGGCAGGCTGGGGCGGCGTGGTCTGGAAAACGCTGGGTGAAGACCCGCCTGTGGTGAATCTCAGCTCGCGTTATGGCGCGCTCGAATTCGAGGGCCGTCGTCTGATGGGGCTGAATAATATCGAGCTGATTTCGGACCGGCCTCTGGCGACCAATATTGCCGAGATCAAGCGCGTCAAACGCGATTTTCCTGACCGCGCGCTGATCGTCAGTCTGATGGTGCCCTGCGAAGAGCATCGCTGGAAGGCTATCCTGCCCCTGATCGAAGAGACGGGTGCTGACGGGATCGAGCTCAATTTCGGCTGCCCGCATGGCATGTCTGAGCGCAATATGGGCTCTGCGGTCGGTCAGGTGCCGGAATATGTCGAGATGGTCACGCGCTGGTGCAAGCAGAACACGCGCATGCCCGTCATCGTCAAGCTGACACCCAATGTGACCAATATTCTCATGCCTGCCCGTGCTGCGCGCCGGGGCGGGGCCGATGCCGTCTCTCTCATCAATACCATTCAGTCGGTCATCGGGGTCGATCTCGATGCCATGGCGCCCATGCCAGTCGTAGGCGGCAAGGGCACGCATGGCGGGTATTGCGGTCCGGCGGTCAAGCCGATTGCACTGCGCATGATCGGTGAAATTGCACGCGACCCGGAAATGGCGGGCATACCGATCTCAGGTATGGGCGGGATCAGCAACTGGCGCGATGCGGCCGAATTTATGGCCATGGGGTCTCATGCGCTGCAGGTCTGCACCGCAGCCATGCATTACGGCTTTCGCATTGTCGAAGACATGATCGATGGCCTGTCGAACTGGATGGATACGAAAGACTACGCCACATTGCCCGATCTGAGCGGCAGGGCCGTGTCGCGTTTCGTGCCGTGGAACCAGCTCAACATGAATTTTCGCACGCTCGCGCATATCGACCAGAAAAGCTGTGTCGGATGTGGGTTGTGTCATATCGCATGCGAAGACACGTCTCATCAGGCCATCGCCAGACAGACCGGCCCCGATCGCCGCCATTACAGCGTGATCGAGGATGAATGCGTCGGCTGCAATCTCTGCGCCCATGTCTGCCCGGTGGATGACTGCATCACCATGGTGCCCCAGCCCGTCGACAGCGAGATGACCTGGCTCGAGCATCCCTCCAATACGCATCGTCTCACAGCGTAAAGAGCGAAAGGCAGAGCATGAGCAATATTCGCATCGATGGTAGCGCCCTCTGGGCCGATCTGATGGAAACCGCCCGTTTTGGTGGCACGGAGAAAGGCGGCATCAGGCGGCTGACCCTGACAGAAGAAGACCGTCAGGTGCGCGACTGGTTTGCCGCTGCCTGCACCCGGCTTGGCTGTGTCGTGACGGTGGATACGCTCGGGAACATGTTTGCCAGACGGCGAGGGCAGGATGAGACCTTGCCCCCGCTCACTATGGGTAGCCATCTCGACACCCAGCCTACGGGTGGAAAATTCGATGGTATCCTTGGAGTGCTGGGCGGTCTTGCCGTGTTGCGCGCGCTTGAGGAGTCGGGTCATGTCACCCGTCATCCGATCGAGCTGATCAACTGGACGAATGAGGAAGGCTCGCGCTTTTCGCCTCCCATGATGTGCTCTGGTGCCTATGCAGGTGCCTTTACCGAGCAGGAGGTGCTCGACAAGCATGACCGCGCTGGTATCCGGTTTGGCGATGCTCTCGATGCCATTGGCTATCGTGGGGAGAGACCCTGTCGCGCCACACCGGTTGCGGCTTATTTCGAGCTGCATATCGAGCAGGGGCCGATCCTTGAGGTGGAGAACCGTGTCATTGGTGCCGTGACGGGTGTGCAGGGCATGCGTTGGTATGAGGTGACGATTGGCGGAAAGGATGCCCATGCCGGCTCCACCCCCATGACCCTGCGCAGTGATGCCCTTCTGGCAGCCGCCACCATGATCGGTGCCGTTTCGGATATCGCCCGCGCTCATGCGCCGCAGGCTCTGGGTACGGTCGGGCTGATCGAAAACAGGCCCAACAGCAGCAATGTCGTACCCAGCGAGACCTTCTTCACGGTCGATCTGCGTCATCCCGATGACGGCATCGTTGCCTTGATGGAGCAGGAGCTGAGGGCCCGGTTCAAGGCGATTGCCGAGACAATGGGGGTGACGCTCGCCATCCGGCCGATCTGGGACGCGCCAGCCGTTCCCTTCGATCCGCGCTGCGTTGCCATGGTCAGTGATGCTGCCGCCGAGGCCGGATTTGAGTCGATGAAGATCGTCTCAGGTCCCGGTCATGATGCCGCCTATATGGCGCGTGTTGCCCCGACGGCCATGATTTTCGTTCCCTGTCGCGACGGGCTAAGTCATAACGAATCCGAAAGTATTACGGAGGCCGAAGCCGAAGCAGGCGCCAATGTGCTGCTTGGGGCGTTGCTGAGGGCCGACCTGGCTTTCTGATGAGAGGATCGACGGTGTGACAGATCTCTGCGAGCCGACAAGAAGCAGAAAACCCAGCGCGCCGCGACGCGCCACCTTGCCGCAGATCCTCAATGCGGCGGAATGGACATTCGGCACGCGAGGGCTGAAAGGCACGCGTGTTGAGGAAATAGCCGGGCTCTGCGGCATCCCGAAAGCCAATATCCTCTATTATTTCCACTCCAAGGAGGCCCTTTATCAGGCCACTCTGGCGCGTCTGCTCGATATATGGCTGGCAGATGCCGATGAATGGCTCTCGCCAGAGCGCGACCCGATGGAGGGGATGGAGGGCTATATACGCGCCAAGATGGCCTTCTCGCGCATGCGCCCCGAAGGGTCGCGTCTTTTCGCCCAGGAATTGCTCTCAGGCGGCCAGATGATTCAGGGTTTTCTGAAAGAGACCCTGCGCGCCCATGTGGAGAGACATGCCGAGATCTTTCTGGCCTGGCAGGCAAAAGGGCTGATGCGGGTGATCGATCCGACGCATTTCATGTGTCTGCTCTGGTCAGGTACGCAGGCCTATGCCGATATGCAGGTGCAGTTCGAGGCCCTGCTTGATCGCGAGAGCCTGCTCGATACGGATTATGAAGCCGGAATCGAGACGTTCCTGACCCTTATCAGGCCGCTTTTCGTGCAGCAGGGCTGAAGTGCGACAGAAGGGCATGAGAAATCCCTCCTGCAACAAAACCGATGACCCATGAGAAGTTCTGCAGCGCGGCGAGTGCGGGCAGGAAGACAACCAGCAGACCAAGGATGACAGACAGACCAAGGGCTGTCAGCGCCCTCGGGTTCATGCCGCGGCTATACCAGTAGGTGTCGTCGTGAGTGGTGCTGTAAAGCGCCGCGAGATCGAGCTGTCTATTCTGCACGATATAGTAGTCGACAAGCAGGATGCTGGTCACAGGGGCGATAAACAGTCCCAGAATATCCAGTGTCAGATGAATGAGTTCGGGATGGGCGTAGAAATTCCACGGTGTCAGCACGATGGCGCCGATCGATGCGATGATCCCGCCCTGACGCCATGAGATGGATGACGGGGCGATATTCGAAAAATCGAACGCAGCCGAGACGAAATTGGCCGAGATATTGATGCCGATCGTTGCGGCCACAAGCGTCAGCGTGCCGACAAGAAGAATGGTCTGGCTGTCGAAAAGAACGATGGTTTCGGCAGGGTCGAGCACAAGGCGGCCGAGTGCAGGCTGCGTCAGAATGATCGTGGTCAGAACGAGCAGGACAAACGCCATGAAATTGATTGGCAGCCCCCAGAAATTACCCCGACGCACGTCACCCATACTGATGCCGTAGCGTGCAAAATCGCCGAAATTCAGAATGATGGGTGAGAAATAGGCGAGGGTAAGAGAGGTTACGGCCAGCGCGCCGCCTGCTGTGGCAGATATTGATAACCCGCCCTGAGGCAGAACGGAGAAATGCCACTGCCCATGGGTCCGGATCAGAAGTGCTGCATCGAGAACGAGGATGACGCCGTAAATGGCCGGGCCTGCCCAGTCGATAAAGTGACGAATGGCCTCCATGCCGCGCCAGAACACTGCCAGTTGCAGCAGCCAGACAGAGAGGAAAGCCGCCCAGCCCAGCATCGAGAGACCCAGTGCCCCATGACGGTGCAGATCGGCATAAGACAGCGTGGAGGGAAAGAAATGCAGAACGAACAGAACGATGGCGTTCGAGGCAAGCCAGGTCTGAATACCATACCAGCCGACCGCAATCACACCACGCACCAGTGCCGGAATGATCGCGCCATGAACGCCAAAAGCCGCCCGTATCATGACGGGAAAGGGCACACCGCCCTTCTGGCTCGGCACGGCCACGAGATTGCACAGGAGATGCACCAGCAGAATGGCCAGAACGAGCCCGGCCAATACGGCACTGACATTCAGCCCCATGGTAAAAAAGCTGCCGAGCGTCAGATAGCCTGCAACGCTATGGACATTGGACATCCAGAGAAAGAGATAATCGCGCCACGCCCAGTGCCGCTCCTGAACCGGAGCGAGATCGGCATTCGATAGCGGCCCTGACGGAAAGACTATCCCTGACTGCGCCATTGCCTTGCCCCTGCCTCAATAAACCCGACAGAAATCGAGCAATAGATTGACCATATGGTCAGGCTAGCTCTATGATTTCGATAATACAACGATATTCTGTTTCGGGCTTTTTGGCGACGGGAACAAGCGCATGCTACTGATCAAGGGCGGCCTCATCGTTACGGCAGAACGGCGCTTCGACGCCGATATATTATGCGACGATGCGGGGCGGATTGCCCGGATAGGCGCCGATCTGGAAGCGCCGACAGGCTGTACGGTCATTGATGCCAGCGGGCTGCTGGTCATGCCGGGCGGTATCGATCCGCACACCCATATGGAAATGCCCTTCATGGGCACCACAGCAAGCGATGATTTCTTCACCGGCACGGCGGCAGGTCTTGCGGGTGGGACAACAAGCATCATCGATTTTGTCATTCCCGATCAGGGGCAATCGCTTTTCGACGCCTGGCGCGCCTGGCGGGGCAAGGCTGAAAAAGCTGCTTCGGATTATGGCTTCCATGTCGCCGTGACGCATTGGGATGAGCAGGTTCATGACGATATGGGGCGTCTCGTCAGAGAAGGCGGGGTGAACTCCTTCAAGCATTTCATGGCCTATAAAAATGCGCTGATGATCGATGACACGGTCTTTCTGCGTTCGATGCAACGCGCGCGAGAGCTAGGCGCCCTCTGCACTGTCCATGCCGAAAACGGCGATGCCATCGCGTTTCTGCAGGCGCAGCTTCTGGCGAAAGGGGAGACCGGCCCGTCATCCCACCCGCTCTCACGACCGGCGGCCATTGAGGGGGAGGCCGCGCAGCGGGCCATTACCCTGGCCGAGCTCGACGACACGCCGCTCTATGACGACACGCCGCTCTATATAGTGCATGTCTCGACCGAAGAGGCGACACAGGCCATCGCGGCGGCACGGCTCAAAGGGCTGAAGGTTTATGGTGAGGTCCTGCCTCAGCATCTGGTCTTTGACGACAGCGTATATCACGACAGCGACTGGCTTCAGGCGGCGCGTCATGTCATGAGCCCGCCCTTTCGCCCCAAAGCCCATCAGAAGGCCCTCTGGGGCGGCTTGATCTCAGGACAATTGCAGACGACAGCAACCGATCATTGCTGCTTCTGTCAGGACCAGAAAATGCGTGGGCGCGACGATTTCACCAAAATACCCAATGGCGTGCCCGGCATCGAGGAACGCATGAGCGTTCTGTGGCATCATGGCGTGGTCAGCGGTCGTCTGAGCGCTGAAGAATTTGTGGCCATCACCTCCACCAATACGGCGCGCATCTTCAATCTCTACCCGAGGAAGGGCTGTATTGCGCCAGGGGCCGATGCTGATCTTGTGCTCTGGGACCCGTCAGCCAGCCGTACAATCACGGCGGGCGCCCTGCATCAGAATGTCGATTATACGCTCTATGAGGGCATGACCCTGACAGGACTGGCGGTGAAAACCATCAGTCAGGGCGTTGTGGTGTGGGATGAGGGTACGCTTCGCGCCGAACGCGGCAAGGGCCGCTATATCCGGCGTCCGGCTCTGGGTCGCGGGCGACCTCTCTGGCAAAAAGTGTAGGATCTACCGGTCGGCTGCTCAGGCGCGGGGGGCCTATTGCGGGATGGAGCCATCCTGCTTCAGCACCACCCCTGCGAGATAGAGGCTGCCGCAGATCAGCACCCGGGCGGGCGGTCCCTGAAGACGCGGGAGAATGGCGCTGATGGTCGGTCCGGGCAGAGCGACGCCACCAGAGGCCGCAACGATATCCTCGACGGGCAAGGCAAGGTGCTGGCCTTCTTCGCTCACAGCATGAAGTGTCGTGGCATGGCGCTGCACCGGACGGAGAAAGCCTGAGGCATCCTTGCTCTGCTTCATGCCCACGATCACATGCAGAGGGCGGTCCGACCAGGCTGCGAGTGTCGGAGCCAGAGCTTCGCCTGCATTGGGGTTATGACCGCCATCCAGCCATAGCTCCCAGCCTTCGGGCAGTTCTGCGGCAAGCCTGCCTTCCAGACGTTGCAAACGGGCGGGCCATTGCGTCTGGGCAATACCGACCCACGCCGTTTCGGGGACAGGCAGACCACTGGCGCGCAGAGCCGCCACGGCAAGGGCCGCATTGCCTGCCTGATGAACTCCCTTCAGACCGGGGGCTGGCAGGGAAAGAGCGCCCAGCGGATCGTGATAGGACAGGCCGCCCCCTTCATGGAGCGTGAAACCGATCTCGCGTCCGACCTGCCATAGCGGGGCGGCGCAGGCTGTTGCCCTGGCCTCGATGACAAGCCGGGCCGCCTCCTGCTGGGCGGCACAGACCACAGGCACACCCGGCTTGATGATGCCCGCCTTCTCGGCGGCGATGAGCGTCAGCGTCTCGCCCAGAAAGGCCTGATGATCGAGATCGACAGGTGTAATCACACAGGCGGCGGGGCGGGCCACCACATTGGTGGCATCCAGACGCCCGCCCAGACCGACTTCCAGAATGACCAGATCGGCCCTGTTTCGCGCGAAAAGCAGAAGCCCTGCTGCTGTCAGGACCTCAAAAACGGTGATGGGGTCACCCGCATTGACGCGCTCGATTTCCTCGAGTGTGGCGACAAGCGCGTCTTCACTCACCAGTTTTCCGGCGATACGGAAGCGTTCGGTAACATCGATCAGATGCGGGCTGGTCATGACATGCACCGACCATCCGGCAGTCTCGGCGATGGCACGCAGCGTGGCGCAGGTACTGCCCTTACCATTGGTACCTGCCACATGAATGACCGGCGGCAGCGAGCGCTCAGGATTACCCAGCTTGCCCAGCAGGGCATGAAGACGATCGAGAGACAGATCTATGAGCTTGGGATAAAGCGCCTGAACCCGGGCCAGAACGGCGCCGGTCCGGCCCTCATATTCATCGCTGAGCTTGGCCGGGGGCGCTTTGGTCGTCATGGAAATCATCCGGTAGGCAGTAAAAACCCCGCTCTGTCGCCAGAGCGGGGGCAGTCATTCTGTCAGGCGGCTTCGACCGCCGCCGCAACGGCAGGCTTGTTCATCATCATGCCGATCAGGCTGCCAAGCTTCGCATGCAGGTCATGACGCGACACGACCATGTCGACCATGCCGTGGTCACGCAGATATTCCGAACGCTGGAAGCCTTCAGGCAGCTTCTCGCGCACCGTGTCCTGAATCACGCGGGGACCGGTAAAGGCGATGAGCGCCTCCGGCTCGGCAATCTGGACATCGCCCAGCATGGCGAACGATGCAGAAACACCGCCAGTCGTCGGGTTGGTCAGCACAACGATATAGGGCAGGCCTGCATCCTTGAGCATCTCGACGCCGATGGTCGTGCGCGGCATCTGCATGAGCGACAGAACGCCTTCCTGCATACGGGCGCCACCAGAGGCCGTGTAGATCACAAGAGCGGCCTTCTGCAGCACAGCCAGACGGCAGGCAGCGATAAAGGCTTCGCCCAGTGCGGTGCCCATGGTGCCCGCCATGAACTCATAGGCCATCACGGCTACGACCGCATCGTGGCCGCCGATCTTGCCATGGGCCACAGCCAGTGACTCATCGAGATGGGTCTTGGCCTTCGCGTCTTTCAGACGATCGGCATATTTCTTTTGGTCGCGGAAGCCGAGCGGATCGCTCGGCACCTTGGGCAGTTCGATTTTGGTGTATTTGCCGTCATCGAACGTCCAGTCGAGACGCTCGGTGGCCTTGACCTTGCCGTGATGGTTGCAATGCGGGCAGACGCGCTGTGCCTTTTCCAGATCCTTGATGAGGATCATCTGTGAGCAGGATTCACAGCTGGTCCAGAGGTTGTCGGGCACCTCGCGCTGCAAAAGGCCACGGATTTTCGGTCGAACGTATTCGGTCAGCCAGCTCATCTTGATCCTACTTCTCGCCTGTCCCGCATGCGGAAAGCCCCATGCGCCGGGACGCTGCGGTCTGGATGGCTCCAGTCACTATGAGGGTGCTTTTAGCGATCTTCTGATCGTAATGCCAGTTCCACAAACGGGGTGGCTCCTGCCATAAGAGCCACCCCGTTCGTCATGTCCTGATCAGGCGAAAATCATTGCCCTCAGGCGGCGGCTTCTTCCTGTTCGTCTTCTGACACAATGCGTGTCTGGCCACGGGTCGGGCGGAAGCGCTTCTCATGCAGGGCCAGTTCGATATCCTCAAGCGTGGCACCAGCAGTCTCGGGCACGAAGAAGAAGATGAACAGCACCGAGGCCAGATTGACCGCGGCGTAGAACCACATGGTGCCGCCCAGAGTGATGAGCTGTACCAGTGTCAGCGCCGTGCCGGTTACGAGCAGATCCGAACCCCAGAGCGTTGCGGCGTGCAGGCTGGTGGCCTGACCGCGCATGGAGAGCGGGAACATCTCGGCACCCAGCAGCCAGCCGCAGACCTGGATACCGCCCGAATTGAATGCCATGAACAGCAGCAGGAAGACGATCACCAGATAGGAGCCGACACTGTTCGGGGCCGGATGCATGGCAAAGACGATGCCAAGCCCGATCAGGCTGACGATCGAACCCGGCCCCATGATCAGCATGAGGCGACGACGCCCTACGCGATCAACGATCAGGCAGCCGATAAATGTCATGATGCAGTAGGTAATGGCCACACCCAGCGAGGCCATCAGGGCGGAAGAGGCCCCGAAACCCGCATCGCGCAGGAAGGTCGGCGCGTAATAGATCATCATCTCCAGCCCGCCGCACTGCGTGAAGAAGGCCACGCCGAGTGCCGCCACCAGAGCGGGGCGCACCCATGGACGGAACAACCCTTTCCAGCCACGGTTCCTGGGGTTGGCCGCTTCCGCGTTCTCCCGCATTTCGCGTACTTCCTTGCGGATAACCTTCTTGGAAGTGCGGATGCGCCCCAGTTCGATGATGGCGCGTTTCATGCCTTCGTTTTCTGCCGTCCAGCGCGGGCTCTTGGGCATGAAGAACATCGAGACGAAGACAATGGCAGCAGGCAGGGCGGCCAACCCGACCATCGGGCGCCAGCCCCAGGCCTCGCGCTGGGTGAAGCCGATGATATTGGCCAGAAGGATGCCGAGACCGATGGCTACGTTGAACATGGTCACCAGCGTGCCGCGCTTTTCAGCCGGGGCCAGCTCGGAGATGTACATCGGCACGACCTGGGTCGACCCGCCAACCGCAAACCCGAGGAACACGCGCGCAACGATCAGCAGCCATACATCTGGTGCAAAGGCGCAGGCCAGGGCGCCCAGCACGAACACGCCGCTCACCAGGGTCACGCAGGCGCGCCGCCCGTATTTTTCAGAGAACGATCCCGCCGCCAATGCCCCGATGATGGCACCCGCCAGAATGGCGGAGGCCACCATCTCCTGCATCGTGCTGCTGAGATGGAAATCATCCGAGATCAGCAGCAGGGCGCCCGAGATGATGCCCGTATCATAGCCGTAGAGGCCGCCGCATATGGCTGCCACAACGGCGGCCAGAATCAGGATGTATTTCGCATAGGGCGAAACCTCGATCGGATGATCGTCGTGATGCGTCGCTTCGGGGCGAACCGTCTCTGAATTATTTTTCATGACGATATAACCGGATACCCGCTAATTGGTTTAAACCAGCCGGGTAAAAAGGAAGAAGGAGCCGTTCATGGCCAAGATGTCCAAGCTTAAGCCCGATGTGCCCACGATCAATCTGCGTGAACTGATCATCATGCATATCGTGCTGGCAGCCTTTATCGTGGGCATCATGCTGCTCGATTGGCATATCGACTGAAGGACGCCTGACGACGTCATTGCGGGAGAAAAGCCTAGCGCGTCGCGGGCGCGAGAAATCTCACGGCGATATAGCTGAGTGCGGCGCCAAGGCTGATCCAGAACGATACCGGCGCATCCGTATACCAGGACAGAACGAGCCCGCCCCATGACAGGGCCAGCGCCAGAAGGGCCGAGCCGGCAAGGCCTGCCCACGGGGCCAGACCCAGCCTCAGCATGCAGGCCGCAGGACCGACAAGCAGGCTGAACACCAGCAATATGCCGGTCGTTTCCGAGCAGATGGCTGTGGCCAGCGCCACAACGCTCATGAACCCACATGCGACAAACCGCAGCCTGACGCCTTTTGCCGCCGCCAGATCGGGGTCGAGGCTGGCAAAAAGCAGAGGTCGCGCCAGAAAACACAGCCCTGCCAGACAGAGCCCGGCGAGAAGAAACAGCAGACGAAGCGTGGCGTGATCCACCCCTAGCACGTTGCCGAACAGGAGCGCTGTCGTGCTGCTGACAGGGGCATGCTGCCATTGCAGAAACAGAAGCCCCAGTCCGAGACTCGCAGCCAGAACAAGGCCGATCACGCTGTCTCTGTGATTGGCCGTTGCGGCATTGGCGCGCAGATCGCCCTCGGCTTCCCACCCCAGAACCAGCCCGGCGATCACGGCTGAAAGCGCCATGCCCATGAGCGGTGACAACCCGATCAGCACGGCGCCCGTCGCCCCGGCAAAGCCGATATGAGACAGGGCATGACCCGCAAAGCTCTGACCACGCAGAACGAGAAACCAGCCAACGAGACCGCTCAGTATGGCGACGACACCGGAGGCCAGAAAGGCATTCTGCATGAACTCATAATGCAGCATCGCTCAGCTCCAGTTTGTGCTCAGAGATCTGCAGCAGATGGTCGGCAAAGGGTCTGACGATATCGAGCCCATGGCACGACATCAGCACGGCCATGCCTGTCTCGCGGCAGCGGGCCTGAAGCATGGTCAGGATTTTCTGCTGCCAGTGGAGATCCATGCCGCTCAGCGGCTCGTCGAGTACGAGCAGGGCGGGTTTGTCGAGCAGTGCCTCGGCCAGAAACAGCCTTTGTCTCTCCCCGCCGGAAAGCTGGCTCAGCGGCTGCTCGGCCAGAGCCTCGGCACCAGTCAGCGACAGGGCTGCCTTGAGGTCGTCCGCAAGGCCACGCCCCCAGCCCGGCAGACCGAAACGCGTCCCATGCCACGAGGCAGCAATCAGGGCGCGCCCGGTCAGTTGCGGGGCGGGAAGCCGACGCTCCTGGGGCATATAACCGATCAACTGGCGCGCGGCGCGCGGCGAGCGGCCCAGAACCGCAATCCTGCCCTCACGGGCTGGATGCAGCCCCAGCAGGGCGCGCATCAGCGTCGTCTTGCCATGGCCATTGGCACCCGCCAGCACCGTGAAGCTGCCCGGTTTCAGGGCGAGATCGGCCTTTTCGACAAGGAGACGCGCGCCATGGCTCAGCGTCACCCGATCCAGCAGGATCGCGGGAGGGATATCAGCCATGAACACCGAGCGCCGCAACCAGCCGGTCCAGCCGGGCTTTCATCCAGTCCTGCCAGGGTTGTCCCGCCTCGGGAAATTCGTCAAAGCTCACGATGGTTACATGGGAGTCGCGCGCCAGCGCTTCTATACGCGCCAGAGAGGGGCTTCTGACGGTCGGATTGATGAGCAGAATCCGGGCCCGCTTTTCGCGTAGCGCGTCTTCCAGACGAGCGACATCGCGTGGCGCCGGGTCGTCGTGGTTCATTGCCGCCAGAGCAAATTCCGGATCGATCACCTCGATACCGAGGGCCTGTAGCAATGGTCCGCCCACGGGCTCGGCCACGGCAATCTTCATACCCTGTGTCTGGGGGCGAAGCTTTTTCAGGCGATCGGCAAAAGACGTGATCATGGCTGTCAGGTCGTTCTGACGGGCTTTGATCGATGGCGCGTCATCCGGCAGATGCCGGGTCAGTTCAGTCGAAAGCGCCTCAACCATGTGTCTGACCGCTTCGGGATCGTCGAAGAGATGTGGGTTGTCATTGGGCCCGAGCCCCGCCAGTGAGGCAACGGAAATCACATGGCGTGACGTGCTGGGCTGTGCAGACAGCAGAGGCGGCACCCAGTCGTCATAATGCCCGCCCATCATCAGCACGATATTGGAATCGGCCAGTCTGCGCGCCATATCGGGCGTGACCTGAAAATCATGCGGGTCGATGCGTGGTGAGGTCAGAATGCTGGTCGTGCTGACAGCAGCGCCCCCAAGAGCCTTGGCCAGATCGCACCACAGCGCCTCGGCACAGAAAACCCTTACCGGCTCGGCTCGTGCGGAGCCCAGCAGGGACAGGAAGCAGATCAGCAGGAACAGGGTCTGGCGCAAAAAAGTCGCCTTTAGTTATATTATAACGACTGAGATACGCGATATAGAGGCGGAACTCTGGTCAGGACAAGCCGGAAAAGGAAATCCCTCATGCTCAGCAGCACGGCCATGACCGATCAGGACCCGTTCTCTCCCCAGATTCTCGCGCTTCTCGATCGTGCCGCCGCGTTTTGTGCCACGCGCGCCAGCCGTCTCACGGATACCAGACGCTTGGTGCTCGGCCTGATCCTCGATAGCAGCAAGCCCGTCGGGGCCTATGATATTCTCGATCATCTGCGTCAGTATCAACGCAACGCTGCCCCCCCGACGGTCTATCGCGCGCTTGATTTTCTTCTGGCCCAGGGGCTGATTCATCGCATCGAGCGGATGAGCGCCTTTATCGGCTGCGCACATCGTCTCGAATGCCATCATGGCCATGGCTGCGGTCATCGCGCCCAGTTTCTGATCTGCAGTGGCTGCGGTGCGGTCAGTGAGGTGGAAGACAGCGAAATCTCGCATGCCATTGCCAGTGCGGCAAAGAAGATCGGCTTCAAGCCGCATCAGTCGACGGTCGAGATCGAAGGGCTTTGTGCCATTTGCCAGCAGGGCTGATTTCTCGGGGCGGATTGGCAGGCGATGGCCCGCGCTGACGGTTTGCCGCTTGCTGGCGGTGCCCTCCATTCCCGTCGCGAGCGCATCTCCCGTGTCGCGCGACCGGAAGAGGCGCCCTGCGCGCAGCCTGACCTGTTCGACTATGTTCCCCCTGTCAGACGCACGCATCTGCTGCCGGAAGAAGCGCCACTTCTCATTGTCACGACACGGGCCTTTTCGGAGAAGGAGCGGGAGGATGGGTGGCTTTACAGCCTGCTTCCTGAGGCAGACGCGCTGACGACGATGGCGGAGGGGCTGATTCTGGATGCGCGTCAGCCTCTGATGTTCTGCGAGCGGCCAGCGCTTCTGCCGCTTTTTGCCGCCTTCTCTGAAGAACCCGCCGAGACCGGGACGATTCTGCTGCGCGTGCGTAAGGTCCATATCGCGCCCTGGCTTGAGGATGACCCCGATATGAGTGCGCGTCTCGGCGCAGCCTGCTATCTGCTGTCGCGACAGATACCGATCGGCTGAGGCCGGTTCTTTCTACCCCTGACCGTCATATAAGGATCCCGTCATGGACGATATCGCCCTCGCTGAAGTCACGCGTGGCGGACGCATCGAGTCCCTGCATCTTGGTCGAATTGCCGTCATGGACGATACCGGCCGGGTCGTTCAGGCGCATGGCGCCATCGACAAGGCGGTCTTTCCGCGTTCGACGGTCAAGGCTCTTCTTGCCCTGCCTCTGGTCGAGACCGGTGCTGCCGATCGTCTGGGTCTGAGCGATGCCGAACTCGCGCTCGCCTGCGCTTCTCATGGCGGCGAGCCTCGCCATGCCGAAACCGCTGCGGCCATGCTGGCCAAGGCAGGCAAAACCCTCACCTGTCTGGAATGCGGTGCCCACTGGCCGACCTATGACAAGGCCGCCCACGCCCTTGCCGCCTCGGGTGCCGCGCCGACAGCCCTGCATAACAACTGCTCGGGCAAGCATGCAGGGCTGATCTGTCTGGCGATCGACCAGTCCCTCGACCCGGTCGGTTATATCGACCCCGGGCATGAGGCGCAGCGTCAAGTGACCGATGCGCTTGTGATGGCGACATCTGTCCCACATAATGAGGCCAATCGCGGTCTCGATGGCTGTTCCATGCCGACCTACGCCATTCCCCTCTCGGCGTTGGCCACGGGTTTTGCCCGTTTTGGTACTGGAAGAAATTTTTCATCGGGTCATGCGTCGGCAGCCGCACGTCTGCGTTCTGCTGTCGCGTCCGAGCCCTTCATGGTGGCAGGGAGCGGGCGTTTCGATACGACATTGATGGCGCATTTCGGTAACCGAATCTTCTGCAAGATGGGTGCAGAAGGGGTGATGGTCGCGTCTCTGCCCGAACTCGGGCTGGGCATAGCGATCAAGACCGATGATGGCGCGAACCGGGCGGCAGAGGTGGCTTTGGCCTCGCTTCTGCTCGGCTTCGACGAGGCTGGCTGGTCTGATTCAGACCGCGCCGTGCTGACCGGATTGTCGCATCAGGTGATGAAAAACTGGAATGGACGCGAAGTCGGCACCCTGCGTGCCGCCGGAAAAGGATAAGACCAACCCATGGCGATAGATTCAGATGCCGGAAATACGGAAGGCGTACTGGCGTCGGTTTTCGATGCAACAAAATTCAAGATCCTGGTCATCGGCGTACTGGCAGCCCTTGCCGGTCTGATGTCCGGTCTGGATATCGGCGTTGTCGCTGGCGCGCTCGATTTCTTCGCCAAACAATATCATGCCTCGACCTTCGCTCAGGAATGGGTGGTCAGCTCCATGATGGCCGGTGCCGCTGTTGGCGCACTTGCTGCGGGCTGGATGTCGCATGCGCTGGGTCGCAAGCGGTCGCTCATCGCTGGTGCCTCGATTTTCGTGATCGGTTCGATCGGCTGCGCCCTCAGCTGGTCCATTCCTTCCATGATCACTTTCCGTGTGGTCATGGGTCTGGCTGTCGGTATTTCTGCCTTCACGGCACCGCTTTATCTGTCGGAAATCGCCAGTGAGGCGACACGCGGCGCCATGGTGTCGACCTATCAGCTCATGGTGACGGTTGGTATCTTCCTCGCCTTTCTATCCAACACCTATTTCTCCTATTCAGGTGACTGGCGCTGGATGTTCGGCGTGGCTGCCATTCCGGCTGCGCTGTTCCTGATCGGCGTGCTTTTCCTGCCGTACAGCCCCCGCTGGCTGATCATGCAGGGGCGTCACAAGGAAGCGCGTGAAGTGCTGCTCTCGCTGCGCGAAGACCCGCTCGAAGCCGCCAAGGAAATCAAGGCCATCCGCGAGCAGCTCGAAATCAAGCAGCATGGCTTCGAACTGCTCAAGACCAATTCGAATTTCCGTCGCTCGATCGCGCTCGGCATCATGCTGCAGGCCATGCAGCAGCTCGCCGGCATCAACATCATCATGTATTATGCGCCGAAGATCCTTTCCAGCGCCGGGTTCGATGCCACGTCGCAGATGTGGTGCACGGCCATTATCGGTCTGGTGAACATGCTCGCGACGTTCATCGCGGTTGGCCTTGTCGATAAATGGGGCCGCAAGCCCATCCTCTATATCGGCTTTTCGGTCATGGCGCTGGGTATGGCCGCGCTTGCCGTGCTGCTCAACACAGACATGTCCGGCGAGACGTCGAAATTCATCGCCATCTTCCTGCTGCTGCTGTTCTGCACGGGTTTCGCCATGTCGGCCGGGCCGCTCATGTGGGTGCTTTGCTCCGAGATTCAGCCCATGCAGGGTCGTAATCTTGGTATCTCGCTCTCGACGCTCACCAACTGGATTACCAACATGGTGGTGGGTGCCAGCTTCCTGACGCTGATGAACACCTTCGGGACGTCAGGCACGTTCTGGCTTTTTGCCGGTCTGAACGCCTCGTTCATCCTGCTTACCTTCCTCTTCGTCCCGGAGACCAAGGGCATGTCGCTGGAAGTTATTGAGAAGCGTCTTATGGCAGGCGAAAAACTGCGCAAGCTCGGACGTTGACATCGCGCGGGGCTTTGCCCCGCCAGCCGGAAGGGTTTTCCCTTCTCTTTCCATGATACTGATTTCCGAAGGGTATCGCCCTTCGGCCGGGTGTGGGGCAGGGCCCCTACCTTTCCCGGCATCGCCGTAAGACAGAGCGATGCCGGCTCTTGCCTCGTTCTCCGAACGAGGGGCCTCCCCTTGGCGTCTTTCCCAAAGCGTGGCTGCGCCGCAGCAGGGTCTGGTCATAGTCTCTGACTGCAGAAAAGATGAAGTTTATAAGAAATTTGACATGCTTCTCTTTGCGAGAGCGGACAAATGCCGGAAATTAGGAAAGTTTTTACGCGAAGGCTGTCAAACATATGCTTCAGTTCGCCCCTTCCTCTACCGGCTCGCTTGTCATGCTGGCGATCTGCTTCGTCTTGGTTTGCGTCTTTGAATTTGCCAATGGCTTTCATGACACGGCAAATGCTGTCGCCACAGTCATCTATACCAATTCGCTGAAGCCACGTGTGGCGGTCATCTGGTCCGGGCTGATGAACCTGCTGGGCGTGCTGCTTGGCGGGATTGCTGTAGCCTATACGCTGGTGGAGCTGCTGCCCCCCGATGTTCTGACGCCGCCCAATGGCAACCCGGCAGTGCCGATGCTGGTATCGCTGTTCGGTACGGCTCTGGCGTGGAACCTCTGCACCTGGTGGTTCGGTATTCCCAATTCATCGTCACATTGCACCATCGGCGCGCTTATCGGGATTGCGATCGGGGATTCTTTCGTTCATGCGCGCGATCTGGGCCATAGTGTCGATTGGGGGCAGATCTGGAAAGTGCTTCGTGCTCTGGCGATCTCGCCATTGCTCGGCTTCTTTCTGGCCGGGCTGCTCTATCTGATCATCCGCTTTGCGATCAAGATGCCCGCGTTGTTCACGCCCCCCAAACCGGATGAGAGCCCCAACCCCATCGTGCGGGCCCTCCTGATCCTGACCTGTACGTCGGTCAGCTTTTCGCATGGCAGCAATGACGGGCAGAAAAGCATCGGTCTGATCATGCTGACCATTATCGGTCTGATGCCTGCCAGCTTTGCCATGAATCCCGATCATCCGGTAGATCGCGTCCAGCTGGCGCAGATAGCCCAGCAGGCCCGCCCGCTGATCGAGCAATATGACCGCTACAGTTTCAAGCCGGATGCTCTGGCGGCAATCGACAGCCTTTCCAGGGTTGAAGGCCCTGCGACCCCGGCGCAGATCCGTGGCGATGTTTATGAAATTCTCTCCGGGCTGAGAGATGTCAGTGCCAACCCGGCCTCTTCAGGAAGCGAGAAGGCGACGAGTAGCCGTCTTGCGAAGGAGCTGCGCCCTACTGTCGAATATGCGCCTTACTGGGTCCGTGTCCTGAGTGCGTTGTGCCTAGGGATTGGCACCATGATTGGCTACCGGCGTATCGTCAAAACGCTTGGTGAGGGCATTGGCAAGCGCCACCTTACTCCGGCTCAGGGCGCGGCCTCTGAACTGGTTGGTGCCGGGCTGATTGCCTCTGCGGGCTATACGGGCCTGCCGGTCTCGACCACCCATATCATCACCTCTGGCGTGGCGGGCACGATGGTCGCCGCAGGTTCGGGCATCAATATGCGTATGCTGACCAAGATTGCCCTGGCCTGGATCTTTACCCTGCCTGTCACGATCACAGTTGCCGCCTGCGCTTTTTACGTATTGGACTAAGAGGCGCTCCGGACAGTGCTGGGGTGTTTCGATACTCAGAGGTTCATGAGAGTGACGACAATGCCGCTAGAGCAAAACGCCGGTTCAGGCACCCGCGAAATGCGCCTTAGAGGCTGACCCGGCAAAGACAGGATTATTTCCGGGCGGCGCGGGTGTAGCCGCCTCGGGACATGTGGTGGACGATAGACGGCCGTAAAAATCGCGCATGCGATATAAACACCCATGATGCTGAAGAATTGCCGCACAGCGAGCCCATCATGAAAGTATTGAGTGGAGCGGTCGGTCTCGAAAACCGAAATATTACAATTGGGATAGAGAAACGGTCGCAATGAATCCGTAAGGAATTTATTTTTTTCTATCAAACAGCTTGTTGATGATAAAATAACTATTTTCATGATTTCGATATTATTGTTTTATTTAAATTCTATTGTTAAATATGAATACCGCCAGATAGTGGAGGCTTTCTGTGGAAAAACATCCGTTATTGGGGGAGCATTTTTTTGTCTTGAGTAGCGAGTTTCACGAACCCGTGACCCTTTGCCGCGTTCGGCAACTCGCAAATCTGAATGCAGGGGGGTTTTGCTCGATGATTGCGCCATTCTGGTCTCGAGGTAAGCGTAAACTCTGCACAGGATGCAGCGACGATGCCGGGTTCGATCTGCCGATTACGATGGCCTTCCAGCCTATCGTAGACCTTTCTAGCCGTCGCGTCTTTGCGTACGAGGCGCTTGTCCGTGGTGTTAACGGGGCTGGAGCGCACGAAGTGCTCTCGCAGGTCACGCCCAAAAATCGCTATGCCTTCGATCAAAAATGCCGTGTTACCGCGATCACTTTGGCTGCAGAGCTGGGGCTCGCCGAGCAGGGCGCCTATCTGTCGATCAATTTCCTGCCCAATGCTGTCTACGAACCCAGCGCCTGTATCGGTGCGACCCTTGAGGCAGCCGAACGCGTCAATTTTCCCACCTCAAACATCCTCTTCGAATTTTGCGAAAACGAGGCTGTCGATACGGAACACCTGCTCCATATTCTGCAGAGCTATGACTCAATGGGATTCAAGACGGCAATCGATGATTTTGGGGCCGGATATGCTGGCCTCAACCTTCTTGCCCGGTTTCAGCCCGACTACGTGAAGCTCGACATGGGCCTTTCCCGTGACATCGATACGACACCCGTCAAACAGGTCATGATGCGCCATACAGTGGCCATGCTTGACGGTTTGGGCATTACACCGATCTGCGAAGGGGTCGAGACACCCGAAGAAGCCAGCGTTCTTTCTGAAATCGGCATCTCGCTGCAGCAAGGCTATGTCTACGCCAAACCGGCTCTCGCAGAGTTGCCCATGGTTCACTGACCGGGCGTCAGGAGCAGGGATACGGGCATTTCGTGGTGCGATATGCTATGGGGTGTGTCATGGCAATTTCCATTCTCCCCGGCCTGTCCCTTGCCGAAAGAGAGCTTGAGGTCAGCTATATCCTGGCGTCCGGGCCCGGCGGGCAGAACGTCAACAAGGTAGCAACTGCAGCGCAACTGCGATTTGATGCAGCGCGTTCCGCGTCTCTGCCAGAACGGGTGCGCGTGCGGCTGCTGGAGATCGCCGGTAGCCGGGCAACGCGAGACGGCGTGGTCGTCATCACGGCCCGGCGCTTCCGCACGCAGATCCGCAATCGCGAAGATGCGATCGAACGTCTGGTTACAATGATCCGCGAAGCCGCCCATCGTCGGGCTTTCCGGGTACCCACGCGTCCGGGCCGAGCGGCGCGCGCGCGGCGGATGGACGGTAAATCCCACCGCGCGGGGATCAAGCGCGGACGGGCTGCGCCCCGGGAAGACTGAAACCCGCGGTTGGATTCGTGAGAGCATCCATTTTTCGAACATATGCGCCGCAAAGTGGAAAGACCGCCGTTCATCCACTCCTTTCGTTGCGTCCTATGTGAACGGCAGGCTTGCTTGATCGATCATCTGACAAGCCATACATCGTCCGCATGCTCAAAGGCCGAAACAACCTCTACGAGGCGGTCATATTCACTCTGGTGAGTGCTGTCATAGTCTAGCAAGGCCAATCGCCTGTTACGCTTCCTGTCAGCGCCTTGCGGCCGTATTACAACCCTGGCCGAAGCATGATTGACCGTATAGATATCCTACTCACTGATCGCATGCTGCATGATGCTGGCGAGAAGATTAAGCCGCTTGACCACGGTGGCTGGCGCATAGCCGTCCGATAACATGCGATCGCGAAAGGCCCGAACGTCTGCTGACCGCTATTTGCTCAGCGTGACATCAACGACAGGGTCATCGAGCAGGGCTGGGATATGGCGAGTGTGGTCCGCCTCGCGATGAGCCATGCATTCGTCGCGATAGTGCTCCACCAATCGTCTGAGAGGAATCTTGTCGGAGGACGATGTGTCCTTGAACTGGCGTAGATCGACCTATGCACGTTTTTCAGTGAGCCAGCGACGAGCCGGAGCTGAGGATGCAAAGGTCTTTACTTAGGCGTTTGCCATCGATCATCTTGCGGGCCTGATACTGGTCCACGCTACGATACCAGCCCCCTTTTGGGAGCGGTTTACCTGTGGCTGGATCGATGCCTGATCTTGCAGATTCGCTCATGCGAAGCCCTTGATACCAAAGAGCCATAATTCCCTGATTGGCTCAGGAATGGCTTAAAATCAACATTTTGGTAAATCAGGATTGTGCATCTAACCGGCTAGATTTCGCAGAAAACTGCGATAAATGCCGTGGTGTCCCGTACGGGATTCGAACCCGTGTTACCGCCGTGAAAGGGCGGTGTCCTAGGCCTCTAGACGAACGGGACTGGAGGCGTGAGCGGCTGATTATCCCAGCGGGGGGGAGGGGTCAACCCTAAATCGTGGCAGCATCCAAAATAAAAAAGCTCAGCATGTCCTGACCTTGCCATTGCTCGCAGCGCAGCTGCCCAGCCACGTGCAGAACAGGCATGGACCGGTCTTCAAGCAAGGCAGCAAATGCCTTGTCGGCAGCTCTGAAGACGAGCCCGCGCAGTCTGCCGCCGTCCTCGCCCTGAAGGATCACGCGCAGCGTGTTGCCGTCACGACCGATGCGCTCTGTCTTGACCGCACGAACACGGCTGATCGCAAGGACCGGCTCTTCATGGCCAGCCCCGAAAGGACCGAGCCGGGCAAGCTGGGTAGCGATCTCGGCTGTGGCGCCGCGCAGGCTCAGAATGCCGTCGATGCAGAGCGAGTCATGACGGGGCCGTTCGCGCGCTTCGGCAAGAAAATCGTCCAGAAAGGCATGAAATGCCGGAGCCTTTTCTGCGGAAAGAGAAAAGCCTGCCGCCATGGCATGGCCACCACCGGTCAGAAGCAGCTCTGACTGACAGGCGCCGATGATGGCGGCTCCGATATCGATGCCAGGAACAGAGCGGGCTGATCCCTTGATCAGGCCATCCTGCAAGGCGCCCACCAGAACGGGGCGATTGCATCGTTCGCGCACCCGGCTGGCGACAATGCCGACAACGCCCGGGTGCCAGTTCTCGCCATACAGAAACAGGGCGGCATGGCCTGCCTCAAGCTGGGCGTCGCCCTGCTGGTAGGCCTCGGTCAGGATATCGGCTTCGACGGTCTGGCGCTGACGATTGATCTCGTCCAGCTTCTCGGCCAGGGCGCGGGCTTCAAAGGCATCATCGCTCAGCAGAAGCTTCACACCCAGCTCGGCCTGGGCGATGCGTCCTCCGGCATTGATGCGTGGCCCTATGCCAAAGCCGCAGGCCATGGCGCTTGCCGTTTCTTTGACACCAGCGACAGAGGCCAGCGTGGCGAGCCCCAGCCTTTCCCCGCGCGCCATGACGCGCAGCCCCTGCGCGACAAAGGCCCGGTTCAGATCGCGCAACGGCATGACGTCGCAGATTGTCGCCAGCGCAACCAGATCGAGCTTGCGCAGCAAGGCGGGTTCTTCATGAGTGTCGAACCAGCCCGATAGCCTGAGACTGCGGCAGGTGGCGATGAGGGTCAGAAAGGCCACAGCCGTGGCGCAGAGATGCCCAAGCCCTGAATCGCAGTCGAGACGGTTGGGATTCACCACGATGCAGCCGGGCAGAACAGCCCCATCCGGCTTGTGGTGATCCAGCACGATAATATCGCCGCCCTCACGCAGACGGTCGAGCAGAGACACTGCTGCCGTGCCGCAATCGACGCAGATCAGAAGCGTAGCGCCCTTTTCGCGCAGTCCTTCCAGCGCGGGCCCGTTCGGGCCGTACCCTTCCTTCTGCCGGTCGGGAATATGAAAATGCACCGCGCAGCCAAGATCGCGCAGGGTTTCGGTCAGGATGGTCGTGCCGCAGGCGCCATCGACATCATAATCGCCGAAAACACCGATCGTCTCGCCATTTCTGACGGCTTGGGCAATTCTGTTGCAGGCCTCATCCATGCCGCGCAGGCAGGAAGGGTCTGGCAGCCAGTCACGCAGACGAGGGTCCAGAAACGCTGCAACGCGGGTGGCCTCGACGCCCCTGCTGTGCAGGATACGGGCCAGGATTTCAGGAATGGCGGCGCGTTGCGCCATGGCCAAAGCCAGTCGGCCATCGCCAGTGGCGAGGCTCTCCTCGCGCCAGACCCATGCTCTTCCGCTACCGCTGGAATGGACCGAAAGAACCGGTTCTGGTGAGGCGATGAGGGAGGGGGCGTCAGACATACGCCCCCTTATAGTTCGGGATCAGTGACCTGCCCACGTCTTGGTGGAGAAATCATGACGCCCTTCGATGAAGCGCACCGTGGCCGATTTCGACCGCATGACGATGGAGTGCGTGCGGGCAATGGTCGGGCCATAGAAGCGTACGCCACGCAGCAATGTGCCGGTGGTCACACCCGTGGCCGAGAACAGAACGTCACCACGCGCCATGTCATGCAGGCCAAGCTTGCGGGTGGGGTCATTGCCGGGGTCCATCGAGCGTGCGCGTTCGACCTGGCTTTCGTCCTCGAACATGAGACGGCCCTGCATCTGGCCACCGACGCAACGCACGGCAGCAGCGGCCAGAACGCCTTCCGGCGCACCGCCTGAACCTGCATAGATATCCACGCGGCTCTCATCCATACAGGCGGCAATGGCGGCGGCAACGTCGCCATCGGTCAGAAGCATGACGCGGGCGCCAGCTTCACGGGCGCGGGCGATCAGCTCCTCATGGCGCTCACGATCAAGGGCGCACATGGTGATGGAGGAAATATCCTTGCCCTTGGCTTTGGCGAGGTCACGCAGCGTGGTCTCGATGGGGGCATCGATGTCGATCAGATCGTCCGGCAGGTTGGGGCCAACCACCAGCTTCTGCATATAGATGTCAGGAGCATGGAGGAAATTGCCACTTTCAGCCAGCGCCACCATCGTCATGGCGTTCGGCATATCCTTGGCGCAGAGATTGGTGCCCTCAAGCGGGTCGACGGCGATATCCATCTTCGGCCCGCCAGCGCCCACTTTTTCACCGATATAGAGCATCGGCGCTTCATCCATCTCGCCTTCACCGATGACGACCGTCCCCTCGATCGCCACTGTGTCGAACGCTGCCCGCATGGCCTGAACGGCCGCACCGTCAGCCTCGTTCTTTTCCCCACGGCCCGTCCAGGCCGATGACGAGATGGCTGCTGCCTCGGTTACGCGAACGAGTTCGAGCGCGAGGTTGCGATCCGTCACTTTATACTTAGGAGAGAAAGGCATCCGGTAAATCCTATCTGTACTCTATCCAGCTGAGCCGGAATTGCGACACGCCCTGTTATGCCGGGATGTGCCGCCTTTGCCACATCACACAGTCTCGATTTTCATGAGCAGTGGAGTGCCGATGACGGTTTCAAGCGGTTTCAGGGCCGTCAGAACGGAAAGCATGGCCGCTTCGCTGGTTTCATGTGTGACAAGCGCAAGCGGTACAACCGTCTGTGAAGATGATTGCTGACTGGCCTCTTCCGCGGCGTGCTGCGAAAGGGCGCGAAGCGAAACCCCATAGTCGCGCAGGGCTGCCGTGATGTCTGCAACGACACCCGGACGATCCTGTACGAACAGTCGCAGATAATACTGCCCGCGCAGGCTTTCACGCGGTGCGCAGGCGATTTCGGGCTGTGGTGCCATGCCCCAGACAGGCAGCGCCGTGCCACGGGCAAGGTCGATCAC
The DNA here is from genome assembly GCF_025994195.1 of Asaia spathodeae NBRC 105894. NCBI lineage: Bacteria > Pseudomonadati > Pseudomonadota > Alphaproteobacteria > Acetobacterales > Acetobacteraceae > Asaia > Asaia spathodeae. The sequence continues at coordinate 225,833 of NZ_BAPY01000026.1, read as the reverse complement.
ATCGGCCACAACCGCACTGGCCGTCGGGCCAGCGCCGGCGCCACGCCCCTCGATCAGCATGGGGCCACTGAAGCGGCCTTCTGTCAGAACAGCGTTGAACACACCGTCGACATTGGCGATCGGCGCTGATTGCGGCACCATGCAGGGGCGCATCGACGCCTCGATCTGGCCTGCGTCGTCACTGCGCGCGCTGCCCAGAAGCTTGATGCGATAGCCCATTTCGCGCGCAAAAGCCTGGTCGCAGGCGGCGATGTTGCGAATGCCCTCGACATGAAGGCTGTCAAAGCGCACGGGCCGACCGAAGGCCAGACCGGCCAGAATGGCCAGCTTGTGCGCCGCATCCCAGCCATCGACATCGGTCGTGGGGTCGGCTTCGGCATAGCCCAGAGCCTGTGCCTCGGCGAGGATATCGTCGAAGTCGCGCCCTGTCTCACGCATGGCGGTCAGGATGTAGTTGCAGGTGCCGTTCAGAATGCCGCCAACACGCAGCAGATGATCGGCAGCAAGACCTTCACGCACCAGCTTGATGGCCGGAATGCCGCCAGCAACCGATGCTTCGAACAGGAGCGATGTGTTGTTCTCGCCCGCCAGCGTGGCAAGGGCTGCGCCATGGATGGCAAGCAGCGCCTTGTTGGCCGTGACGACCGGCTTGCCGGCACTCAGGGCTTTTTCAACAAGGGCGCGGGCAGAGCCCTCTGCACCGCCGATGAGTTCCAGCACCACATCGACCTTCGGGTCGGCAGCAAGGTCGATGGCGTTGTCATGCCAGGTCAGGCCCGACAGATCGACGCCGCGGTCACGATTGCGGTCACGCGCCGAAACGGCCACCACTTTGATACGCCGCCCGGCGCGGGCGGTAATGGCCTCGGCATTTTCACGCAGCAGTCGCACCACGCCAGCCCCGACCGTGCCGAGACCAGCGATACCAAGATGAAGAGTTTGACCGTTCACGAAACTGCCTCTGCCTGTTTGACACCATGTTTATTGAGAAAGGTCTTGATGGCGCGCGTTGCCTGACGCAGGCGCTGCGTGTTCTCGACAAGACCGATACGAACGAAGCCTTCGCCATATTCGCCAAAGCCCAGGCCCGGCGCCACGGCCACCCCGGCTTCTCTCAGCAGGAGCTTGCTGAAATCGACGCTGCCCATCTCGGCAAAGCGCTCGGGGATGGGCGCCCAGGCGAACATCGACCCCTGCGGCGAGGGAACATCCCATCCGGCGGCATGCAGCCCGCGGATCAGCACGTCACGCCGCTCGCGATACATGTCGCGGATCTCGGCCACGCAATCTTGGGGGCCGCTCAGCGCGGCCACGGCGGCAACCTGAATCGGGGTAAAGGCGCCGTAATCGAGATAGGATTTGATGCGTGTCAGGGCCTGGATCAGATGCGGATTGCCTGCGGCAAACCCCATGCGCCAGCCCGCCATCGAGTAGGTCTTCGACAGCGAGGTAAACTCGACAGCAATATCCTTCGCTCCCGGCACCTGCAGGATTGACGGCGGCGGTTCATCACCGAAATAGATCTCGCAATAGGCGAGGTCGGACAGAATCCAGATCTGCTCGCGCCGGGCGAAAGCCACCAGCTCCTTGTAGAAATCCAGAGAGGCCGTGAACGCCGTCGGGTTGGAGGGGAAGTTCACGATCAGCGCGGTCGGCTTGGGTACGGAGTGACGTACGGCGCGTTCGAGCGCACGAAGCATGTCTTCATCCGGTGTGGCTGGAATAGAGCGTACGGAAGCACCTGCGATGATGAAGCCGAACTGGTGGATCGGGTAGGACGGGTTCGGCACCAGAATCGTATCGCCAGGGCTGGTGATGGCCGAAGACAGATTGGCCAGACCTTCCTTGGAACCAAGAGTCGCGATGACTTCGGTCTCGGGGTTCAGATCCACACCGAAGCGGCGCTCGTAATAGCCTGCCAGCGCACGGCGCAGGCCGGGAATGCCGCGGCTGACCGAATAGCGATGGCTGCGCGGGTCGGCCACGGTCTCAACCAGCTTCTTGACGATATGGGGCGGTGTCGGGCTGTCGGGATTGCCCATGCCCAGATCGATGATGTCCTCACCATGCGCTCGGGCCGCGGCCTTGGCCTTGTTCACCTCGGCGAAGACATAGGGCGGCAGGCGGCGGATGCGGTGGAACTCTTCGGTCATTTTTTGGGCTCGGGGGCACAGGGTTGAAATAAAATTACCGGAGTCAGGGCGACTCCGACAATCTTCACTAACCCGATTCCAGAACCGGAGGAACCTTCCTCAGTAGGGAGAGCGGTCAATTCTCGCGCCGCGTCCCAGCGCGCCAGCGCTGATGCGGATATCCGACGCCGGTACACCACGCAGGATCAGGGTCTGTGCCAGAGCGCGTGCGCGCAGCAGGCCCAGCTTGATCCCGAGCACCTGCTCGGCAGGCTGGAAGGAGGTGATCTCGCCAAAGCCCTTGATGAAAATCATGTCGTGCGGGCCGCGCGCGCCCAATACCTTGCCGATCACGCCATCCTGTCCGCTCGCCATCTGGTCCGATGCCTGGTTGAAGCGGATCAGCGTGCCGTGAGGCTCTGTCAGGTCATAGGCGGGCGGGGCGATATCGGGCAGTGCTGCATCGCGAGGGATGGCAAAACCCGGGAAACTGGGCGCAACGGGGGGCAGATCGCCGATCTGGGGAAGTTCTCCCGGCTTGATGGGCGGCGGCGCGAAGCGGGTGACCTCTGGCAGAGCTGCCTCTGGGGCAGGTTTGGGCTCATCTGCTGTCCTGGCCTTGTCGGGCTTTGCTTGCGGGGTTTTGGAAGCCGCAGCAGGCTGGGCGGGCTTGTCCGTACCGGCGGGTTTGGCCGGGGTATCGGCGGCCGTTGCTGTCGGCGTTGCAGGGGGCGTCTGGCCGGGGGCCGTGACGCTCATCGATGAGCCGTTTTCATCCGTGGCCGGGCGTGGTTTCGGCGGCGGCGGTGGGGCGGCAATCGTCAGCGGGCCGTCGGCAACGACGACATGCTGGCTCAGATTGCGCTGGAGCGTCATGCGGGCAGTCAGGGCCTGACGGGCTTGCGCGCTGGGCAGATCGACAGACGTTCTAGGTGTCAGACCGACACGCGGATAGTCACCATGGGCTCCGGGCGCAGGCGGGCGTTGCTTGGCAATCTCGCCACCCTGATACTGGTTGTACCAGTTGCCGACCGTATCGACGGCGTCTCTGTGCCCACAGGCGGCCAGTGTCATGATGCCCGTCATGGCAAAGCCTGTTCGCAGCCAGCCTGTTTTCTGCATGTCTTCTGATCGACCCTTGCGTTTCTTGTCCGGTTTTCCCGCGCTGGCGCCACCCTAACCCTTCCCGCCTTCTCTGGCGAGATGCTTGATTTGGAGCAAAAATCGGGGGGGCTCTTGTGAGGGGCGCCTATCGAGCGCAACATATAAGGGATGAACAGGCTCCACCGACATAGGAACCCCAGCATGCGTGGTATGACACCCCAGGATCTTTCCCGTCTCACCCCGCGTCTCGACGATGAAGAGCCCGATCCGCAGTCCCCCGACGCGCCCGAGCAGAAGGAAGCGGCTGAGAAGCCGCCCGGTGCCGAGATCGAAGGCAAACTCTTCGAACAGCGCAAGGTGCTGATTTTCGGCGGCATCAACGACAAGGTCGCCCGCGACGTGACCGGCCGCCTGCTGGCTCTGGCTGGCGCCTCCGACAAGCCGATCGATATCTACGTCAATTCACCGGGTGGTCATGTCGAGAGTGGCGATACCATTCATGACATGATCCGCTTTGTCGATTCCGTTGCCCCTGTGAACATGATCGGCACGGGCTGGGTGGCGTCTGCTGGCGCGCTTATTTTCGCTGCTGGCCGACCCGAGCGCCGCCTGTGCCTGCCCAACACGCGCTTCCTGCTCCATCAGCCGATGGGCGGTGTGCGTGGTCCCGCAACCGATATCGACATCGAAGCGCGCGAAATCATCAAGATGCGCGAGCGCCTCAATCGTCTTTTCGCCCGTGAGACCGGTCAGTCCTACGAGAAGATCGCCAAGGATACCGACCGCAATCACTGGATGTCCGCAGAAGAGGCCATTGCCTATGGGCTCGTTTCGCGCGTCATTTCGAAAATGAGCGATATCAAGGAATAAGAAGAGGAAATCTCTCTCATGTCTCGTCTTGCAGATCTCTACAGCCATCTTCCCGATGCGCCGTCAGACAAGACCCTGGCCAAGGCCGATTTCGAAGCCCGTCACTGGAGTAGCGCCATTCCCGGCCCGCTCAAGCCGGGCACCGAGGAACACAAGCGTGCCGTGGCCGACATGTTCAGGGAGACCTTCAACCCCTATAAGCCTTCGGTCATCGAATGGCCGAAGCTCGACCCCGAGACCCTGCATCGCATTACCTCCCTGCCTATCTGGGACATTGCGGTGCAGACCGAAGGCAAGGCCCGTCTGCGCATGGCGGCCTATGCCGACATGATCGACGACCCCGACATGAAGGACGCCCTGCGTCGCAATGCCTGGGAGGAGAACCGCCACAAGGAGGTGCTCTCCAAGCTGGTCGAGGCCTACAACATCCCGATGGCGCCCGAGCCGCCCTATATCGAGCCGAAAGACACGGAATGGGCCTATCTGGTCACCGGGTTTTCGGAATGCGTCGACAGCTTCTTCGCTTTCGGCCTCTTTGCTCTGGCCGAGCGCGCCGGTCTCTTCCCGATGGAGCTGATCGAGACCTTTGAGCCGGTCATGCAGGAAGAATGCCGTCATATCCTGCTCTTTGCCAATTGGCTGGCCTGGCATCGCGCCACCATGCCCTGGTGGAAGCGCCCGGTTTTCGAAGCGCGCGTTCTCGGCGTGTGGGCTTTCCTTGCGTATGAGCGCATGGATCTGGCCCGTTCGATCGATTCCGAAGGCAACGAGCACACGCAGGACAATAATTTCACCGTGACCGGCGCCAAGGACATGACAGATATCGACATCAAGGTGCCTGAGCTGATGCAGCTCTGCCTCGATGAAAACGACCGTCGCTTCTCTGGTTACGACCACCGTCTGCTGCGTCCCACCACAACGCCGACACTCGTCAAGACCGGGCTGGCTGCCTATCGTCTGTGGGGCAAGGCGTCCGATGCCGTGCGTTCGCGCCTTGGGCATAAAGCGCAGCACGCCCCTGCATGAGTGTGATCGAGCCGGGATCAGAAGCCCATAAGCATTATTTCTGTCAGCAGTTCATCGACACCCATCAGGTTTTCGACCCCGAAACCCTGCCATGGCCCGAACTGACAGAAGAAGAACTGTCCCGGCTCCGTGCGGTCCCGTTCTGGCAGGAGGTGTATCACACCGAGCGCCGGGCCGGGGCGATTGTCGATGCCTTCACACCCCAGATCATCGACCCTGAAGTCAAGGAGGCTGTCAGGCTTCAGGGCTATGAAGAGGCGCGTCATGCCGATCTGATTCGCGTCATGATCGAGCGTTACGGTCTTGATGCCCAGAAGCAGCCGATCGAGAAATTCCCGGCCGATCTCGAGAAAGCCTTCATCGATTTCGGCTTTGGCGAATGTCTCGACGCCTTTCTGGGCTTTGGTGCCTTCAAGAGCGCGCGTCAGTCGCAGTTTCTGCCCGAGAAGATGTTCGAGATCTTCGACATCCTGATGTTCGAAGAGACACGTCATATCGTCTTCTTCATCAACTACATGGCCTGGCGTGAAAAGCGTCGCGGCCTTGGTCGCGCAAGGCGGTCATTCAAATCGCTGCATTTCTATCTGCGCGCGCTCAGCCGCCTTCTGGGCATGGTGCGTCGTGGGCAGGAGCCCAATGACGGGCGCGATTTTGCCGTCACCCAGACCAATCTCTTTCTCGACGGCTTTTCGTTTCGCGGCTTTGTCGAAGATTGCTACCGCGAAAACGCCCGTCGCATGACGGCGTTCGACCCCGGTCTCATGCAGCCTCGCCTGCTGCCCGGTATTGCCGATCTGGCGCTGCGCGGGTTGCGCCTGTGGGATAAAGGGCGCGGCCTTTCGCGCTAACAGGCTTGGGGCTCTGTCCCATCCCCCGCCAAAGGGCGGTCGCCCTTTGGAAACCCTGAATTGGGTAGGGGAAGGGGCGTCCCGTTTATTCTCCTGTCGCGCCACCGCCTGCATGACGACGATCATAGCCGCCGTAGAACTGCCCGTCGGGATGTGATCCCAGCTTGGCACCTCCAGCAAGAACGCCCTCGGCTGAGCCCCAGGGCTGATGCGTCTCAATCGTATAGCCATGAGCGCGCAGGGTGGCGATGACGGGTTCCGACAGGGCGCCGGGTTCGATCTCGACGGCTTCTGGCTGCCATTGTTCGTGAATGCGGGGCATGTCGACCGCTTCCTGAATGGTCATGCCGTAATCGACCACACCCAGAATCGCCGCGAGGGTAATGGTGGGAATGCGTGAGCCGCCCGGGCTGCCAATGGCCATGATGGCCTTGCCATTTCGGGAGAGAATGGTGGGCGACATGGAAGAGAGCGGCGTCTTGCCGGGAGCAATCGCATTGGCCTTGCTGCCGACAATGCCGAACATGTTCGGCTCACCGGGTTTGGACGAGAAATCATCCATTTCGTCATTCAGGAAATATCCGGCGCTGCCTGCCATGACCTTCGCCCCGAACCAGCCATTGAGCGTATAGGTGACCGAGACGGCATAACCCGAGTGATCCATGATCGAGTATTGCGTGGTTTCGCGCTTTTCGGGCTGCGGGTCGCCAGCCACGAGGCTGGAAGAAGGCACCGCATCTTCGGCTGGAATGGCAGCGCGGATTTTTGCGGCATAAGCCGGGTCGATCAGATGAGCCACAGGGTTTTTGACGAAAGCCGGGTCGCCCAGATCGCGCCGGTCCGAATAGGTGTGACGCATCGCCTCGATTTCCTGATGCGTCGAGCGCGCGCTGTAGAGCCCTTCGGATTTGAGGTCATAGCCTGACAGGATATTGAGCATTTCGCACAATGCCACACCGCCGCCACTCGGCGGGGGGGCGGTATCGATCTGATAGCCACGATAGCTGCACCGTATGGGCGCCATGATTCGTGGCTTGTAGGCGGCGAAATCGGCCATGGTCAGCAGGCCACCATTCGCCTTGCTGACGCGCACCGTTTCTTCAGCAATCCAGCCACGATAAAAGACGTCCGGTCCCTTGTCGGCAATGGCCTGAAGCGAGCGGGCGAGGTCGGTCTGTCTGAAGCGCTCGCCAATCGTGAAGGGCTGGCGGTCGGCGCGCAGAAAGATTTTCGAGGCGTAGGGATCGTTGATGAAGGCCCTGGTCGAGGTGTTCAGCAGATGAACGTCATTCTCTTCGAGCACGTAGCCTTCACCGGCCAGAGCGATGGCGGGTGCCATGACCTGAGCCCGTGTCAGATGTCCCCAGCGTTTCAGTGCGAGATCAAGCCCGGCCACCGTGCCGGGCACGCCCACGGATTTCCATCCGATGGTCGAGAGCCCCTTGATGATCTTGCCGTCCTTGTCCTGATACATCGTCTCGGTGGCAGCAAGCGGAGCATGTTCGCGGAAATCGATGAAAAAGGCTTTGCCATCCGGTGTGTGCAGGGTCATGAACCCGCCGCCACCGATATTGCCTGCAGCCGGATAGACCACAGCTAGCGCGTAGCCCACGGCAACAGCGGCATCGACAGCATTTCCGCCGTCATGCAGGATCTTTGCCCCGACATCAGACGCCAGATGCTGCGCCGAGACCACCATGCCATGCGCGCCCTGCGTCGAGGGAATAGGGGGGCGACTGGTCGCGGCGCCGCCAAAATTGAGCGCGTCGCCACCTGGTGCTGCCTGGGCAGAGCCGAGGGGCGAGAGCGTGACGGCACAGGACAGGGCGGAAGCGGACAGAAGCTGACGCCAGCGGCCCGGCGTTGAGGCAGGGAAAGACATAAGACGGTCCTGAAATCAGTGAGAAGAAGCGGGTGAAGAGGGGTGTGGCGCCGGGCTGAGCGCATCATTGCTGCGATCGATATCAGGAATGGCATGATCCGGGTCGAGGCTGGCGCGCCGCACGGGGCTGCCGCCTTTGAGTGTCACGACATGGGTATTGCCGCCGCTCCAGACTTCTGTCGGAATAACAATGCGTTCGACGCTGCCATCCTCACGGGTGACGGCAAGTGTGACCGGCAAAGGCAGCCACCCCTTGTTGCTGATCGTCAGCGAGACGCCTTTTTTCGGGTCCTTGTTGGTATAATCGATGGCATCGAGCGCATAATCGGGGCTGCGATTCTCGAAATACCAGCCGCGCCAGAACCAGGAGAGGTCTTCACCTGCATCGCTCTCCATCAGACGGAAAAAATCCGAAGGGGTCGGATGCTTGTAGGCCCATACGGCGATGTAATGGCGAAAGGCGCGGTCGAAGCGTTCCGGCCCCAGGATCTGGCTGCGCAGCAATTCGAGCCCGTAGGCAGCCTTGAAATAGGCCATGGCATGACGATTGCCATGACCCGGAATGGTGGATGAGGTCATGAGCGGGTCATAGACAGGGTCTTTCAGGATTTTGACGATGTCATCTGCTGGCTTGCCCGTGTCGGGGGCATATTCGCCATCCTGCTTGGGGGCGAATTCTCCCTTGTTGAAATGTCGGGAGGCGAGGGAGTCGATGAAGGTGTTGAACCCTTCATCCATGAAGCCATGGCGGCGCTCATTGCTGCCGACAATCATGGGGTACCACCCATGGCCCAGCTCATGGGTGGTGATCCAGAAGAGCTTGGCGTCGCGGTCCTGCATGCCGTCAAAAACGATGCCGGGATATTCCATTCCGGCGCCATGACCGCCGACATTGATCGCTGTGGCCCAGGGATAGGGGTACCAGCTCGACGAGAAATACTCGATGCTGTGCTTCACATATTCCGTCGATCGGTCCCAGGCCTGTGGGCCGATGCCCTCTACGGGGTAAACCGACATTGCCAGTCGTGGTGTGGGTTTCAGCCCCGGGGCTGGAGCTACAGGCGGCAGATTGAGCTTCGCCGCATCCCAGAGCAGGGCAGCAGAGGCAACAAAGGCCACATCGCGCGTATTGGGCATGAAAAAATGCCAGCTACGGGTGCCGTTCGCCGATAGATGGGAGGCAGTTTCGATATCGGCCTGATTGCGTATCAGCACGCGTTTTTCGCTCACGCGTGCCTGCGCCAGACGCTGGCGTTCCTGCGCCGTCAAGACGTCTTTCTCGTTGAGGAGCGCTCCCGATCCGACAACGAGGAAAGTTGACGGCACCGTGACGCGATAATCGATATCGCCGTAATCGAGATAGAATTCGCCACCCAGATAGGGAGCCGTGTCCCAGCCACGCAGATCGTCAAAAACGGCTATGCGCGGATAAAACTGGGCAATTTCGAAAATATCCCCATTCCGCGACGGGGTGACTGCTGTACGACCACCCCAGGTTCCGGGGATTTCGTAATGCCATGATACGGTGAATTTCACGGTGCTGGCAGGTGCAAGCGGGGTGGGGAGGGCGATCTGCATCCGCGTGTCGGAAATCAGCGGCGTGACAGCAATTTCCTTTCCATGCGCGTCAAGCAGCGCGACACGGTCGATCTGCATCCCCTCTGTGTGGCCGTGTGCCTTGAAGCGCGCTGGCATGGCGGCTGCGCCTCGTGAGGTCTCGCGATAGATATTCTGTTCAAGCTGCAGCCAAAGCACGTTCAGGGTGCTGGGGCTGTTATTGGAATAGGTGATGGTCTCCTGCCCGGTCAGGCGATGGGCAGGGGCATCGAGCGCGACATCGATGCGGTAATCCGCCCTGTTGTGCCAGTAATCGGGGCCGGGCGTTCCATCAGCGGAGCGATAGCGGTTGATCGCGGTCGGATAGTCGATAGGCGCGAAGATATGCGCGGGCTTTGGCTCCTGCTCTGGCCCTGTCTGGGCCGGAGGAGGTGCTGCTGCGACAAGCAGGGTGGCCAGCCCTGTTGCAGCGCTGGCCTTGAGAATGGGCTTTGTCGCCGCCCGACAAAGCGGCTTAGAAATTCGCATCGACACGACCGAAATAATAGGCGCCGGTCATGGAAAGCGGAGAGGCTGAGTCGTAGATCTTTGGCCCGAGATAATTCACGACAGCGGGCACCATGCGGGGACGCTGGTTGAAGATGTTGTTCGAGCCGATCGCCAGGCGCCAGTGCTTGTTGACGCGATAGGCCACTTCGAGATCGGTGGTCCAGACAGGCGTGTTTTCGAAGGGCAGGAAGGTGGTGGTGGAGTAGCGGACGGAAGACGGTGCGAGATCTTCATAGGTAAGCAGGGTCTTGTAGGAGCCAAAGCGCGTCTCGCGAATATTGACCCCCCATTTGCCGTAATCCCAATGCGCATTGAGGATGATCTTCGAGCGCGGCACGCCCTGCGCCGAAGCCTGCGTCTGGGCGTTGGCGAAAGGATTACCGAAGATATTGGTGTTGAGATGGCTCACCACCGTGCGGTTCAGGTTGAGCAGCAGGGAGAGATCGAGCGAGCCGTAGCGATGCAGCAGGAAGCGGTAATCGCTCTGGATATCCAGACCCTGCGTGCGGGTGCTGGCTGCGTTGGCGTAGTAATAGGCCTTGATATTGCTCAGAGAGACGCTGCCGCCTGTTGCGATATCGACACCGGCCGCCTGAATGGCTTCGAGAGCCGATGTGCCTGCGATGCTGGATGCGGCCAGGATACGGTCACGGATGTTGATCTGATAGACATCGGCAGAGATGTGGAACCGGTCGATCGGCTCCAGCACGATGCCGCCCTCAGCGCTGGTTGACCGCTCAGGCTTGAGCGATGAGGCCCCGATGGAGCGCGCCGCAGTGCTGTTGGCCCCGAGCAGGCCGGAAGCGCCTGTCGGAGAAACGCTGAGCGAGCTGTAATGCTCCTCGGCCAGTGTCGGCGCACGGAAACCGGTGCTGATCGTGCCGCGGATGGCGATGCGACGTGTGAAATCATAGCGCGTGGTGATTTTGCCGGTCTCGGTGTTGCCGGCATCGGTGTAGTGTTCGAAGCGACCGGCGAAATCGAGATCCCAGTGCTTCAGCGGGTGGAAATCGCCATCGAGATAACCGGCCCAGACATTACGCTGCCATTCGCCCGCGCTGACGGGTGAGATGCCTGCATAGCCGGATGTGCCGCCATAGAGATAGGAGGCGTCATTGCCCGCGCCCACATGGTACATTTCGAGACGGTGTTCGGCGCCCATGGCGAACGTCATGGGGGTGGCCATGCCGACATTGAAATTGCGGCGCATGTCGAAATTGCTCGTCCACTGGGCCATGCTGTAGGTCGCCGCGCGCGTGGTCGTCGGGGAATAGCCATACACATTGGCATAGCTGGAATTATAGGTGTTCTTGACGCCGATATCGTCGTCATCCTGCCCGTAAAGCGTGCTCAGATCCCAGCTGAAGCCGAAAAGATCGTCGCCCTTCAGGCCAAGATTGGCCTGAAAGTTGTTTTCGTCGATCGTTTCCAGAGGTGAAAAACCATAGGGGTAGATCGTGGTCGGTGCCGAGGCCCCGGGGAGGCGATAATTCTCATAGGCTTCGGCGTGGCGATGGGCATAGGTGACCAGCCCGTAGGTGCGCAGGCCCTCGACAATATCCTTGCCCCATTCGATCGAGAGGTTTTCACGCGTTTCTTCGGGCGTGCTTTCGATCTTGTTCGAATTGGCAGGCCAGGTCGAACTGGCAGTCCAGCGATGGTCACGCGTGCTCTTGTTATCGGCCACGAAATGATCGGTGTGGTAAATCTGGCCCGAAATATAGACGAAGCCGTCCTGACCCCATTTGTGGCCGCCATCGGCACCGATCAGATATTGCCACCCGTCGCCATTATAGGCGTTGGCGCCTGTCTGGGCATAGGTATGGATGCCGTGAGCGCTTTTCTTGGTGATGATGTTCACCACACCGGCGATGGCATCAGACCCATACATGGCGGCGGCGCCATCGCGCAGCACTTCCATATGGTCGATGGCCCCTGCCGGGATCATGTTGAGATCGACCGGTGTGGTCCCACCCGCCATGTTGCCGGTGATATTGCGTCGCTTGCCGTCAACCAGCACCAGAACCTCATTGGCCGATAGTCCGCGCATACGAACGGATGAGGTCAGGGCCGCCGTATCATTGCCCAGTGCAGAGACGCTGATGGACGGATCGAGACGTGACAGAACACTGGCGAGGTTAAGCTCGCCCGTGCGCTCCATCTGGGCCTGTGTGTAAAGCGTGATGGGAGACGAGCTGTCCCGAACGCGTCGGTTGGACGAGCGCGTGCCGGTCACGATGATGGCTTCGTTCCCACCATCGGCTGCAGCCAGCGCCGCCTTCTTTTTCCGGGGCGAGGCGGCAGGGGCCGCTTGCGCTGTCGTCGGCTTTTGTGCGGCACCGGGTGCTGCGGCATGATTGCGGTGTTTATGCGATTTTGTGGAGGTTGAAATCGTGTCTGCGCCGAAAGCCGGAAGTCCGAACCCCTGAAACAGGGCGGTTGATGAAACGAGTGCAAAGGCGAGGGTTTTTCTGGAAACAGTCCGCTTTCTTGGCATTTCTTCGACTTTCAGGACGCTATCGACACGATACGATTTCGTAATATCCGATCATATGCAAGTGCTTTGATCAACAAACAAAAAAGAAACATTATGTAACTAGGTCATTGGATGTGGAATTTGATTACGGTCAAAATATTTTCTTGGGATATAAGAATTTATAAATTGAATGTGCTGTATGAAAATATCTCATATACAAATAATGATGTTATCCTCTCGGTGATGGGAGAATTTCTCTCATCAGATTCGGGAGGCGTTACTATGACGGTGCGATACGATAGAGATGCCATGATTGCTGCTCCCGCTTTACAAGAGGCGGGTAAGCCTTGGCAAAAAGCGCATGAGTAGGGGGCCATGGGGAATGGCGGCCCCTGTTTTCAGACCAGGTTCTGCACCTGTGTCGATTATTGGTCTGGAAAGCGCGCCTCGGTTTGAAGGCAGGGCTTTGCGCTGTGCCGTTCCGGGGGTGGAATAGCGGCATCAGCCCGGTTTGCGTTGATAGATGCTGCAAGCGGAGGTCATTCCCTCTTTTTCCGCAGCATTGTCTGACCGGATTGCGGTTCTGAGCCGCAGGCAGGCTTGCCCTGCCGGTAGCATTACCGGCAAGGCGCACAGGTCAGGCTGCTGCGCGGCAGTCTGCTGCAGTCATGTCCGATTCAGCCGGGTAAAGGCTGGTCGATACGATCTCGATGCTGAGCGTCGAGCTGTCCGAGGTATCGGCATCGTTGAGCGCGATCCGGGCTGATCCGGCCGTCCAGCGTGTCCGGTTATTTTCGATCGTATGCCAGCCAGAAGCTGTCTCTTGCGTCAGATGTGCCCGCAACTGGTGGGTTTCTGTAGCGCAGAAATGCGTCACATCGCCGACCAGAACACCCAGTGCGCGGCGATCATCGACAAACGGACCGATCATTTCCGATGGTTTGCCGGTGCGCGTCACGAGATCCACGAAGGATATTTCGGGCGGTAGAACGAAGATGTGATGTTTGTCGCTGATCCGGTCTGAGGAGATTTTTTCGCCCTTGTCGGTGACCAGATGGATGCCGGCTTCTTCTGTCGCTGCGACAACAGGCATCTCGGCGGCCATACCAAGAGCCTGCGCGCGGTCGCAGAGACCACGATAAATCGGTTCGACAAACGCTCTCTCTGTGCGCAGGGGGAGGGCGCTGTCATTGCCCCAGGTTTTCTGCTGCGGAATATGCAGGGCCACAAGGGAGTCCGACCCGGAAACGCTCGTGAAATTCTCCTTGGTGCCCGTATCCAGATAGCTTTCGCAGAGAAGGTTGTTGGCCCTGATGATGGAATGACGGGCGAGTTCGATATGAAACACCTCATAGGACGGTGTCTGCGTATCGAGCACAATCGACTGTCCGTTCACCAGCATGCGTACAGGCACGAAGGCGTTGTCGATGCACAGGCAATGCTCACCCGTGATCAGAAGATCGGCAGACGGTTCATTCGGCGCAAAGGCGTCTTTTTTGATCCGTACCGGATAGCCCTCTTCGGCAGAGAGAATGGTTCTGCGGCCGGTCCAGATCACCATGCGAGACGTGTCTTGCTGATCGCCGAACACGCGCACCTGGCTACCGATACGCAGATCTTCGACAGCGACGCTGCCCAGAACCGTCTCGATCAGACTCCCCGCCAGAAAGCACTGTGTCACCGCAAAAGAGGCCGTGCCGTTTGGTTCCCCATGAGGGGCGGTAGCATAATTGGAGGTGATCGTTGTGCCAAAAGGAATCGAAAGGGATGCGCCGGGGGAGACATTTGAATAGAACTCCAGCCGGGTTGCCGCGCTACCGCCCGACGCGCCGGTAAGCCCGATGCGATAGGTGCCAGCCGGAAAATCCGACATCATGATTTTCGATGTCTCATTGAAGCCTGAAACAGTCGGGTAAGCAGTCAGGCCAGAGGTGAACTGACCCGCCGCATATTGGAGAATGCTGTAATCACCCGAGAAATTCACCGAGACGCTGTTGCTGGCCATGATGACCTGGCTTTCGACATAGGCATTGCCCTGAATGTTGATCTGGCCAGCTGTGAGATAGGCCGGGCTTGCCCCGAGATCGTTGATGATCAGGACGTGAGAAGCATTTTCAACATTGAGCGTGCCACCAGCCTGCAGAAAGCTCGCCTGCACATAGACAGTATCGTAAGCGTCAGTGACGGTGATGGTATCGTCGGTCTGGATTACACCTTTTTGGGCCATCGTCCGGTTCTCTCTTTTTGATTATTTATATTCGGGAGATTGTGCGAAGGAAAAAGGATTATGCAAACAGATAATACAACAAATTAAGCAATTAACGTTTTTATAAAAAAAATAATATTGCGTGGTTTAGAATCACAGGAATTAACTCTATCCGGGTCTTTTCCGGGCCGGCGGTGCTGAACTGACGGTCCTTTGAAGGCCCGTTTCGGACACAGTCAGGCAAATGGCTTTCTGCCCCTTGTCCGGCTCGCCAGGGGGCGAGCCGGTTGCGGTGCGGCTAGAGGCCGAGAAACTGCGCCGTGTCCGGATCGACAGGAATACCGAGTTCCGCGCGTTTGCTCGCTTCTTCCCACTCCTTGTCACCGGGTGCACAGACAGGCACATCGGCTTCAGCCGGGGGAGAATTGCGAAGCACATCGAGATAGCGCTCCATTTCCGCTTCAAAAGCCTCCTGGCCGATGAAGCGGGCCGGATCGAAGGCCACCATGATGTGACCGACATTTTGTGGCTTCGGGCCTTTCTGCGCCTCGGCGGTCGAGATCATGACGGGGTCAGGGTCGGCCCCGGCAAGAATGGCAGAGAGAATCGTCACCATGCCCGCAAGCGCTGCCCCTTTATGGCCATAGGCCATGCCGCCAAGCGGTTGAAGAAACCGCGCCTGCATGGCGTCGAGTGTCGGGTGGCCTTCCTCGTTCAGAGCCACTTCCGGCGGAAGGGGCAGGCCAAGGCTGCGATACAGCTTCACGCGGTTGAAGGGGATGGATGACGTGGCCATGTCGAGCAGCCATGGCTGGCGGTTGCGTACCGGTGCGCCCATGGCAATGGGGTTTGTGCCATGAAAGGGCGCCCGCCCTCCCGCCAGAGCCACGGCGGGGTCTGAATTGCTGAGCACGAGCGAGACGAAACCCTGTTCGGCAGCTGCCAACGCATAGGCGCCACCTGCGCCGTAATGGGTCGAATGATGCACGGTCACGGCACCGATTCCGGCATGGCGGGCCAGAGCGACGGCCTCATTCATGGCGCGATAGGAGGAGGCATGGGCAAGGCCATAATCGGCGTCGAGTCGCCCAGTCGCCGGGGCTGTCTGTTCGAAGCGGCGCAGCGGGCGCTTGTTCACACCGCCATTGTTGAGCATGTCAACATAATAGCCGATCAGTCTCACGCCGTGGCTGTCTGTCCCAAGGCATGACGCATGCATCAGGGCCCGCACGGTTTCGGCGGCGTCTTCAGGCAAGGCATCTGCGGCAACGAGCCTGGACTGGCAGGCTTCGGCAAGCAGAGCGGCCGGATAGCGTATGGCGTCGTTCATGGAAAATCCGTTTTCAGCGGTTATTGGGAGCCGAGCATCTTCCGTGCCCGTTCGCGGTCGAGTGCGCCTTGCCATGCTGCAAGAACAACAGGCGCAACGCAATTCCCGGCCAGATTGCCGACGGCGCGTGCAATACCGCTGAACCAGTCAACGGCGATTAGCAGAACGAGGCTCGAAAGCGGAATGGAGGGAGCAGCGGCCATGGTGGCGGCCAGCACAACAATGGCAATGCCCGGCACGCCATGCGCCCCTTTCGACGTGATGAGCGCCGTGGCCAGCATCGAGAGGATCTGTGTGAGGGTGAGTGGTGTGTGCGTTACTTCAGCCAGAAAGACGACGGCAAATCCTAGATAGATCGAGAGCGCATCGAGGTTGAGCGAATAGCCTGCAGGCACGACCAGCCCCACGACCTGACGCGAAATGCCCATCGCCTCGAGCTTGGTCATGATGCTTGGCAGGACGGAATCGGAACTGGTCGTGGCCGTGACGATCAGGATCTCTTCTCGAAAATAGCGCGCAAAGCGCAGCGGGTTGACGCCGCAAAGCTGAAGCAGCCCGCCAAGTATAACGATGATGAAAACAGCAATGGCGCCGAAATAGAGAATGACGAACAGGGCCAGATGGTCGATGGCATCCAGCCCGTATTCCGCCACCGTGGTCGAGACCGCTCCGAAAACGCCAAGCGGGGCCGTGGCGATGATGACGCGCATCATGCGCGAAAAAAGGGACGAGAAACTCTCGATCAGCTTCGTGATAGGTGCGCCAGCCTCGCCCAGTCGCGACAGGCAGCAGCCCAGAAGCACGGCAAAGAACAGGATCTGGAGAATATTGCCTTCGGCAAAGGCGGCAACAGGCGAGCGGGGAATAAGGTTGAGAATGAACCCCGTGACCCCCTGGCCATGCAGGGCATGGGCATTGGCAGCATAACTCGCCACCGCCCGCGCGTCTTCGGGGCTGGGCGTATAGCTCATGCCGCGCCCCGGATGCAGCAGCAGCGCGGCCCCGACCGAGAGCAGCAGAACCAGCGTAGTCATGGCCTCGAAATAGATCAGGGCCCGGCTACCCAGCTTGCCCACCGCACCGAGCGACCCCGCGCCGGTAATGCCGCTCACGACGATGCAGAACAGAAGCGGCCCCACGATCATGAGGATGAGGCGAAGGAAAAGATCGGTCAGCCAGCGGCATTGATGGGCAAGATGAGGGGCGAAAAGCCCGATCAGAATCCCGCCTATGGTGGCAATGATGACCTGAATGAAAATGCCGGGGCGATAGCGGGCGGATTTCTTCAGGTCATGGGCGCTCAAATCGGCTCTCCAGTCAGAAAGGCGGGGCCGGATCAGGCCCCGCCATAAGGGCGGTCGGGTCGTGCGATCAATAGGTTACGTTGATTTTCGCGCCAACAAAACGGGGCAGGCCGGGAATGACGCCGTAGAAGGTGGCCTGTGTCCCGCCGGACAGCCAGTAGCGGCGGTCGGCAAGGTTCTGGCCATAGACGGTCAGCGACCAGTGTTGCTTGGGCGCGGCGAAGGTCAGGAAGGAGTTGACCAGGAAATAGGCAGGGGCCCGATAGATGCCGCCATCGCCAATATGCTGGGGCTGTGTCTGGGCACCGCGATAATTATAGTCGACATCGAAGGTCATGCGATAATCGCGGAACATGGGCCAGGTATAGACCGCAGCTCCGGACAGGGTGAGATTGGCCAGCCCCATATTATAGCCGTTGTAATTCGTATAGACGGGCGACCAGACACCCGTGGAAGCAAATTGGGCGGTCGTGGCGCTGCGGTTCAGGCTCTGGAACTGGGTGTAGACACCGTTCTGGTAGCCGAAATTCTGCGTGAGCGTCAGGCCATGAAACGGATGCGCCTCGATGTCGAATTCAGCGCCGTAGATATAGGAGCGGGGCGCGTTCACATAGCCACCGAGCACGCCATAGGGGGGCACCAGAATGCTGCCCAGAAGCTGCTGGTCGCGATAATCATAATAGAAACCGGCCGCGTTGAAGCGCAGGCGACGGTCGAACAGCATCGACTTGAAACCACCCTCATAGGTCAGCACGGATTCAGGCTTGAAGGGGCGAAGCTGGTTGGCGTTTTGCGTGATATTGGCCGAGAAACCACCAGGCTTGAAGCCTTTCGAGAAGATGGCATAGCCCATGATATTGGGGGTTACCTGATATTGCAGGCCAACACGCCCGCCAAACTGGTTGGTCAGGGCACCGGCGCTGCCGAAATTGGTCTGTGCTGTGGCAAGGCCCGTGTTGAGATTGACGTTGGTGCTCGTCAGATTGAGCATCTGTCGATCGTCTGATTCGTGATTGATGGCCCCGATCAGGGTGAGCTTGGGCAGTATGCGGTAGCTGAGCTGCACATACTGGTTGAAATTCTGCTGGTTCTGACGATACGAGGTTTCGTTCAGCGGCGTGGTGCCGGGCCGGTCGGAGCTGTCATACCAGAAGCTCTGGGCCATGCGGGCGCGGCTGTAATACATCCCCGTTTCCCAGTGGAGGCGCGCCTTCGGGTCGCGTGATTCCAGCTTGATCTCCTGAGAGAACACATTGGTCTGGTTGTTGCGGAACATGTTGCCGTAAGACAGAACCGAGTTGGTCTGGTTGGTCAGTTCGTGTTCATCGACCATTTCATAGGCGCTTTGCGTCCACAGACGCGCCCAGCTGAAGTCTTTGGTGTAGCGGATATTCGCGCCCCAGAAGAGATTGTCCTCACGCGGCTTCGGGTTGTTGGCATTGATGCCGATAATCTTGGCAAAGCGCGGGTCCAGGCCCCAGGCGGTCTGATAGATGTCGTTCGTGACCGGCACGCCATAGGCGTTGTAGAGATTATGCCCTGATGACGATTCAGACTGGTCGGTCGTCCAGTGGCCGCCAATATCAAGGCGTGAGGTCTCGTCAATTTGCCAGCGCAGCTTGCCACGCAATGCGCCGATATTGCTGTTGCCATAACCGACGCCCTGGCCGTTATGCTGGAAACCGCCTCCCGTGAGCGATTGCCCTGCAATACGATAGGAGACGCTGCGTGAGAGTGGGCCGGAGACAAACCCTTCGACACGATTGCGGCCGTAGCTTGCGATATCCTCGGTCAGGCCTGCGTGGAATGTCTGTGTCGGATCGCCCGTGTGAAAATTGATCTCGCCGCCCGTGGTTGACTGACCATGGGTGAAGCCCGAGGCACCGGGAGCGACCGAGATATCATCCATATCGAACAGCATGCCAGTGGTCATGATGCTGACCGGATAAGCGACGCCATCGACATAAGGCATGACCGAGGGCGTGTTGTTCTGGGTAAAATCCATCAGCCCGACGCCGCGCAGGGCAAAATTGAGGGCAGCGCTGCCAAAGCTCGGCTGAATGGTTAGGTTGGGAGCAACACGCACGATATCGGTCAACTGCCGAACGTTGCGATTCTGCAACTCCTGACGCGACAGGATGGTTTCGGAATGGGCGTTGTGCTGGCCGGCGCTGGTTACGCCGCGACGGGCGGCAACCTGAACCGTTTCGCTGCCGCCATTGAGCGGCGCATGAGAGCGGGCCTTGCCATGTGTCGCGGTCTTTGTGTGCGTTGAGGCAGAGGCGGCCTGCGCCGTCGCGCCAGAAAGAAGAAACGGCGACGCCACAATGGTGGAGACGAGCAGAACTGTCCGACAGGACATCATGCGCGAGGGGCGATGGCTCTTCTTGGGGGGCATGGACGGCTCCGACAGCGATATTTCTCGTATGGGCAGGACTTGTATACTAACTAGAATACAAACTGGAACAGTTCCACAACGAAATGAAAAATTTGTGAAAACCGCGTCTGACTGTTGCTGGTCCGATACGATGCAACCCGCTTGCCTTGGGTCTTTCCCCAGCGCATAAAACACTCATGCAGCATCAGAAACTCGACCCGGAACGTGCCAGCGGCCTCGTGATCGAGGAGCGTATCATTCACGCCGTGCTTTCAGGCCGAATCGCCCCAGGCGAGCGCTTTGGCGAGAAAGAGGTCGGCGAGATCTTCGGGGTGTCGCGCACGCTGGTGCGCGAGGCGATGATACGCCTCAGCAGTCGTGGGCTGGTCGATGTCTCACCGCGTCGCGGCTGGTTCGTCATCGAACCGACCGTGGCTGAAGCGCGTGAAATCATCGAGGCCAGACGTGCGGTCGAGACAGGGCTGATCATGGATCACGCGCTCGTCTCGCCAGAAGCCATCGCGCGGTTGCGGGCGCATCACGAGGCCCAGCAAGGGGCTATTGCCGGACAGGATCTGGCGAGGCGCTCCTATCTGCTCGGCCATTTTCATGTGCATATGGCCGATGTGCTGGGTAATTCGGTTCTGGCCGATATTCTGGAAAATCTGACGGCGCGCACCGTGCTGATTTCTGCCCTGTATCAATCGGAAGAAGACGCCCAGCATTCCTGCAACGATCATGGTGAGCTGATTTCGGCCATGGAGCGCGGAGATCGGGAAGAGGCCATACGCATCACGCAGGACCATCTGGTGCATCTCGAAAAAGCCCTGCGCAATCGTGCAAGAAGCAATCGCCATACCGGATTGAGTGGCGCACTGGCCGAGTCATGACCAATTCCGCCCTGCTATGGCAGGGCGGGCAGGATCAGGGCGGGTAGTGTCAGCGGCGGGTCAGAGCCGCCCGTCGATTGTAAAGCCGAAGGCGCGCGGCTGGCCGATCTGGGCCTGAAGGCCAGCCCAGTTGGTGCGTCCGCTGAACAGGATATTTTCGTTGGTCAGGTTCTTGCTGTAGAACCGGATCGTATAATGACGCGTGCGATAACCTATATGGGCATTGAGCACATTATAGTCTCCCGCTACCAGCCCCGTGCCGCTTTCCACCTGCGAGGTATAGCTGCCGACGCGGTTGAAAATCGCCCCCATGAACAGGCCGTTTCTGAAGCTTTTCTCGACACCGATATTGAGTGTTGCCGAGGGGGCATTGCTGAATTTCTTACCCTCGACTGAATGATAGGCCGCAGGGGCATCAAGAATCTTGGTGTCCAGAAGGCCAAGTCCGCCGAAAAACTCGAGGGTTTTCGTGACGTGGTAAATCGCCTCGAGCTCAAGACCCAGACTGCGCCCATGCGGGATATTGACGAAGGTATAGTTCAGCAGATCCTGATAGTCGTGATAATCATTGTAAAACAGATTGGTGTTCAGGCTCAGCTTGCGGTCCAGCAGTTCGGTATGGCCGCCAAGCTCATAGGTCGTCACCGTTTCCTTCCCGTACTGATAATAGGTGCCGTTGTCCCAGTCGATGGCCCCACCGCCCGGGTTGTAGCCGCGTCGTACGGTAAAACTTGCACTGGTTACCGGGGTGAAGCTGTAGCTCAACCCGCCTTTTGGCAGGAACATGGTCGTTCCGGCATTGAGCGCGACCTTGCCCCATGAGAGGGCAACATTGCGTGCCTGCTCCTCTCGTTCGACGCGCGCGCCCGCAATCAGGCTCAGCCCGCCGACAAGATGAAGGGTTCCGTCGACATAGCCTGCATAGGTGCGTTCGGCATCAGGGCCATTCACGCCCATATCCGATCGGATATTCTGGTCGCGGTTGAAATAATAGAACCCGGCGACACCGTTGAAACGACTCTGCGCCGGGGCAAGAACGAGCCTGTCCTCGACCGTATTGTTCTGCTCGCGCAGGGCCAGATGGCCAAGGCTGTTGGCGCTGCCGATGGCGTTACCCTGATGGAACAGCGCGTCATACCAGACATGGCCATAGGTCAGTTCATTGGTCAGGGAAGGAGAGATCCGGTAACTGGCGCGCAGGCTTGCCTGATCGATGCTCGAATCCGAGATGCGCGTGTTCATATCCGCATTATCGAAGTGATAGCGAAACAGGTCGGGGCCCGTAGCGGTGTAGAGATATTCACCGTGCTGTTCGCGGTGCCAGCCCATGAGCGTGACCTTGAGAGCAGGCAGGATCTTCGGTGTCCAGAGCAGCTTGCCGCGTATCGAGGTCTGACTCACTTCATGCGGATTGAACGGCCAACCACTTCCCGGATAGCGGATGTAGCTGTCGCCGCGCACGCCGTCTGTCGTGAGGCGAAAAGCCAGCTCATCCTTGATGATCGGGCCGGATAGCAGCCCGGCAAAGACCCCTTTGCTGCCTGCGCTTTCATAACCGCCCCTGACGCCAGCCTGCCAGTACTGCGTCGGTGCTTTGGAATTCAGCGTGATGGCACCCCCTATGGCGTTTCGGCCCTGTGTCGTGGCCTGAGGGCCGCGCAGCACGCTGACCTGATCCATATCCCAGGTTCCGGCATCGACATAACGCTGGCCTGAATAGGTTTCGGGCAGGCCATCGATAATGGTTGCCGTTCTGGGGCGACTGCCTGACATCAGGCTGAAAATACCACCCGCAGCGCCAGAGCCCGTCACGCCACGTATGGTCGGAATATCAGCAGCATTACCGATCATGTTGGGCACGCGATTGACCACGTCATAAAGCGATCGGTATTCGCTTGCGTCGAGATGACGCAGGACCGTTACTGCGCTGTTCGTGTTCTTCAGGTGGTCGAGCTTGTCGCCAACAACCACGATCGTCTCGGTCGGGTTTCCGCTGTCATTATTGCGTGGCGCTTCTTTTTTGCTGCCTTGCTGTGAGGTGGAAGCCGTTTTCCTGTTCTCGTCTTCGGCCTGCGCCGTATCGGGAAGACAGAAAGCGCCACTCACCAGGGCAAGCAGCAGGGTTCCGGCTACCGGGATATTCCGGCCTCGTGACAGAACAGCAGGACAGGGGGGCATTGGAGAGGGGCCTTTCGATGAATACCCCATTATTGATAATGAGAATCATTATTAATAAAAGTCATTGGTGCCTTTCCAGCCCTGCACAACAGTCACTTCGGCGTAACTTGTTGCGAAGAAGACACGAGGCAGAATCCGCTACAGAAGGAGGCAGCAGCCAATGTCTGGCGGCAGATTGGCGCGGCGTTGACAGGTAAATCCTGTTACTGAGCGCAGGACAAACAATTACACCTTGAATAACCGGGGCGGTAAGGCTTGGCGCATGACGATCCTGCCCGCCTCCTCCCTGATGACCGATCTGAATTTTGCCGCGACCCTGTCGTCGTCGCTGCCATTGCCGCATCCGGTCTTCGGGCGCGAGCTTCGTGTCGGTACGCGGGCATCGCCTCTTGCGCTTGTTCAGGCACGCAGCTTCATGGCGCAGCTGGGTGAGACCTTTCCGCTTCTGGAAATATTCGGCTCCCTGCAGGAGCGCCGAATCTCGACGAAAGGCGACCGCGATCAGGTCAGGCGACTGGCCGAAATCGGGGGGAAGGGGCTTTTTTCGAAAGAGATCCACGAAGCCCTGCGCGCTGGCGAGATCGATTTTGCCGTTCACAGCCTCAAGGATCTGGAAACCTTTTTGCCCGATGATCTGGTGCTGGACTGCACGCTCAGGCGTGAAGACCCGCGTGATGCTCTTGTGCTGCGTGATCGAAATGCCGTGCAGCCAGGTCAGGACCCGCTGGATTGCCTGCCGAAAGGAGCCGTTATCGGATGTGCCTCTGTCAGACGTCAGGCGCAGATTCTTGCCAGAAGACCCGATCTACGATTCTGCCTCATACGGGGCAATGTGCAGACGCGGCTGCGCAAGCTTGAAGAGGGGGCATGCGATGCCACGTTGCTGGCTCTTGCCGGGCTGAACCGTCTGGGCATGGCCGCGCGGGCTGATGTGGTTTTCGAGCCCGATGACATGCTCCCCGCCTGCGGGCAGGGCATTATCGGTATCACCCTGCGTCGCCGCGACACCGGGCTGCGCAAGCTCATGACGGCAATCGAAGATCCGGCAACCCGTCTGGCAGCAACGGCAGAGCGCGCCTTGCTCGAGGTGCTTGACGGGTCATGCCGCACGCCCATTGGCGGCTTTGCCAAGTTCGAGAACGGGCGTCTGGTCCTGCACGGGCTGATCGCTGCCGAAGATGGCAGCGTCGTGGTGCGGCGAGAGATTGCCGGTCTGCCGGAAGAGGCGTCGGCGCTCGGAGCCGAAATGGGCGCCATGCTGCGCCGGGACACGCCAGCCGCTGTTTTCTCCCGGCTGATCGGTCAGCCGGGGTGGTAGGACGCCGCTGTGAAGTGGGGTTTTTCCTATAAGAGATATAATTACAATCGGTTTGATAAATAACAATACTGAAAATAAACCGGGAACCACAATAATGATCCTCAAAATCTGGGGGGTCATGGAAAATACTCAGGGAGTAATGAAATGAAGCTTCTGAAGTTCGGGATGGCAGCGCTGATCGCTTCCACCACATTGACCACGCTGCCTTCTTCAGCCCGCGCAGACGGCATCGAGAAGCCCCATGAGTTCTATTGGCCGACCCGCCTCAGCCTGGCACCGCTGCGTCTGCATGCAGCAGAATCGAACCCCTATGGCGGCGATTTCGATTATCCGCGTGCTTTCCAGAAGCTGGATCTGAACGCAGTCAAGGCTGACATCCGCAAGACCCTTACCCAGTCGCAGCCCTGGTGGCCTGCAGATTACGGCACCTATGCACCGTTCTTCGTGCGTATGGCCTGGCATGCCGCTGGCACCTATCGCGCCATGGATGGTCGCGGCGGTGAGGAAGGTGGCGAGCAGCGCTTCGAGCAGCTGAACAGCTGGCCCGACAATGCAAGCCTGGACAAGGCGCGTCGCCTGCTCTGGCCGGTGAAGAAGAAATACGGCCGTGACCTGTCCTGGGGCGATCTGATGGTGCTGACGGGTAACGTCGCCCTCGAATCCATGGGCTTCAAGACACTCGGTTTTGCCGGTGGTCGTGCCGATGACTGGGAATCAGAGCTGGTCTACTGGGGCCCCGGCACCCAGTTCGGCGCATCGAACGTGGACTCGCAGATCAAGAAGTCTAGCGTCGAGCCCGGCGGCCATCTGCCCAAGCCTCTGGCCTCCACCACCAAGGGTCTGATCTACGTCAACCCGGAAGGCCCGAATGGCGTGCCTGATCCGGCAGCGGCTGCTCAGATGATCCGCCTTGCTTTCGGCCGTATGGCCATGAATGACGAAGAGACTGTGGCGCTGATCGCTGGGGGTCATACCTTCGGCAAGGCTCATGGTGCCGCTTCGGCCACGAAATGCGTCGGTGTTGCACCGGCTGCCGCACCGGTCGAGCAGCAGGGCCTCGGCTGGGCCAATCACTGCGTGCAGGGCAAGCTGAAGGCGACCGACGCCATCACCAGCGGTCTTGAAGGCGCATGGTCGGCTGATCCGATCCACTTCACCTCGCAGTATCTCGACAATCTGCTGGGCCATGAGTGGGTCAAGACCAAGAGCCCCGCTGGTGCCATCCAGTGGATGCCCAAGGATGCGGAAAACATCGTGCCGGACGCCAGCGACCCGAACAAGGCGCATCCGCTCATGATGTTCACGACCGATATCGCGCTCAAGACCGATCCGTCCTATCACGAGATCATCACACGCTGGGCGGCTCATCCCGAGCAGTTTGCCGATGCTTTTGCCCATGCCTGGTTCAAGCTGACGCATCGTGATCTGGGGCCGAAATCGCGCTACTTCGGACCTGAAGTCCCGGCTGCCGATTTCCTGTGGCAGGACCCGCTTCCCGCTGCGCAGGGGGCAACGATCAATCAGGTCGATATCCGCGAGCTGAAGAAGGCCATCGCCTCTTCGGGTATCTCCGAGCGTGACCTGATCAAGACCGCATGGGCTTCTGCCGCGTCGTTCCGCACCTCCGACCATCGTGGTGGTGCCAATGGTGCCCGTATCCGTCTGGCACCCGAGAATGACTGGGCTGTTAATGATCCGGCCGATCTGAAAATCGTTCTGCCGAAGCTCGAGGCCGTGCAGAAGCGCTTCAACAGTGCCAACCATCATGGTCGCAAGGTCTCGCTGGCCGATGTGATCGTGCTGGCCGGCAATGTCGGTGTCGAACAGGCCGCCAAGAAGGCTGGTGTCAGCCTTGACCTGCCTTTCGCACCGGGTCGTGTGGATGCCGGGCCGGAGCAGACCGACAAGCAGAGCTTCGCCCTGCTGGAGCTGAGCGCCGATGCTTTCCGCAACTACTATCGTGCGGAGCAGGATGAGAAGTCTCCCACCGAAATGCTGGTCGATCGTGCGGGTAATCTCGATCTGACAGTGCCTGAAATGACGGTGCTGCTGGGTGGTCTGCGTGTGCTGGATATCAACACGGCGCATTCAGAGCAGGGTGTTCTGACGACCCGCCCCGGCGCACTGAGCAACGACTTCTTTGTCAACCTGCTCGACATGTCGACGCGTTGGGAGAAGTCGGCTTCTCAGCCTGGTGTCTATGACGGGTTTGATCGCGAGACGAACAAGCAGCGCTGGACGGCCTCGTCTGTCGATCTGGTCTTCGGTGCCAGCTCCGAATTGCGGGCCGTGGCTGAAGTCTATGCGTCTGATGATGCACAGGCCAAGTTCGTGACCGATTTCGCCAAGGCCTGGACCAAGGTGATGACGCTCGATCGCTTCGATCTGCATCGCAACTGAGCTTCTGACGAAGCAGATTCCCGCCAGCACCATGGTGCTGGCGGGTCAGGAGAGTAGACCATGTCCAGAATGATACGTGCTCTGGCGCTCTGCGCCGCCATGATGCCTCTCGCCGCTCAGGCTGCGACGGTAGAAGTGAAGATGCTGTCTCACACAGCCAACGGCGGCCGGGGCTTCGAACCCGCCATCGTGCATATCCAGCCCGGTGATACGGTGCATTTCATTGCCAGCGATCCGGGGCATAACGCCCAGTCCATCACCGGCATGATCCCTGACGGGGCCACCCCCTTTGCCGGTCAGATGGGTCACGATCTCAGCGTAACGTTCTCCAAGCCGGGTCTCTATGGTTATAAATGCCTGCCGCATTATTTCCTGGGCATGGTCGGGATGGTCGTGGTGGACAAGCCGGTGAATGAGGCCGCAGCCAAGGCCGTTTCACAACCGGGTGCGGCGAAGATCCGCTTTGATCAGCTTTTCGCTCAGCTCGATCACTCCTGAGAGCGGATGCCATGGCCGGGTCTGATACAAGCACAGGGACACAGCGCTACACGCGTGTAGCAAGCCTGCTGCATTGGCTGATTGCCGCTCTTGTTCTGGTACAGATCGGCCTTGGCCTGACAATGGATCACGTGACCCTTGATGACATGGTCACGTTTTCCCTGTTCCAGACCCATAGGGCTCTGGGCATGATCACCCTGGTTCTGGTTGTGCTGCGGGTGGTCTGGCGTCTGCGTCACAAGCCACCTGTTCTGCCAGCCTCAGAAACGGCATTGATGCGCCATATCGCCTCAATGACTCATGCTCTGCTCTATGCCGGACAGGTTCTGTCGCCGCTCAGCGGGTGGGCGCTGGCATCAGCTTCATCGCTGGCTCTGCCACTCAGCATGTTCGGTCTGTTTGACTGGCCGCTTCTGCCATTATCGGCGGATGGTCGCTTTGAGGATCCGCTGCGTCTCGTCCATCACTGGGCCGGATGGGGTTTTGCCGCCCTTATAGCCCTGCATATCGGTGCTGCCCTCTGGCACGGTGTTGTCATGCGCGACGGGCTAATCTGGAGAATAATCCCCTTTTCCCGCCACGCGTCCAAACCGCAGTAAAATTCGGTAAGGCCGGATTTTCTGTCCTTCGGGGCAACCGGACAACAGGGATGGTGTCCAAGCCGGTTTGTTTGAAACCCTCTCCCGAAAAGGAGAGGATTTCTTGTCTTCAGGCGTTGAACAGGGCCGAAATAGCGGTCTGGGCATCCTGCTGGATCTGCTTCAGATGGGCCTCGCTGACGAAGCTTTCTGCATAGATCTTGTAGACATCTTCCGTGCCTGAGGGGCGGGCTGCAAACCAGCCATTATCGGTCGTGACCTTCAGGCCGCCAATAGCGGCGTCATTGCCCGGTGCGCGGGTCAGGGTTGCCGTCACGGCGTCGCCTGCCAGATGCGTCATGGAAAGCTTTTCCGGGGTGAGCTTCGACAGAATGGCTTTCTGCTCTGCATTCGCAGCCGCATCGATGCGCTGATAGAAAGGCGCCCCCAGTTCGGCGGTCAGGGCATGGTAGTGCTCTGCCGGGGTCTTGCCGGTTACGGCGGTGATTTCTGCGGCCAGCAGACCCAGAATCAGACCATCCTTGTCAGTCGACCACACGCCACCGTCACGACGCAGGAAGGATGCGCCCGCGCTCTCTTCGCCACCGAAACCGAGCGTGCCGTCATACAGCCCGTCGACAAACCATTTGAATCCAACAGGGACTTCAACCACTTCGCGGCCGATCTTTTTCGCGACGCGGTCGATCAGCGCCGAGCTGACCAGCGTCTTGCCGATCTTCGCGTTCGCTCCCCAGCCCTTGCGCTGGGTGAAGAGATACCAGATTGCGACGGCGAGATAATGGTTTGGGTTCATCAGCCCGTCGGGGCGCGAGACGATACCGTGACGATCGGCATCCGTATCGGTGGCGAAGGCGACATCGAATTGCGAGCCCATGCCGATCAGACGGGCCATGGCATAGGGTGAGGAACAGTCCATACGGATCTGACCGTCCCAGTCTGCGGTCATGAACCCGAATGCCGGATCGAGCTCCATGCTGACGATCGTGGCCTTGAGGTCGTAGCGCGCGATGATGGCAGGCCAGTAATCCAGCGCCGCGCCACCCAGCGGATCGATACCGATGCGGATGGTCGAATTGCGGATGGCCTCCATGTCGATGACCGCGCCCAGATCATCGACATAAGGCGTGATGAAGTCATGGCCGCGTACACAATCGGCCTTGCGGGCTTCTTCGTAAGGCAGACGATGCACGTCCTTGAGACCGGCAGTCAGGAAGGCATTGGCCTGATCCTGAATGACCTTGGTGATATCGGTATCGGCCGGACCACCATGGGGCGGGTTGTATTTGAAGCCGCCATCGACCGGCGGGTTGTGCGAAGGCGTAATCACTACGCCATCGGCCAGCCCCTCGCTGCGTCCCTTGTTGTAGGTCAGGATGGCATGGGAAACGACCGGGGTAGGGGTGAAGCGACTGTTGCAGTCGATACGCACCTCGACGCCATGGGCGGCGAATACCTCGATGGCCGAACGCTGTGCCGGGTCTGACAGGGCATGGGAGTCGATGCCGATGAAAAGTGGCCCCGTAATTCCCTTGTCCTTGCGATAGCGGCAGATCGCTTCTGAAATGGCGAGGATATGGTTCTCGTTGAAGCTCGTATGCAGTGACGACCCACGATGACCGGAGGTGCCGAATGACACGCGCTGGCTTACAATCGCCGGGTCTGGCTTGCGGTTGTAATAGGCCCCGATGAGTGCCGGTATGTCGGCGAGGGCGGAGGGATCCAGCGTCTTGCCGGCGAGGGGGCTGACAGCAGTCATGAGTCTTCGGGTCCTTGATCTTGCAGGCGGTCCTGATGGCGCAAGGTGACACCGCCCGATGGCGCCGAGTCAATGCGTCGGAATACTTTCATGAACACATCACATGGCCGTTATGCGGCATGGAAGTGACGGTCCGGATCATAATCCCAAGCTGACAATAACTTGATACAAAACTCATCTCGTCCGGATTACGGTGCCAGGCGTTCCCGCCGCGACAGCAGGAACCGTAACGCTCACAGGATCACATGATGGAACTCAAGATGCCCCTCGCCCGCAGAGGGTTTCTGACAACGGCTCTGGGTGGCGCCGTCTGCGCTGCCCTGCCGGCCCGTGCCGCGACAGAGGCGACGGCAACACCACCCAACGTGATCAGCCAGCCGCCCCGCCAATGGGGTGCTGCTGCGGGACCGGCCTATTTTCCTGACCCTGATGTGATCGCGCTCGATCCGTCTTTCAGCAATCTGACCTATTTTGCTGCCCCCATCCGTCGGATCTACGACAAGGGTGACTGGACGGAAGGCCCCGCCTGGAGCAGCGAAGGGCGTTATCTGGTTTTCAGCGACGTCGTTCAGTCAAAGGCGCTGCGTTATATCTGGGAAACGGGCGAGGTGACGGAGTTTCGTCCGGATAGCTATGCCGCCAACGGCAATTGTTTCGATTTCCAGGGCCGTCTGATCACCTGTGAGGATTTCTTCCGTCGGCTCGTCCGCTTCGAGCATGATGGCAGTGTGACGGTGCTTGCCGACAAGTTCGAGGGCAAGGGGCTGAATTCGCCCAATGACGTTGTGCCGCATCCGGATGGCAGCATCTGGTTCACCGATCCGGGTTACGGGACCAACATCTCGGAAGGCCATGCGGACGAACCGGGTGGCCCGACCAATCCCGATGGCAAGATCCGCTGGAAGATCGGACGGGAGCTGATTGGAGAGATTGGTGGCGTGAGACGCCAGCAGGACCATGTGTTCCGTCTCGCCCCCGATGGCACGCTCAAGGCCGTGCTGATGGAAAAAGACGTGACCTGCCCCAATGGTCTGGCTTTCTCGCCCGACTACAAGAAGCTTTATATTGCCTCGACCCCCGCCGGGCCCGGTCAGAAGAAGGGTGGCGATCAGGCTATTCATGTGTTCGACGTGCAGGGCGACAGCCTGACCAACGGGCGCGTCTTTGCAGATATGCGCTTTCATGGCGCCCAGATGAATCCTGACGGATTCCGGGCCGATGTATTCGGCAATCTGTGGTGCGGTGTGACAGGCCCGCTCGGCTTGTGTGGTGTGTTCGTGTTCAGCCCGCAAGGCGTCTTGCTTGGGCGTATCCGTCTGCCGCAAGGGTGCTCGAACCTGACATTTGCGGGGCCAAAGCGCGACCATATCGTGATGTGCGCAGGCAGCGCCCTTTATATGCTTCAGGTCGGTGTGCAGGGCGCGGCATCTTCCTGATTCGGTCATCGGTTTGATCGGATCGCTGTATCCGGAAGCCGGATTTAACCCGGGTTGCGCCCCGTGCGGCGCGCGACCTGGGTTTGTCATTTGAGTGTATGGCTCTATCTTTGCAAACAAACACAATAAAATGGGATGTAATAAAATTTATCAATACATCTATAATAAATAGGAATATCTTATGATTTTTAGTCTATAATAATACAATATTTATCACTTATTTGGGTGGTGCGGGAGGGGGATTGGTGAGGAGGTTTTGTAAATAAATTATAAATATAAAACGGCAAATACAATATAATACCACAAGACGAATATTTTAATTTTTACTATATTTCTGTTATTTATGAATTAAATTTATGAAAAGCAATGCCGGGGATATAAAAAAATATTTCCCCACCCCCAAAGAATGTCGGACACGATATTTACCAGCTTCTATATAGAAATCATCATAGGAAATAATGGGATATACGCTCACTATTATTTGTGAAAAATATACAATTTGTCTAATTTTATGTGATTTATTTGTTTATTACAAAACTAGCGGGCCCGGTAACGGAAGCTTCGGGGTTGAACAAAAAGAAAGAAAAACGATGGTCAGTGTCATCATTTCTGCTGGAATTTCAAACGGCTACCATTGGAACGGAGCGACAGTCACAGTCCTGAATGGAGGGGCTCTGGTGGGTGGTGGATTGATCAACTGCATCACCACTGTCCAGGCTGGCGGCTATATGGGAGGCGAGACCATCACCGGAGGGATCGCCAATGTTCAGCCTGGAGCAAGCATGACGAGTTGCACCATCACCGGTGGGGCTACGGTCACGGCGAATGGGGTCGCCATCTCGGGTGGTACTGTGGGGCCTGGCTCGACACTTAACTGTAACGGAGCAACCCTCTCAGGTAATCTCGTCAATAGTGGGTTCACTAATGGTGGCGTCCTGACAGGGGCGGGAACCGTCGAGAGAATAGTCGCGGGTGTGGTCACGGGTCAGACGATCAACGCTGGGGCGACAATGGTGGTCGATGGTGGCGACATCAACGGAGTATTCACCGTGCAGGCCGGAGGGTCGGCTGTTTTGACCGGCAATGTCGGGGGCACCATTAATATGGCTGCGGGCGGCTACACTCAAATTACCGTCTCCGGTTCTGTTATGCCTCATACAGTCATTACCGGTTTTAACGGTCAGGATTCGTCTCTGTCTGACCGGGTTTACCTCGCGGGTCTGACAAAGAGTCAGGTGGCTTCTGTTTCTGTCGGCACAGACAAGATCACGCTGACCATGAAAACGGGTTTTTCCATGACCCTGAATATTCAAGGGGTGGGGGCTTCCGGGTACTCGCTGCTGGACACGTCAAATGGTCTCGCGATCGTAGTCTGTTATCTTGCAGGTACCATGATCCGTACGCCAGACGGTAGTAAAGCAGTTGAATTGCTTAAAAACGGTGACATGGTGTTGGCGCGTGCTGGGGATGAGGACATTCTGCGTGAAGTGATCTGGACAGGGCAGGGGCATTGCTCTGTCAATTCTGCCCTGGAAGATGACCGTGCTGGATATCCGGTCTGCATCCGAAAGGGAGCCATCGATGAGATGATTCCTGACCGTGACATGCACGTCACGGCCGATCACTGTCTGCTGATAGATGGAAAATTTGTTCCGGTGCGTATGCTCGTGAATGAGAGCACCATATTCTACGATCGCTCGGTTACTGAGTATACCTATTATCACTTCGAAACGCGTGAGCACTCTATCGTCGTTGCTGACGGTATTCTTTCAGAAAGCTATCTCGACACAGGAAATCGTTACATCTTTGACGTGCAATCGGCGAGATTGCATCCGTTGAGTGAGCGCAAGACATGGGAGCACGATGCTGCAGCTCCCTTATGCACGACTCGCTGCGAAATCGAACCGATTTTCAGAAGGCTTGTGGCCCGATCTGGCGTAGCTGCAGCAGAGGTGCCTCACACGTTTGACCCTGATCTCTGCCTCGAGACCGATCAGGGAAATCTCATCAAGCCGTTGCGCGTGGCGGGTTGCAGGCATCTGTTCCAGCTTCCCGTAGGGGTAAACAGCGTTGTGATCAGGTCACGATTTTCGCGCCCATGTGACGTGTATGGTGCTTTTGTCGATGATAGGCGCGCTCTTGGCGTTTTAATAGGGCAGATCCTCTATTTTGCTGATGGCAATATTACTGAGATAAAGAGCCATCTCGATTTACACGAAATGGCGGGTTGGCATAAGCGGGAGGAATCCCCTTGCCGATGGACTGCGGGGGATGGCTTCCTGTTTCTTCCGGAGTGCCAGCTAAAGAGTGATCGCATCCTCACGCTCGAAGTGCTGCAGGCAGGGCCCTATAAGCTCGACGGAGCGACGGAATGGACTCGGGCGCTGGCCGGCTGACATCATGGGCGATTAGTGTGGCGTTATCGCCACGCGTCGTATAGACTTCAACATCGTGGATGAAGGTCCGCCGAATATTATACAGGTCATCGGAGCTAGTTTCGAGGCAGATGGCATGTCTTGGTCAGAGCCACGGAGCGAGTCACTCTAGTTTGGGCTATCCTGCGTGACTCCCGAATTCAGATTTTATGCTTATATTTCGTATTGCAATAGTGAATCTATAAAAACAATTCTTTTATAGGCTGACCTACCTTATCGCGAGGCGCTTGAAGGAGTGTTCCTCGTTTGGGACGGCCTACTCGCAGATTGACGTTGTGAGCATGTCTGCGCCGTAAAGATCGATCTGCCCTGTCATGAAAAGCCGGTTCCGCCGGCGCGTCTCAGTTGAACGAATCTTTATATCTCGGACGATGGCAATGACAGATACAAGAAAGAAATACAGAAAAATGAAAGATAGAATAAAATAGATATATTGATAATGCAGTTGAAAATAATCGATAATTTCTATCGATTTTCTGAATCTGGATGATACAGGATACCGAAAATAATTTGATAATTGATTACATCAAAGTAACTATATAAATTTTTCGTGCAGCTGAAAACGGGCTTATCCCTGTTTCTTTTGTGAAAACAATAAGAACCATACCAAAATTGGGAAGAGAAGAAACGATGGCCGGCACCAACTTTGTGATCAGTTCAGGCATGATGAACGAACTTCACTTCTTCAGTGCGAACATCACAGTGAAGAGTGGTGGTGCCTTGTCTGGTGGATGGGCATTGAGTTGTGTCACTGTTCTCGAGAGTGGTGGACGAGCGCTGGATGAAGGCTTCGGGGCAGGTAAGGTGACCATGCAACCGACCGCCCTCATATCCGGTGGGTCGTTTTACTCAAGTGTGACGGTTAGTGCGCTGTCAGGTGCGACACTGACAGACTGCACTATGGATTCGGGTGTGACGGTGAGTTGTGCAACCGGCGCTCTGGTGACGGGCCTGACGTCGAATGCCGGCACGATCATTGGTGGGACTGTTGCTGGAGTAGGGTCTGTCGAGACTGTGACCGGATCGGTCCAGAACCAGACTGTGGCATCCGGCGCAACGATTGCAGTCAATAGCGGCGGGCTGATCGCAGGCAGCGTGTCGCTGCAGGAGGGGGCGTCAGCAGATTTGAGCGGGCCGGTAGGCGGAACCGTCAACCTGGCCGGGACCAGCTATGCGACGGTCACGCTCTCTGCTGGGGCGATGCCCACGACGCTCATCACAGGCTTTAACGGCGCAAGCGAGAGCCTGTCCGATCAGATCAAGATCGCTGGTCTGGTAAAGGGCGATATTGCCTCGGTGATCACGGGCACCGACGTCTTGATGCTGATTCTCAAGGACGGTCGTATCCTGACCCTGAATGTTCAGGGTATCCAAAATACAGGTGTCTCGGTTCTTGAGACCGATGACGGCATCACACTTGTTGTCTGCTACCTTGCGGGCACGCGGATCGAGACACAGGAAGGTGTTGTTCCTGTCGAGATGCTGCGGGTGGGCGATCTGATAAGCGCAGTGGTCGATGGTAAGAAAGAGCTGCGTGAAATTATCTGGACGGGCCGAGGACATTGCGAAGTCGATACGGAAAAATCCGATGATTATGCCGGATATCCCGTTTGTATTCGTAAAAATGCGCTGGGCGATAACCAGCCCCTTCGTGACCTCTATGTCACCAGCGAGCACTGCCTCCACATTGACGGTCGTTTCATTCCGGCGCGCATGCTCGTCAATGGCCAGACGATCTGTTACGACCGCTCGCAAAGCTCGTATGATTTCTTCCATTTCGAAACACGCCATCATTCGATAGTCATCGCTGAAGGCGTGTTGTCGGAAAGCTATCTCGATACTGGAAACCGTGCGCTCTTCGGCGCTCAGGCCGGATCTGTTCCGCACGAGATATCTCGCAAGACCTGGGTAAAGGACGCAGCAGCACCGTTGGGCACCGACAGGGCTTTCGTCGAACCGATCTACCGGAAGATTGCGTCTCGCATAAATGGCAATGAGAGTTTTCTCCCGAAAACGGTATCCGATGCGGATCTCTATTTGCAGACGGAATGCGGGCAGATCATCCGTGCCGTGCGTGTGGCTGGGGCCAAGCATGTATTTCTGCTGCCGTCTTCGGCACGCTTCGTCTCTATTCGCTCGAGGGCTTCGCGCCCGTGCGATGTGATTGGCCCGTTCGTCGATGATCGTCGGACGCTTGGTGTGCGTGTTGGACAGGTTTTGCTATTCGTTGCGGGTCGAATTGTCGAGTGCCGTCAGCATCTCGAGCCCTCCGAGATCTGCGGCTGGCATTCCTATGAGGGGAATACATCGCGTTGGACAAATGGCGAGGGCTTTCTTTCTTTGGAGGAAAGCATGGGAGACGAATTGCGTCTTCTGTCGTTGGAGCTTCTTGAGGCGGGGCCATATCTGGATGTGAAGGGAGTGACTGGGGCGCAGTCCTACCTCAACGCGGTTTGAGCCACTAACGCGGATGCAGATCAAAAAGGCGGATTTGGGGTCGTTGGTGCAGAGCCCGCGAAGAAACCCGGCAGGCGATGAGACGCTCGTGTCCCTTGGTGAAACCGTGCCATAATGGTCGCCCTACCCCAAGTTTGCGGGGGGCGACGTGCTCCCTCAAGGCTGCTAAACGATTCTCATGATCCGTGCCTCTACCGCCCTCTCATCCGACACGTTCTCATCCCTGTGGCTTTCCACTGCGACTGGTGGTGGCACTTCAGCGACTGCGCCAATGGTCGGACGTCGCGGCGGTGGGCGTAATGGCCCGCCGCGCGGACCACGCTTCCGGCGCTGGCGTCAGGGTCTGGCCATTGCGGTCGGCGTCATGCTGGTCGGTGTGGCCGGGTCGGGGCTTTTTGTCTGGCATCAGTATGAGCAGATCGCTTCCGACCTGCCGAGTGTCGACACGCTCAAGACCTATCAGCCGCCCACGGTCAGCCGGATCTATACGTCTGATGACCGGATCATGGCCGAGCTCGCCGCCGAGCGCCGGATCTATATCCCGATCAACGCCATTCCAGAGCGCGTGAAGAACGCCTTCATCGCGCCGGAAGACCAGAATTTCTATACCCATGCCGGTCTTGATCCGCTGGCGATCCTGCGTGCCGAGCTGACCAACCTGACGCATCGCAGCAAGCGTGCCCTGGGGGCCTCGACCATCACGCAGCAGGTGGCGCGCAACATGCTGCTCAACAGCAATGCGCGCACCCTCGAGCGCAAGGAGAAAGAGGCGCTTCTCGCCCTGCGTATCGAGCAGACGCTCAGCAAGGACAAGATTCTCGAGATCTACCTCAACGGTATCTATCTCGGTAACGGCGCCTATGGCGTTGCGGCGGCCGCACAGACCTATTTCAACAAGCCGCTCGACCAGTTGACCGATGCCGAAGCGGCCTTTCTGGGGGCACTGCCGAAATCGCCCGCAAACTACAATCCCTATCGCCATCCCGAGCGGGCTATCGAACGCCGTAACTGGGTGCTCGACCGGATGGCAGAAATTCATGCCATCACGCGAGAGGCCGCAGAGGCCGGGCAGAAAGAGCCGCTCATCCCGCATGATGCGGTGCGCTTTGGCCCTCTGCCCAATGCCGAATGGTTCGGCAGCGAAGTCCGTCGCCAGCTCATAGACCGCTACGGCCCCGACCGGGCCATGCAGGGCGGGCTTGAGGTGCATACCAGCCTCGACCGCAAACTTCAGGATGCAGCAACGCTCAGCCTGCGGCAGGGCCTCATGGACTATGACCGCAGCCATAGTCGCTGGCGCGGTCCGGTCACGAAGCTGCATGATCCGGGCGCCATTGCAGGCTGGGCCACGGCGCTCAAGGATATCACGCCTCCTGCTGGCATGATCGACCAGTGGCGCCTTGCTGTTGTTCTCAACCCCGCCCAGGGCCGTGTGGGCTGGCTTTCGCATGGCGAGGCACAGGAAGGACAGGTCCTGCCGAAGGATCTTGGCTGGATGCGCAGTGGTGGTGCTTTGGCGGCGGGCGACGTGATCATGATCGAGCCGCAGGCTGAATCAGGCCGTGTCGCGGTGCGTCAGGTGCCAAAAGTCGAGGGCGCTCTCGTCAGTCTCGATGCACGCACAGGGCGTGTTCTGGCCATGGTGGGCGGCTGGTCCTTCAAGGAGTCGCAGTTCAATCGCGCAACGCAGGCACTGCGTCAGCCGGGCTCATCCTTCAAGCCCTTCGTCTATCTCGATGCGATGGAGCAGGGGATTCCGCCGTCGGAGAAATTCGACGATGCCCCTGTTTCCTATGGCGACTGGCACCCGAAAAACTACGAAGAGGATAACTGGGGCCCGACCACGCTGCATGACGCACTGCGTGAGAGCCGCAACCTCGTCACCATTCGTCTTGCCGCCCATCTGGGCATGAAATCCGTGGCTGACATGGCCATCTCCATCGGTCTTGTCGACCAGATGCCGCATGTGCTGCCAGCAGCTCTTGGCGCGGTCGAGACCACGGTGCTGCGTGAAGCAGGGGCCTATGCGACCATCGCCAATGGCGGCAAGCTCGTTACGCCGTCGCTGATCGATGCCGTGCTTGATCGTGACGGCACCGTGCTCTGGAAACCCGAGGGCGTGGCTCTTGGCACCACCATGCAGGCACCCAACCAGACAGCTGTCATTGCCCCCGCCCTTCCGGCCACGCCCGATGCCGCTGTGCCGCCGGCAACGCCGCCGGTCCGGCCTGTGCAGCCGCCTGTGACCCAGCCCGTGGCGGGCAGTGTGGAAGTGCCGCATCTGCAGGACAACCGGCGTCAGGTCGCAAGCGCCGCGAGCACCTATCAGATCACGGCGATGATGCAGGATGTCATCAAGCGTGGCACCGGCACGATCGCAGGACAGGGCATCACGCGCGAGATCGCGGGCAAGACCGGCACCAGCCAGGATTTCCGCGATGCGTGGTTTGCCGGTTTTACGCCCGATATCGTCACGATCGTCTGGGTCGGTTTCGACACGCCGCAATCCCTCGGCAAGAGCGAGACCGGCGGGCGCATCGCCGGTCCGATCTGGAACCGCTTCATGAAGGTCGCGCTTGAAGGGCGGCCCGAACTCAAATTCCGTGTGCCCGAAGGCGTGACACTGGCCCGCTACGACACGGGTCGCCTCATGGCGGTCGACGGGTTCAAGGCCGATCAGGTGCCAGGCATGAGCATCGCGCTGCATGGCTTCGGTGCCGGTACCGAGGCGCTGACAGCCGCCGATACCGGGACCGATCTGTACGATACGGAAACCGATATGGCCGGGGCGGCCAGCCAGGCGGGTCCGAGCGACCCCAATGGCGAGAATTCGGGCGCCCCCAAGAAACTTCAGGCCCCCAATGCGCAACCTCCGGGTGACATCGGCATGGGCGGGCTTTATTGAGGCACAAACCTTTTCTGGGAGCATGAACAATGTCGGCCGAAACCGAGGCCCTATCGGAGCAGATCAAGCAGTCGGTGGCACTGCTGAGGAGGCATCTTTGACTGGGATGCAGCACAGACACGACTCGCGGAACTCAATCACCGCGTAGAAGACCCCGACCTCTGGAACGATGCCGACGCTGCACAGAAGCTGATGCGTGAACGCACGCTTCTGGCGACGCAGATCGAAGGCGTCGAGAAGATCGAACGCGACACCGTCGATATGCTCGAACTCGTCGAACTGGCCGAGGAAGAGCAGGATCAGGACACCGTGGCCGAAGCCGTGGCAACCCTGCGCAAGCTGGCCGAGCAGGCCAATGCCCGTCAGATCGAGAGCCTGCTCTCGGGCGAGGCGGACAGCAATGACTGCTATATCGAGGTCAATGCAGGCGCTGGCGGCACCGAGGCCCAGGACTGGGCCGAGATGATGCTGCGCATGTACACCCGCTGGGCAGAGCAGCGTGGCTACAAGGTGACGGTCATGGAAACCAGCGAAGGCGAACAGGCGGGCATCAAATCCGCCACGCTGCTGGTGACGGGTGCCAATGCCTATGGCTGGCTCAAGACAGAGGCCGGTGTGCATCGCCTGGTGCGCATCTCGCCCTTCGATGCGGCTGCGCGCCGTCAGACGTCGTTTGCCTCTGTCTGGGTCTATCCGGTGGTGGATGACACGATCGAGATCGAGGTCAATGACAGCGATCTGAAGGTCGATACCTTCCGCGCTTCCGGCGCCGGTGGGCAGCACGTCAACAAGACCGATTCGGCGATTCGCATCACCCATATCCCGACGGGAATCGTGGTGGCATGTCAGACCGACCGTTCGCAGCACCGCAACCGTGCCACAGCCATGCAGATGCTGAAGGCCCGCATGTATGAAGCAGAGCTTCAGAAGCGCGAGGCGGCGGCGGCGCAGACCGAGGCGGCCAAGACCGATATCGGCTGGGGGCACCAGATTCGCTCATACGTTCTGGCACCGTATCAGTTGGTGAAGGATCTGCGCACAGGCGTGGAAAAGGGTAATCCAGACGCAGTTCTCGATGGAGCGCTGGACGATTTCATGTCTGCGGCTCTGGCACAGCGCGTGGGTGCAACGCGCTCGGAAGCAAGCGCCACAGCTCAATAATCCGGGCTATGGGGAAGGGGCTGAATCTCTTGCTACGCAAGACTTTCAGCCCCTTTTTTCGTCTTTCATAAATATTACTCTTGCAGTGAATTAATGTTCCGTTTCACTGTGTCTCAAAGTGTCGTGTCGCTGGTATGCAAACCAACGCGCTCCGGGAAAACGGCACGAACGAAACGAAACTGACTTGACAGCAGTGCCTTACCTTTGCCCAATTTGCACGGGAGCCATGCGTCAGAAGCATGGTAAACATTTCGGGATGTGTCGGCCAAACTGACGCTTGACCGGAACGCAAGTCGCATGGGGCGGTTGCGATAATTTCAAGTCGGTCCGCCCCTCTCGCAAGAGAGGTGTGGGGTACAGGACAGAGGGTTTGGAGTGACACAACCGATGAACTACGCCGAGCAGGAGCGACGCCCGACGAAGTACATCGTCGGCATCGCAATCGCTGTGCTCTTCCACGTCGTTGTGATCTACGCCTTGGTGAATGGTCTGGGTTCGAAAATCGTCGAACAGTTCCATCCGCCGATCAAGACGAAGATCATCACGGAACCGAAGAAGCCACCGCCGCCGCCGCCGCCACCGCCGCCGCCGCAGATGACGACGCCGCCGCCGCCGTATATTCCGCCGCCGAAGATCCAGATTCAGCCGCCGCCGCAGAAGCACGTGATCAAGCAGGTGACGCATGAGAAGCCGCCGGCACCAATGCCGCCTGCGACTGTCTCGGCTCCGCCCACGCCGTCCGCGCCTGTAGGTCCGCCGGTTCCTGACCACTCCGCTGGCGCTGTGCCGATCAACGGTGCGAAGCCTGTCTTCCCTGAGGAAATGCTCGAGGAAAACCGTGAGGGTAGTGTGACAGTGGCCTGCGACATCGACACGACGGGCAAGCCGTCCAACTGTCAGGTGCTGAACTCCTCCGGTGGGCATGCCTTCGTGGAAGCCGCGATGGAATTCCTTCGCAAGGCCCGTTACCAGCCCGCCGTCACCAACGGTCAGGCCGTGGTCGAGCATCACCATACCCTGCACATCAACTTCGCCCTGGGCGACGACTGAGTGCGGACCGGTCAGGTTTCCCCCGACCGGAAATAGAGAATGGGGTGAGGGGTCCGCAGGATCTTTCCGCCCGGCGGGGACGGGGGCAGGCAGCCTCCGCGCCCCGGATAGTGAGAAACCAAGCCGCTCCCCCCCAGAACGGGGCGGCACTGCCAGAGTCCTTCTCGATAGGGGCTCTTTTTCAGAGGATTTGGAGTTAATGACGAGACTGTTCCGCCTTCCCGCTCTCGCCGCCCCGGCCCTGGCAGTCACGCTTGCCGTGGCGCAAGGTGTGGTCGTGCCGGCCGTTGCTCTTGCTCAGGACGCCCCGGCTGCCCAGCCCGCTCCGGCTGCACCGCAGGCAGCGCCTGACGCCGCAGCTCCTGCTGCTCCGGCACCTGATGCAGCCGCTCCTGCTGCCCCGGGCGCACCGGCACCTGATGCGGCTGCTCCGGCTCCGGGTGCACCGGCTCCTGATGCCGCAGCCCCTGCCGCTCCGGCTCCCGATGCCGCTGCTCCGGCCCCGGAAGCTGCTGCTGACACGGCTGCTCCGAAGTCTCAGGAAAACCCGTACGGTCTGGGCGCTCTGTGGTCCGGCGGCGACGTGATTTCCCGTAGCGTTCTGATCATCATGGTGATCATGTCCGCAGGTACCTGGATCATCATGGTCACGAAGTTCATGGAGCAGGCCAAGGTATTTGGTGCTTCCAAGGAAGCCGCTCGTGAATTCTGGACCAAGCCGACCGTTCAGGAAGGTGCTGCTGCCCTCAAGCCGGCTTCGCCGTTCCGCTACATCGCAGAGACGGGTATCGTTGCTGCCGAGCATCATGAAGGCTCGATGCGCGACGCCATCGACCTGCACAGCTGGACCGCGATGTCCGTGCAGCGTTCGGTCGACACCATCAACACGCGTCTGCAGGGCGGCCTCGCCTTCCTTGGTACCGTGGGTTCGACCTCGCCGTTCGTCGGTCTGTTCGGTACCGTCTGGGGTATCTATCACGCTCTGACCGCCATCGGCATTGCAGGCCAGGCATCGATCGACAAGGTTGCCGGCCCGGTTGGTGAATCGCTCATCATGACGGCTATCGGTCTTGCTACCGCTGTTCCGGCCGTTCTGGGCTACAACCTGCTCGTTCGTCGCAACAAGGGCGCCATGGACCGCGTGCGCAACTTCGCCGCCGACGTTCAGTCCGTTCTGCTGGGTGGCTTCCGTCACGGCGTAACGCCGACGACCGGTGGTGACCACAGCCCGACGACCACGACCACCAGCTCGCGAGTTGCCTGATCATGGCAATGAACGTCGGTGGGGGTGGTGAAGAAGACGAAGTCGTCTCGGCGATCAACACGACGCCGCTCGTCGACGTGATGCTTGTTCTTCTCATCATCTTCCTGATCACCATCCCGGTTGCGACGCATTCCGTGAAGGTGCAGCTGCCGCGCGACGCCAACCAGCCGACCCAGACCAAGCCAGGCAACGTTGTCCTGGCGGTCACGGCGAACGGTCAGGCGTACTGGAACGAGATTCCTCTGCGCGGTCATCAGGATCTGCTCGATCGTCTCGAGAAGGTCGCAGTCATCAAGCCGCAGCCCCAGATCCAGATCCGGGGCGACGGCAAGGCACGGTACGAAGCTGTCGGCAAGGTCGTTGCTACATGTCAGGAAGCTGGCATCTACCACATCGACTTCATCACCGAGCAGCCTCACTCCTGATCCCGGTCAGGGCCCCAGCTACAGGAAGACCCCGCTCACAGGGCAGGGTCTTCCGGCTCCGTTTTTTCCAGAATCCGGCCTCTGCCGGTTTTCCGCCTGTTGGAGAGTTCTCTCATGGCCATGAGCGTCGGATCCGACAGCACGCATGAAGACGAGGGCATCGTCGATATCAACACGACGCCCCTGATTGACGTCATGCTCGTGCTGCTCATCATGCTGATCATCACCATCCCGCTCCAGACCCATTCGGTCGCGCTGGACCTGCCGCAGGGCAACCCGCCGCCGAGCACGGAAGAGCCCAAAGTTGTCACGGTTGCGATCGATTTCGATAACTCGATCAGCTGGAATGGTGCCCCCATTTCGTCCGAGGCCGATCTCCAGGCTCATTTCATGGATGCAGCCAATCAGCCTGATCAGCCTGAAATGCATATTCACCCCAATCGTCTGGCCGATTACAAGACGGTAGCTCACGTGCTCGCCGACGCTCAGCGTCTGGGCGTCACCAAGCTCGGTATCGTCGGTCAAGACCAGTTCATGGAAGGACAGTAAGTGCGTTTTCCCCGTTGTTCTCGCGCCCTCCTTGCAGCCAGCTCGCTTCTGGCGGTTTCCTCTTCCGTTCCCGTCATCGGCGCCTGGGTGGCTCCTGCCGCTTACGCTGAAGACCAGCTGAGCGCCAAGGTCGGTAAGCCGCTCCAGGAGGCGCAATCGGCTCTGGGTGCGAAAAACTATGCCAAGGCCATGGCTGCCGTTGATGCTGCCGATGCCCTGCCGGGGAAAACCGAATACGAGAAATACACCATCGCCCAGATGCGCGCGGCTGTTGCCGCGTCGTCGGGCGATGTGGCGGCTGCGTCGAAGGCCTATGATGTTCTCATCGCCTCGTCACGCACGCCTGCTGCTGCCAAGCAGCAGATGCTCATGGCCAATGCGACCATGGCGTATAACGCCAAGGATTATGCTCACGCTGTGCCGGCTATCGAGCGCTATCTGAAGATCGCCGGTCCCAATGCGCAGATGCAGGCTCTTCTGGTGCAGGCCTATTACCTGCAGCAGGATTACAAGAATGCTGCCCGTGTCCAGCAGGATCAGATCGACGCCGAAATCAAGGCGAAGCACGTCCCCAGCGAGAACCAGCTTCAGTTCCTGGCGACCTGCTATCATCAGATGAAGGATTCGGCCAACGAGACGCATGCCTATGTGCTGCTGGCCAAGTTCTACTCCAAGCCTGATTACTGGGCGATGCTGATCCATAATCTCGCGGCTGATCCGCAGATGCCGGATGCGCTGCAGTTCAATCTCGAGCGCCTGCGCATGGCGACCGGCGTTCTCAAGGACCCCTCTGACTATATGGATATGGTTGAGCGCGCTGTTCAGGCAGGTCTGCCCCAGCTCGGTCTCAATCTGATGGATCAGGCCTATGCGTCTGGTGCGCTGGGCAAGGATGCTGGCGCCGCACGCGAGGCGCGCCTGAAAGCCATGGTCGTCAAGCGTGTTGCCGAGACAAAGGCTAGCCTTGCGGCTGATGCCGATGCCGCCCGCAAGATGCCCAACGCGGCTCCGTCGCTCACGGCAGGCTATAATCTGGTGCTCAATGGTCAGGTCGATGCCGGTCTTGCGCTGATGCGTGAGGGCCTGGCCAAAAAACCGGCTGCGCCGGAAGGAGCCAAGCTGCAATACGGCATGGCGCAGATGGATGGTGGCCGCAAGGACGACGCCGTCAAGACCTTTGCTGATGTCCATGGCGACCACGGATCGGCGGATCTGGCCCAGCTTTGGACGCTTCTTGT
The DNA here is from genome assembly GCF_025994195.1 of Asaia spathodeae NBRC 105894. Lineage (NCBI taxonomy): Bacteria > Pseudomonadati > Pseudomonadota > Alphaproteobacteria > Acetobacterales > Acetobacteraceae > Asaia > Asaia spathodeae. The sequence goes on along the minus strand of NZ_BAPY01000026.1, from coordinate 181,613 downwards.
AACGAAACCATCAAAGTGAGGTAAAGCGCGTGTAAACGCGCTCCCAACGGTTGTCCTTGCGCCGTGGTAGACATAGATTGTATCAAATCTCGTTTACCACAGCATGATCGATGGGATAAATGACGACAGTAACTCCAGCTCCTGACCTGCCGGCTCGTATCCTTATCGTTGAAGACGACCCCGGCATGCGAACTCTGATCCAGCGCGCCCTTCAGGGCGACGGTTTCCGGGTTCGCAGTGTGGCTTCAGGAGATGAGATGTGGGACGCCCTCGCAGTCGGTCCGGTAGACCTTCTGGTGATGGATGTGATGCTCCCCAAGACCAGTGGCGTCGAACTCTGCCGTGCCATCCGCAACGGCCAGGGAACCAATCACCCGGGCGAATCGCCTCTCGCCCAGACCCCCATCATCATGGTTTCCGCACGCGGTGAAGAGCGTGACCGCGTTCTCGGTCTCGAGATCGGTGCCGATGACTACGTGGCCAAGCCCTTCGGCCAGCGCGAGCTTCTTGCCCGTGTGCGTGCTGTCCTGCGTCGCGGCCAGGGTGCAGCGCCGACCGAGGTTTCCCGCAAGGAAACCATCCTGTTTGCAGGCTGGAAGCTCGATCTTCGCCGTCGCGAACTGACCGACCCGTCCGGGGCCGTCGTCGACATTTCGGGCGCAGAGCATGATCTGCTCATCAGCTTCCTCGATAACCCCCAGCGTGTCATCGCTCGTGATCGTCTGCTCGAACTGTCGCGCACACGTCTGGGCGATGTCTCCGATCGCAGCATCGACGTTCTGGTCAGTCGCCTGCGTCGCAAACTCGGCGCCGATGCTGACGCGTTGATTCGTACGGTGCGTGGCCTCGGCTACATCTTTGTCGCTGAAGTCGAGCGCGTCTGAGGGTAAATGCCTTTCACCCTGGGAGGGGGCAGCACGCCCCGCATCATTCGTCTCTGGCCTGTCGGGCTTGTGGGGCGTGTCAGCGTCGTGCTGCTGGCGGCAGTCATTCTCGTCTTTGTGGCCAGTGCGTTCTTCTATGAAGAAGCCGAAACCTATATCGACGATGACAGCCGCATCACCCAGCTTGCCGAAGAGCTGAGTACCGATCTCAGGGTGTTGCGTACAACCCCGATCAGCCAGCGCGGGCTGCTGGGGGCGCTGCTTTCGGATAACGGAATCAGCGTGGCCTGGCGGTCAGCCAATCAGAGTTTCGAGCGCGATCAGCCCCATCGGCTGCGTCATGTCGAAGACAGTCTGATCGCCAATGATCGCGATCTGGCACGGGCCGATCTTCATGTCTGGGCCGATCGCGCCGATTCATCGAGCATCCACGGCACCTTGCAGCTGGCTGATGGCAGCCGCCTTGTCTTCAACGTGCCCGGTATCCTGAAGCATCGTCATATGACGGGCGGCCTGGCTTCTGCGGCGATTACGGCCAGTGCCGTTGCGATTGCAGCAGCCATGATCGTCCGCTCGCTCAGCACCCCGCTGAGGGCGCTGGCGGAGGTGGCCGATAGCATCGCCAAATCCGATGACATGCAATGGACGATGGTCGATGAGCGTGGGCCGCGAGAAGTGCGCGGTCTGGCTAATGCAATCAACAAGATGCAGCATCGCATTCGTCGCCTGATCAATGACCGCACCGAAATTCTGGCCGCCGTATCGCATGATCTGCGAACACCTCTGGCGCGTCTGAGACTGCGCGCCGGCTTCATGGACGATGAGGAAACACAGGCAGCCATTGAGGCCGATATCGATGAGATGGAGGCCATGGTGACAGGCGTGCTTGCCTATCTGGCTGGCGATCTCGATCCCGAGCCGGTCAAGCAGGTCGATCTCGTGGCCATACTCAATACCCTGCTCGACTCACAGAGCGATCGGGGCAGGGAGACGAGCTATACCGGCCCTGATCGTTGTCAGGCCTGGGTGCGACCGCTTGCCATCAAGCGTGTCTTTGCCAATCTCATTGATAATGCCTGCAATTATGGTGGCGATGCCCATGTCACGCTCGAAACCGCGGGGCAGGCAGCCATTATATCGGTCGTCGATGACGGTCCCGGCATTCCCGAAGCCGAACTCGAAAAGGTGCTTTCTGCTTTCTATCGTGTCGAGGGGTCGCGCTCTCGTGCGACGGGCGGTATGGGGCTAGGGCTTGCCATCGTTACCCGCGAGGTGGGCCGCGCCAGAGGCAAGGTCGATCTGCACAACGTGCCGGGTCGCGGGCTTTGCGTTCAGATCACGCTTCCTCTTGGAGCCGCAAAGGTCTGAATTCGGGATAAGGGACTTGCGTAGTCGCGATTGATGGCACATCTCACAGCGACAACTGCAAATTGAGAGTCGTGATGTTCATCGAGACCGAGGATACACCAAACCCCGCCACCTTGAAGTTCTTGCCCGGTCGCGCCGTGACCGGCCATCGCGGGACGGCCGATTTTGCCGAGGCCAAAGCAGCAGAGGGGCGCTCTCCCCTGGCGACGACGCTGTTCGATGTGAACGGTGTCTGTGGCGTTTTCCTCGGGGCCGATTTCATTTCTGTCACCAAGACAGATGAGTTCAGCTGGAACACGCTCAAGCCGCTGCTTCTTGCTGCCATCACCAGTCATTTCGAGTCGGGCGCGCCCAGCCTCGAGGCCGCTGCCGAGACGCAGGAAGAAGCGATTGCACCGGAAGATGAGGCTGTTGTCGCCCAGATTCGTGAATTGCTTGATACACGCGTTCGCCCTGCCGTTGCGGGAGATGGTGGTGATATCGTATTCAGGGGCTACCGTGATGGCGTTGTACGCCTGACGATGCAAGGTGCCTGTGCGGGTTGTCCTTCTTCGCGTGCAACGCTCAAGCACGGTGTAGAAAACATGCTGCGCCACTACGTTCCTGAAGTGGTGGCCGTCGAACAGGTTGAGGATTGAAGACGTGAGTGAGACCCATCCGGAGACCTTCATGACGGCGCCCCTGGATGAGACTTCACTCGATCAACTCTTCCGCCACGCGCGCTCGCCGCGTGGCTGGTCCGACCTGCCGGTCGAGCGTGAAACGCTTGTTGCGCTCTATGACCTGCTCAAGCTTGGACCGACTTCAGGCAATTGCTGCCCGGCGCGCTTCGTTTTCCTGACATCCGATGACATGAAGGAGCGGCTCAGACCGGCTCTTTCATCCGGTAATATCGCGCTCTGTCTGCAGGCGCCTGTCGTGGTGCTCGTGTGCCACGACCCACTTTTCTTCGAGCATTTGCCACGGCTGAGTCGCGAAGCCGATCTGCGAAACTGGTTTGCCGCCGATGTCGGCTTGTCGGAAGAAACGGCCTTTCGCAATGGCTCCCTTCAGGGAGGCTATCTGATCCTGGCTTCCCGCGCCCTGGGCCTGTCCGTGGCGCCATTCTCCGGATTTGATTCATACGCTGTGGAAGAGATTTTCCTTGGCGACACAGGGTGGCGGATCAATTTCATCGCCGGGCTGGGTTATCCCGATGCCCATGCTCTGCCCGAGCGTGCCATGCGTCTGGGCTTTGACGAGAGCTGTCTCGTTCTCTGATGCAGGCAGATGGTGCAACACGCAGTCTGGTGCTGAATGGCGCCACGCTTGGTGCCGGGTCATGTGGCGATGTGGCGGCTTTTCTCGGGAGTGAGTGCGTCGCCCAAGAACATCTGGAGGGGGTTGGGGCAACCGCCTCTCTGGCCGCTACCTGCCAGAACCTGCTTCGCACGCTTGGTTGGCAAAAGGGTCCTCATCGCATCATAGCCGTTACCGGGCCGGGGTCATTTACCGGGCTGCGGGCCAGTCTGGCTCTTGCCGATGGTCTGGCATTCGGCTTTGGAGCGACCCTTCATGGCGTGACAACCGGGCAATGCTTCAGATCCAATCCCGCATGGGCGAACAGCATCTGTGTGACGCAGGCAAGGCGGAACAGGATCTATGTCGAGTTTCAGGACGGCAGATTCTGGGCTGGTGCTCCTGACGAACTTGCCCTGCCAGAGGGCAGTTGCGTGATCGGGAATGGGGCTTCCCTGCTCCAGAGTGCAGACCTTGCACGTATCGATGTGGTGCAGCCTGATATTGCCCTGATCTTCGAAGCCGGATCACGAATACCCGCCAGCGGTCCTTTGCAGCCCTTGTATATCGATGCGCCAGAAGCCAAGCCGCCTGCGCAGGGCCTGCGGCCTGCGCCGCTTCCTTGACCGGTTCTCCGGCCTGCATTCTGGCAGGGCCTTCTCATGCTTCGCTGCTTTCTGAGCTGCATTCCGCCTGCTTTGAGGAAGACGAGCGCTGGAATGAAGACGCTTTCTCGGGTCTGTTTGCGACCCCCGGTATCATGGCGTGGGTTATTGTGGCCGACGAAGATCCAGCCGGGCTGCTGATGCTGCGGCAGAGCGCCGACGAAGCCGAAATTCTGACTCTGGGTGTTCACCCCCGGTATCGAAGGAAAAACCTGGCAGCGCAGTTGCTGGTCGCAGGCTGCGCGGCGCTCAGAGCGCGGGACGTGAGCACCCTTTTTCTCGAGGTCTCGGTCAGGAACGATGCGGCGACGGCACTTTATCTGAAGCACGGCTTTATTCTGTGCGGCCGCAGAAAGGCGTATTATCCCGACGGGAGTGACGCATCAGTCCTGAGCTACGATTTGACGAGCGTCATGCGGTAATCAGCTATCGCATCTTCGCCGAGCGGCTGACAGTCACTTGTCTGTCCAAGTGTTCTGAGAAGAATTTCCACATTCCGTCTCGTTTCTTCGCCACGTAAAATAATTTCCAATGCTTCACCGGGACTGCTTTTATCCAGAGCAAGTCTGACGTGAACCGTTGTCATGGGGCAGGTCTTGTCTCGGATATCTATTTTTTTTGAAGGCATAATATTCAAACTTTACGAATAGTTGTTATATCTTCTTGAACTCGTTTTACCAATCAGTATATCTTTCCCAAAATATGTTCTTTGGGGAGAATTCACATGTCCGACGATCCGGATAACTTGACCCTTCAAAAGCTAACTACACAGATTATTTCCGCTTATGTAACTCATAACGAAATTGCTGGTCAGGATCTACCAAACCTGATCCGCACGGTGCATCAGACGCTTTCGAATGTTGCCCATACCAAGCCCGAGACCGTCAAGCCAACCCCGGCAGTCCCTCCCAAGAAATCAGTCTTTCCCGATTACATCATTTGCCTTGAAGACGGGAAAAAGCTGAAATTGCTGCGTCGTCATTTGCAGACAGTGTACGATATGACGCCTCAGCAATACCGCGAGCGCTGGGATCTGCCCCCTGAATATCCGATGGTCGCGCCAAATTACGCCAGCCATCGTTCGAATCTTGCCCGCAAGATCGGCCTGGGTCACAGACGGTGAGAAAGCCGCCCTTTGTCTGCCACTTAACGTTGGCAAAGGGCTCGTTTTTCGGCTACGCCCTATTTCATGGTATCTGAAGCGAAAGCTGACGCAAAGCGAAGCGGGCGGGCTCAGGATGAGTCGCGCATCGGTCAATTATGCATCGAACGTGGCCTGAAAATGACAGGGCAGCGTCGCGTTATCGCGCGCGTTCTGTCAGAGGCTGAAGATCACCCCGATGTCGAGGAGCTGTATCGCCGTGCGTCACAGCTCGATAGCCGGATCTCGATCGCCACGGTCTATCGCACGGTCAGACTGCTCGAGGAAAAGGGCATTCTCGAACGTCGTGACTTTGGCGGCGGTCGCGCACGCTATGAGGCCAGTGAGCCGGGTCACCAGCACCATTATCATCTTATCGACGTCGATACCGGCCATGTCGTGGAATTTGAGGATGAGGAACACGCAGACCTGATGGAGACGCTTGCGCGTCGTCTTGGCTTCGATCTGGTTTCCCATCGTCTCGAACTTTTTGGTCGCCGTCTGCCGCAGAAGGCAGGTGAGCCGACAGGTCAGGACGGATGAACGCCAAACCTTCGCACGCCGAGATGTTTCGCCTTCTGGTGACAGATGGTGACAGCACGGGGGCGTCCAGCCAGTCACTCTCGACACTCGATCTGGCGCGGGATGCCTTTCCGGAATTACGTGGCGGTCAGTTGGGTGTCAGGATCGCGACAACCGATGCCGAGCGCGAGGCAGCGCAGGCGCTGCGCTATCGCGTCTTTTTCGAAGAGATGGGTGCGCGCGCCGATGAGCGCACCGCCCGGCTGAAACGCGATATCGACGATTTCGATGAAGTGGCAGACCACCTGCTGGTTATCGACCATGCCGTCTCTTCCGGAGCGGAAGGTGTGGTGGGCACATATCGTCTGCTTACCAGTGACAAGGCAGCCCTTCTCGGGCGTTACTACACGTCCAGCGAATACGATATTTCCCCGCTGACCGAGTTTCCGGGGCGCCTGCTGGAGGTTGGCCGCTCCTGTGTCGATCAGCGTTATCGCGGTCGTTCGGCCATGCAGCTCCTCTGGCGGGGAATTGCCTCCTACATCTTCCTGCATAGGATCGATGTGCTGTTCGGCTGTGCCAGTCTGCCCGGTACCAATCCGGAGTTGATGGCAGACGAACTGACCTATCTCTATCATAACCATCTGGCGCCCCCGGCGCTGCGTATCCGTGCCCTGCCGGACCGTTATGTCGATATGCAGCGCAGTGATCCGCATCTGCTCGATCACCGTAAATGTCTCTCCAGATTGCCGCCTCTCATCAAGGGATATCTGCGTCTGGGTGGTTTCATTGGTGACGGCGCTGTCGTCGATGAGCAATTCAACACGACGGATGTTGCCGTTCTCGTCAAAAGCGAGCTTCTGGCAGACAAATATTACCGTCACTATGAGCGTCGCCTGAGGGACGCTCTCGAATAAAACCAGGAGCAAACTGTGACTTACCGGCTCTGGAATTCTCCTTTCCCGCCGAGCCGGCTTCCATTTTCCACCGGGAAAATGATTCTGGCTGATCTTCTCGTCGGGGCCTTTGCAGCCCTGGCGCTTCCGCCCCTCTTTTTTCTGCCGGCACTGGCACTCGGGCTTCTCTACCTTTATCGCTGCACTCAGGATGCTTCGAGCGTCCGACAGCTGGCTCTCCACGCCTTCTTCTTCGGCCTTGGCTACCATACCCTGGCGCTTTCCTGGCTGACCAATGCCATCCTGACCCGCGCCCATGAGTTCTGGTGGGCCGTGCCTATCGCTGCGCCCGGATGTGCCCTGATTCTGGCTCCGCTTACCGTGGTGCCCGTCCTGCTGTGTCGTCTGGCGCCTTCCGGTCTGTCCAGAATGATCCTGCTTGCAGCGCTCTGGACACTCGCCGACATGGCACGTGTCTTTATCTTCACAGGTTTCCCCTGGAACCCGACAGGCAGCGTCTTCGAGCTTCCCGGTCTGGCAGGAGACATCCTGATCCAGCCTGCTGCCTATATTGGCGTCGACGGGCTGAGTTTCCTCGCGGCTCTTACCGGCCTTCTCGTATGGCACTCCCACCGGGCGCGCATTTTTCTGGGCATCTTCTATGCCGCATGGATCGGGGCAGGCTGGTATCGCCTCTCTCATCCGACCCTGCTTCCGGTAACCAATCCGGTGGTCGCCCTGCTGCAGGGTAATGTGCAGGAGCGTGATATTCTCTCGCGTTCGGGAGCACTGGACGCGTTCAGGCTCTATCTGCGTCTGACGAATGAGGGGGTCGCCCGGGCGCGTGAAGTGGCCGCAGATCGCAGCGTCGTCTATCTGTGGCCTGAATCCGGATTTCCAGGGCTGCTGGACGAGGATGAAGCCGCGCGCCGTCTGATTGCGCAGGCCGCAGATGGTGCCTGGGGCATGATCGGGTCTGACCGGCGCGATGCACAGAACCGCTTTTACAACAGCGTCATGGCGCTGGATGAAAGCGGCCAGATCGCAGCGGTTTATGACAAGGCGACACTCGTGCCGTTTGGAGAGTACCAGCCGCGTTTCATCCCGTTTAATCTTCTGCCTGACCAGCTCACACCGGGACGCGGCCTCGCAACCTGGTCCCTTCCTGCTCTGGGGCAAGTGGGCCCCATGGTTTGCTATGAGATTATTTTCTCGGGGCATGTTATCGGGCCAAGCCGACCCAGCTGGCTCGCCAATGTCACCAATGATGCATGGTTCGGTAATAGTGCCGGACCACGTCAGCATCTCGCCACGGCCAGAATGCGCGCCGTCGAAGAGGGGCTGCCGGTCGCCCAGGCGGCAAATATGGGAATCACCGCAGCATTTGATGCTTCGGGGCATGAACTGGGGCGTCTGCCCTGGGGGCATGCAGACAGTCTGGTGATTGCCTTACCCTCGCCTCAGCCACCGACCATCTTCGCCCGCTATGGAAGGAGTCTGCCGCTAATTCTCTGTGCTTTTGGGGTTTTTCTGGCTGTTTTCCTTGGGCGTCAGCAAAGTTAGATAATAAAAGGTTAATGCATTGCGATTGGCGCCTGCGATTAACCCCAGTATGAGTCCTTGTGCATGAGTAATACCACGAAAAGCGCTTCGGCTGCGGGTCCGATAGACGCGCTTGTGGGAGCGCGTATTCGGCTTCGACGGACTCTTCTGGGTATCTCTCAGGAGAAGCTCGGCGCAGCACTTGGATTGACCTTCCAGCAAGTGCAGAAATACGAGCGTGGCGCCAACAAGGTTGGTGCCAGCCGTCTCTATGAGATGTCGCGCGTACTGAATGTACCGATAGGGTTCTTTTTTGATGATCTGGCAGGTGTCGGGACGTCGAACCCGGGGTTTTCCTCGCAGGGCGCGGGGTTCTCCGAGGCGCCGCCCGACTTCAATGGCAAAGGAAGCGAGATGGGGCGTGACGCATCGCGTTTTGCGGGAAAAAGCTCTGATCTCGACGAGTCATCGCTCGAGCTTCTTCGGGCGTTTCAGCGAATCTCCGACGAGCGTGTCAGGCGACAGCTCGTCAATCTCGTCAAGAGCATGGCCTCGCCCGAATAGGGGGCGCGCCCGGCAGGTTCTATTCGCGACGCAGAACCTGATCTGTCAGGAATGACGCCAGTTTCCCGGCTACGAAATCCTGCTTGAGCTGAACCTCGTCATATTCGTGTTCGACCCAGTCAAGAAACGGGATTCGACCCTCGGCCTGGCTCTGATAGCGCAGAACGAAGGCGTCCAGAATGCCGGTACGGGCGCGATTGAAATGGCCAAAACGCCAATGGAGCTGCCTGAGCGCCTCGGCTGCAGAGCCTCCCTCAAAGAGAATGACCAGAGCGGAGGCCAGACCGGCGCGATCGGCACCCGATTTGCAATGCATGAGCATCGGCATGTCGATGAATTTATAGAGACCGGCAAAGCGCAAGATGCGATCGCGATGCGGGGCGCCACGGCTTTCAAAGGCCATGTCGACATGGGCAAGGCCAAGGTTCTGCGCGGCATTGCGTGAGAGCGCGTCTGAGCCACAGCGCCGGTGACCGCGCAGATTGACCAGCGTATGGAGCCCCAGGCGGCGCTTCAGACGCGCGAGCCTTGCCGGCGTCGGGTGATTGCAGCGATAGACCTTGCCCGGCACCACCGTTGCCAGATTGGTCCAGGGCAGGCGAAAGATCGCATGATCGACAAACAGGCTGTCGATCCACGCCCTGCGGCGACCACTGGGTGAGGCAAGCGATCCATCGAACACGAAATTCTCTCCTTGAGACAATTCGCCCTGCCTGCCGCAGCGGCGCCCATCCGTCAATTGCCGCGCGTGAGTGAGGTTGATACAACTCATTTCATGCGTGCCTTTTCGCTTCTCTTCTTGATGACGGTTCTTACCGGCTGCGCGGCAGAGACGTTTGGCCCGCCCAGGCCTGACCTGGCTGTCAACGGTCCGCCCGGCCATCCGCCAGGGCGCCCGCCCCATCACGACCGTATGGCCCGCGCCTATGCTTCGTTGCCCATCGCCACTCCGGGTATGGACGGGCAGTCTGGCCCGCCAATGCTGCCCGGGCTTGCAACAGAGACGGTCACCAGTGAGGTCAAGCCGCAATACGCGGTGCCTGACGCAGAAGTCTCTTACGGCAAGAAGGATGCGGGGCATGAGTGAGTTCGTGACCGGGCAATATGACCCGCGTGCACGCGATTACGTGCAGAGTGCAGTCCATGCCGCGGGCGCAGATCTGGATCATATGGCCGCTCTGGTGAAAGCATCAGAGGCGCGCGTTGTTCTCGATCTTGGTTGTGGGGGAGGGCATGTCAGCTACGCTGTCGCGTCTCATGTCAATCGGGTCGTGGCGTATGACCCGACACGCAGCATGGCACGTGCGGTGCAGGAAGAAGCGCACAAGCGTGGCCTTGCCCAGCTAAGCCCGGTTTGCGGTTATGCCGAGAGCCTGCCATTTGCCGATTCATCGTTCGATGCTGTTCTGAGTCGCTTCAGTGCGCATCACTGGGCCGATCTGGAAACGGGGCTGAGTGAATGGAGGCGGGTCCTGCGTCACGGCGGCACAGGGATTCTGGTTGATACGGTCGCCCCGGAAAATGCCATGGCCGATTCGGTGCTGCAGACCATAGAAACGCTGCGCGACCCGTCTCACATGCGCAATTACAAGGTATCGGAGTGGCGCCGTCTGCTTGCCGCTGCCGGTTTTGAGGTCGAGGCCGTCACCAACAGGCGGCTGCGCCTCGATTTTGTACCTTGGGTAGCGCGTACGAAAACGCCAGACCTGCATCAGCAGGCCATTCTTTCCCTGCAGCGTGCGACCAGCCCCTCTGTCAGGGAAATGCTGGAAATCGACGAAGATGGCAGCTTCACGCTGGACACGGCCCTGTTCGTCCTGTGCTGACCCCTCGCGGGGTCGCGCCTGCAAACTGGACTGTCAGTCCGAAATATGACGTGCTTCTTCTGGCAGCATCACTGGAATGCCGTCGCGAACGGGATAGGCCAGCCCGGCCCCCTTGCTGATGAGTTCCTGCGCATCGCGGTCATAGACCAGCGCTTCCTTGGTGACCGGGCAAACCAGCATGGAGAGAAGGCGTGGGTCGAGATCCTGAGCCATGTTCGAAATCCTGAAATGTTGAGAGGCCGTATCGCCGGGGCGTCTGTTCATGAAACATGACGCCTCGACTGGGAAACCCGGCCCTGATCTGTGATAGGGCCGGAGAAGGCTCAGGAAAAGAGCAGGGCGGAGAGCTTGCGACGGGCCGGAAGCGTTGCCGGGTCGCTGTTTCCCCACGCTTCGAAGAAGCGCAACAGCTCGGCCTTTGCGGCCCCTTCATTCCATTCACGGTCCTGGCGCAGGATCGACAGCAATGTGTCGGCAGCTTCTGCCTTGTCACCCGCGCCGTTCAACGCACCGGCAAGACGAAAGCGCAGGGCGAGATCATCAGGCGCGGCGGCACATTCAGCGCGAAGCCCGTCCAGAGCCGAGGCAGCCTGACGGCTTTCCTTGTGCAGGGCCAGAGCAGAGCGGGCGCCGGAGATGCTTGGGTGCTCGGCCAGCTTGAGCGGCACCTGACTCAGGGCTTCATCGGCACCTTCATCGTCATCGAGAGCGATCAGGGCACGGATCATGCCTCCCCAGCCTTCGGGGTTCTCTGGCTCCATTTCCAGTAGAGACGCATAGAGACTGGCCGCTTCTGCCGCCTCGCCGTCCTGCAGGGCGGCATTGGCGGCGGCAAGCAGGTCGGCGCTGGGCATGGTGGCGCCTGTCGCCTTGAGGACCTGCTCTATGAAGCGACGCACCTCGCTCTCGGGCTGGGCGCCCTGCATGATGTCGAGAATCTGTCCCTTGTAGAAAGCAGCGACCAGCGGGATCGACTGAATGGGCAGGCCGATCTGTCCGAGCTGTGCAGCCAGCGCCGCATTGGCTTCGACATCGACCTTGACCAGCTTGACCCGGCCGCCAGCCGCCGTGACGGCGCGTTCAAGAATGGGCGTGAGCTGTTTGCACGGCCCGCACCAGGGGGCCCAGAAATCGACCAGTACCGGAAGCTGGCGGCTGGCCTCCAGCACTTCTGGCATGAAGCTGCGCTGGTCGGCATCGACGATCATGGCGCCAGCATTCTGGGGGGCGCCCGTTACACCCTGCGGCTGGGGAGGGTTCTGCCCGATGATGTAATCCATGGATTCTCTCTGTTCTAAGGCGATGCCGGTGAGGGGCTTTCCGCCCGGTAAGCTTGGCTACAAGATTGTTCTGAAGCCCTTGGGAAGCAAGTCCGACAGGGCCTGACGCAGGGAAAGTGAAAAAAAACGCGTTTTTTGAAAAAACCCTCTTGCGCCATAACGCTGTAGGCAATATTAACCCGTCCAACGGAACGCGGGCGTAGCTCAGGGGTAGAGCACAACCTTGCCAAGGTTGGGGTCGTGGGTTCGAATCCCATCGCCCGCTCCAGACAAGACTTTCATTTGTCTGGAGCGGCGCTTCCGAAATCCAAGATAAAATCCAATACACCAAAACGAGTTGCAGTGATTACTTTCTCACTTTCGCGTGAGGCGGTTCCTGTATAACCCTTGCCTGTTAATGAACCTGTCTCCCTGTGCAGAAAATACCGCCAGGATAACGGTTGCGTTCATAAAATAAGAAATTAAACCGTTGCGAAGAAACAAAAGAACAGCACGGCGTAATTTTGAGACAAAATCCCACTTTTGCAAAAATAAGTCGTCCAGTCTTGGCTGGATTGCCTCGCTTCTTCGTGATCGCTTTCGCTTTTTGCATGACGATTTCGGCGCGCGCCTCTGATGACGAGCCGCAACCTAAACGCGAGCAATGGTATACTGGCTCGCTCATCTCGCCATCTGGTCCGCAATTCAAGGCGGGTGTGCTCGGGATCGAACCGTATCTTACCTATAATCAGGCAGTCGATTATCTCGGGGCCAACGGCTCGAGTGCGCCGATGGATGGTGGACAGAGAACCATCAGCAACTCGACCATGGTGAAATATGGTCTGACCGATCATATCAGCATCCAGATCTTCCCCGCGATCAGCTATGGCTGGAAGAAGCATGACGGTAATACGAGCGGGCTCAAATTTGGCGATATGCCTGTCGATTTCCTGTGGCGCTTCCTAGACCCTGATCCTAAACGCTATATTCCGGTCATGAGCCTTTTTGTCGGCATGCTCATGCCGACAGGCGATTACTCGCAGCTTGGCCGCAGCCAGGATGGTGTAGGCAATGGCGCCTATGTCTTTCGTACGGCCCTGGTCGAGCAATCGACCTATGAACTGCCCCATGACTATACGCTGCGTCTGCGCATGTGGGGCACATTCCGGCGTGCGGTTTCCTCCGCGCAGCTTCAGGACATGACGAGCTATGGCACGACCAAGGGCTTTGTCGGGCGCGGGCGCCCTGGTATGAACGGTCAGACCGGCTTTTCGCTCGAGTTCGGTTTCAACCAGCGTCTCGTGCTGGCGGTCGATATGGTGCGCGACTGGTCCAACGGGTCGCGGGTCTGGGGCTCCTATCGTGACGGAAGACGCATCGACCGTATCGGGGCCTCGTCAGGCGACTGGATGGTGGCGCCAGCCCTCGAATACAGCTGGTCACCACGCTTTGGCGTGATTGCAGGCGCCTCGACCTTTTTCGCGGGCCACAACACCAGTCTGACCGTTTCGCCACAGATTGCCGTCAACATGATGTTCTGACGGCGTCAGCCGCCGTTTGCCGGGCTTGTGGGCTTGCCTTGCGACAGGGAGCGCGTCACGCTTCCTTTTGTTCAAGCTCTTGAGGAAAACGGCATCATGGCGGCTGAAGGCAAGTCTCGCATCCTGCATCGTCAGCTCGGGCCGTTCAGCCTGCTGATGATGGGTATCGGCAGTGTGGTCGGTGCCGGTATCTATGTTCTGCCCGGTATTGCCGCCGCCCATTATGCCGGGCCTGCCGTCTCTCTCTCATTCGTTCTGGCCGCCATAAGCTGCGGCTTTATCGGCCTGTGCTATGCCGAGCTTGCTTCCGCCCTGCCCGAAGCCATGGGGGGTGCCTATGGCTATTCGCGCGCTATTCTGGGCATTGGCCCTGCGTGGTGGGTCGCCTGGATGCTGGTGCTTGAATATGCTCTGGCTGGCTCGGCCGTGTCGGTTGGCCTGACCGGCTATCTTTCCGGTCTGCTGGCATCCTGTGGCCTGACCCTGCCTGGTGCTGCCACCAATTCGACGGTCATCTGGCATGACGGGGGTTTCCACCTGGCTGGCCAGATTAACGCGGTCTCGCTCTGTCTGGTTCTTGTGCTTGGCCTGATCCTGTCTCGGGGCATTCGTCAGGCGAGCCGGGCGAATGGCGCTTTCGTTCTGCTCAAACTGGCCGTTCTGGTCGTTTTCGTCTCCGTAGGCTGGAGCCATGTCAGGCCTGCTCTGTGGCATCCTTTCCTGCCGCAATCCGAGGGCGGGTTCCATTTCGGTCTGGCGGGTCTGTTGCGTGCCGTCGCGGTTGTGTCCTTTGCCTATCTCGGGTTTGACTCGATCTCGATTGCTGCATCGGAGGCGCGCAATCCGGGACGTGATGTGCCTTTCGGTCTGATCGGTGCGCTGGCGATCAGTGCGGTGCTCTATGTGATGGTGTCGCTGGTCATGACCGGGCTGGTGCCGTTTCGCGCGCTCGATGTCGCAAGCCCTGTCGCCCTTGCCGTACAGGCCCTCGCCATGCCGTCTCTGGGATTCGTTCTGCAATTCGGATCGGTGATCGGTCTGGGGTCTGTGCTGTTCGTCAGTCTCTATGGTCAGTCACGGCTCTGCCATATCCTGGCTCATGACAGGCTGATCAGTGAGCGGTTCAGTCTGGTCGATCCGAAAAGCGGCGCACCGGTTCTGGCGATTGCCATGACGACGGCGCTCACGGCCCTGACCGCAGCCCTGCTGCCCATCGCGCTTCTGGCCGATCTGGTCAGTATCGGCACCATGATCGGCTTTGTCGTGATTGCAGTGGCGGTCATGAAGCTGCGTGGCGATGCCACACGCGCTCCGGCGCGTTTTCGCGTACCTTTGCCCGGTCTGCGCGTCGGGACTCTCTGGATCGGTATTGTGCCCGTGCTGGCGATCGTGACCTGTCTGGTCAATCTGACCACTGTGCTAAGTGATCTGGTTGCACAAAGCCTGAGAGGCGACTGGATCCCGCTCGGGTTTCTGGCGTTATACTGTATCGCAGGCTGGGTGCTCGGGCGTCGAAGCGCGAGGGCGATCCACAAGGCGGGATGATGCAAGGGGAAAGTGGTGCCGACACTCGGAATTGAACCGAGGACCTACTGATTACGAATCAGTTGCTCTACCCCTGAGCTATGTCGGCGTCCTTGGCGCGGTGCTATAGCCGAGACTGCGGGGGACTGCAACAGGGCAAACACCTATCTCTCAACGGAATCGTTCGCTACACTATGATTCATGTCTGATCGCTTCCATAAGCGTCTGTGGCGCAACGCCGTCACGATGACTTCTTCCGTGACGCCTTCTCCGACGCTGAAAGTCGTGGAGGGTGTGCGCGAATGCCCTTATTGCGGGCTTTTCCAGACAGTGCCGCGTCTCAAGCGCGGGCAGGTGGCCTTCTGCACGCGGTGCGATGCCCAATTGGCCCGGCGCAGGCGCACGGCGCCTATCGCTGCCCCCACGGCCTTCTGTCTTGCCTCGGCAGCGCTCTATCTGGCGCTTCTCATCACCCAGTTGCTGACCATCAATGTTCATGGTCGCGTGAACACGGTCACGATTCTGACAGGGCCGATCGAACTCGGCAGAGAGGGGTTTGGCGAAATCGGCGTCATTGTCGGTCTGACCACGCTGGTCATGCCGGGCATCGTGATTGCGCTCATGGGGGCCATTCTAATCGGGGCCAGCCGGCGGCATATGCCCGACTGGGCGCCGCGCCTCATGTCCTGGTACGACAGGCTGCGCGAATGGTCGATGATCGAGGTTTATATTCTCGGCGTGTTCGTCGCCTATACCAAGCTCATCGATCTGGCGATTGTCGATCTGCAGGCTGGCGTGTTTCTGATCGCGGCGCTCATGTTCACCATGGCCGCCACTGATTCCACACTCGACGTCGAGCGTATCTGGCATAACCGCGACATTCGCGAAGAGATGGCTGATGGTGAGGGACGTATCCTGCCAGTCGAGCATCTGACAGCAACTGAAGAATTCATGCCATCGCTGCAGCATATGCTGTCCTGCCATTCATGCGGGCTGGTCATGGCATTCGATCATCCTGTCTCGCGTGAAGGCGATATGGGCGATTGCCCGCGCTGCCATCAGATCCTGCGCCGACGCAAATCCAACAGCCTGACCAATGCCGCCGCCCTGCTGATGGCCGGGATTATCTGCTATATTCCGGCCAATCTCCTACCGGTCATGACCTATACGAAGATGGGTCAGCCCGACACCAGTACCATCATCCATGGCGTGATCGAGCTCTGGCAGTCCGATCTGATTCCGCTGGCGCTGCTGGTGCTTTTTGCCTCGATCACCGTGCCGGTGCTTAAGATCGTCTCTCTTGCCGTCATGGTTATCGGCACATGGCGCAAGCAGAAAAGGGGCCTGCGCAATCTCACCAAGCTATATCGACTGATCGATCTGATCGGACGCTGGTCGATGATCGATGTGTTCATGATCTCAATTCTGGTTGCGATCGTACATTTTAATTTTCTCGCCAATGTTCTCGCCGATCCAGGTGTGGTTTTCTTCACAATCGTCGTCATTGTGACGATATTTGCGGTGCATAGCTTCGACCCACGCAGCATGTGGGACGCCGCAGGGGAAAACGGCCCGGTTCCGGCTCCCGACGAGGCAAGACAAAATTCCGCACCGGGAGGGATCTCCGAGGGCGGTACTTCATTTCCTCCTCACGATATGGAGCCTGAGCGCGCGTGAGCGACCAAAACGATCAATCCCGTCAGAATTCACCCGCCCCCAAACAGGCCGGGGTCAGAAAGACGCGTTTCTCGGTCATCTGGCTGATTCCGATCCTAGCGATCGTGATTGCCGGATGGCTTGCCTGGCGGAGCCTTGCCAATCGCGGGCCGGACATCACCATCACCTTCGATACGGCTTCAGGCCTGACTGCGGGGCAGACCCAGGTCAAGAACAAGGCCGTGACGCTGGGTACGGTGCAGGACATCAGCCTGACGCCGGATATGCGCCGCGTGATCGTGCATGTGCGCATGAATGGCGATACCGAGGATATTCTGACCGATCATACGCGCTTCTGGGTCGTGCGCCCGCGTATCAACGGTGCCAGCATCACCGGTCTCGAAACGCTGCTGTCCGGGGCTTATATCGCGATCGATCCGGGCGAGAAGGGTGGTCGCTACGAGAGCAATTTCACAGGGCTTGAAGCGGCCCCTGGCGTGCGCTCGGACCAGCCCGGTTCCACCTTTATGCTGGTGACGCCTACGCTTGGCTCTATTGGTGAAGGGGCGCCGGTCTTCTTCCGTGACATGTCGGTGGGTGAGGTACTGGGTTACACCATGCCGCCGGGCGGCGAAGGCCCGATCATGGTCCAGGTCTTTGTCAAGTCGCCCTACGATCATTACCTGCGCACCGATACGCGCTTCTGGAATGTCTCTGGCGTTCAGGTCGGGCTCGGTGCAGGTGGGCTCAAGGTTCAGCTCACCTCGCTTCAGGCGCTGCTTTCGGGCGGTGTGGCCTTTGGTCTGCCGACAAGACGCCTCAAGGTGGATGCGCCCCAGGCGCCTGCCAATTCGGTCTTCAGACTATATGGCAGCCAGGCTGAGGCCGATAACGCGCGCTATCATCAGAGAATAAAGGCCGCCACCTATATCGACAGCTCCGTCAAGGGCCTCACAAGCGGGGCAACGGTCAGCATGTTCGGCATTCAGGTGGGCAGCGTGACCGATGTTTCGCTCAAGGTGAACGAAAAGGATGCTTCGGCCCGCGTCCGTGTCGAGATGGAACTTGAACCGGAGCGTGTCCTGAACACCGAAGACAGCTCACGCGATGCACGGCACAAGCTGCTTGAAGCATTTGTGGCGCGAGGGATGAGGGCTTCGGTCGAAAGCGCCAGCTTCCTGACCGGCGAATCGATGATCGGCCTGCAATTCGTCAAGAATGCCAAGCCCGAGAGCCTGACCTATGAGGATGATGTCGCCATTATTCCGAGCCAGCCTGGCGGTATCGACGGCATCATGGCCTCCGCGGCGACGACCATGGACAAGGTGGCGGCCATGCCGCTTACCCAGATCGGCGAGCATCTGAATGATCTGCTGGCACATGCTGATCAGCGCCTGGCGAGCCCGGAAGTGAAGCAGTCGATTGTCGCTCTGCGCGATTCGCTGCGTCATATCTCCGAGCTGACCCAGAATGCCGATCAGGGCATGAAGCCCCTGCTCAAGAAGCTGCCCGCCATGAGCGATGCGCTTCAGGGTACGTTGAAGAACGCGCAGGTGGTGCTGGCCAGCTATGGTGACGATACTGATTTCCATCGCGATCTGCAGGCCATGATCACCCAGCTCGGCCAGGCGGCGCGCTCCATACGCTTCCTGACCGACTACCTGAATCATCATCCTTCGGCACTGATTACGGGACGCCACTGACGTGAAGATACTGCTCTCTATCCGCCCGCATCGCGCCATGCGCCGTCCCGTCGCTGTTGCTGCCCTGTCGCTTCTGACAATGACGGGGCTCTCGGCCTGTGGCAGCGATCCGACACTTTACTCCATCGCGCCCGTACCCGGCGTCGCCCAGCAGGGCGGCCCGGTTGTAGTCGAGGTGCGCACGCCTGTCGTGACCGCCAGCCTCGATCGCGACGAAATCGTGCGTCAGGACAAGGACTACAAACTGGGCATCGCGAAGGGGAATGCCTGGAGCGAAGGGATCGGTGACATGATCGGGCGTGTTCTGACGCAGGATCTGGCGCAGCGCCTGCCGGGAACGACCGTTTTTGCCCAGAACGACGCGGTTTCGACCAAGCCTCTCGCTTTCGTCGAGCTGACGGTTACGGCCTTCAATGCTGATCAGCAGGGGAATGCGTCCCTTGTCGGATCGCTTTCGGTTCATGGCGAAAAATCCGGCATTGGTCCGAATCTCACGATTCCGGTCCAGCTGCAGACCCATCTCGAAAACAAGCAGGCCAACACGCTGGTGGCTGGTCTCAGCACCCTGACAGGGCAACTGGCCGATCTGGCAGCACAGAAGATCCGCGCCCTGCCGGTATTGCCAGTGCTTACCGCCACGCCCTGAGAATCTGCTATGGCTTCTCCCCTGTTTTCAGGGAGGAGTCTTTCGGGCTCTGCCAAACAGGCACAAAAAAACCCGCTTCCTTTCGGAGGCGGGTTTTTCTGGCTCAGAGCCGAATAATCAGAGCTTCTCGACCTGTGTGTAGTCGAGTTCCACCGGTGTGGAGCGACCGAAGATCGAGACGCTGACCTTGAGGCGCGAACGCTCTTCGTCCACTTCCTCGATGACACCGTTGAACGAGGTGAACGGACCATCGGCCACGCGGATCTGCTCGCCGATCTCGAAGGTAAGAGCCGAACGCGGACGCTCGACACCTTCTTCAGCCTGCTTGAGCATACGCTCGGCTTCCGCCTCGGTGATGGGCGAGGGACGGTTGCGCGTGCCCAGAAAGCCGGTGACCTTGGGGGTATCCTTGACCAGATGCCAAGCATCGTCGGTCAGTTCCATTTTCACCAGGACATAGCCCGGGAAGAACTTGCGCTCGGCGTTGATCTTGCGACCACGGCGCACTTCGGTCACGTCCTCGGACGGTACTAGAACTTCCTCGAACTGATCGCTCAGACCTTTCTGAGCTGCCTGTTCCTTGATGTGGGTGGCAATCTTCTTCTCGAACCCGGAATAGACATGCACGACGTACCAACGCTTAGCCATGGTTGTTCGTCTTAGCCTCCAATGCCAAAGAGTTCGCGCACGCCAAGCCCGATGACCTGGTCGACGACGAAAAAGAAAACAGAGGTGAGGGCGGCCATGGCCAGCACGGCGCCCGTTGTGACCAGCGTATTGCGGCGAGTCGGCCAGGTGACCCTGGTTGCTTCCGCGCGGACGTCTTTCAGGTATTGCACCAGATTGAAACGGATTGCTGGTTTTGCAGAGGGTTTCGGGGCGCCACCCTTAGAGGGCGAAGACTGCTGCGACCCGTTTTTGGGGGTAGTGACCGACACCGTCATCCTCATGTTTATCTGAAAGCCGCGCGTGGCGGAATACCGCGCCCGACTCCGCTCGCTGACTTTATCAGCCAGCGGCTGCGGCGTGGTGGCAGGGGCGGAGGGTCTCGAACTCTCAACCTCCGGTTTTGGAGACCGGCGCTCTAGCCAATTGAGCTACACCCCTAACGTCGTCCGCCTGGTCAACCATCACAGATGAAACATCCGGTCCGGTTGGGTCATGACGAGACCACTTGCGGCGTAATGCGGCGCCGGAGCGCTTAAGTCAAGAGATCATTTGCAGTTTTTCGGCCAAAACTGTCACTTGCCTCGCGCCGGGATCGGCGTTAGGGAGGGGTATCAGCTGAAGCGCGGGCGTAGCATAGTGGTAATGCAGTAGCCTTCCAAGCTTCTGAGGAGGGTTCGATTCCCTTCGCCCGCTCCAGCCGATCCTCTCCCAGAAAAAATTACGTCAGAGCGCCTTTGTTCAGGCGCGTGTTGGCGTACTCACTCTGTCAGGCAGGGTTTGTGGCTGGGCGTTGCTGACGCAAACTGCGTGATCATGAGCGCGACAGGCGCATCGCCCACATTGCCCGAGAGATGGCCGATATGACCGTCCCTGTCGGCTTTGGCGCCAACGTCCTCACTCAGCAGGGCGTCGCCCGGGTTCAGTTCCACCCGTGTGCCATCCATGCTCTGGACAAACCACACGCCCTGAATCGGGATGATCCATTGCACGCTCTCCGGCGCATGCCAGCCGCCCTTCCAGTGGGCAGGCTGCACACTGGTCACCATACGGGCCTGCCCCTGCTGCGCGTGATTGACCCATTGCGGGTCCGCATGGGGTGCCAGTTGCCTGAGAGTGAAATTGCGCAGTTTGCATTTTGTCAGATGGCTCACGCCCTGCTCATCGGTCCAGTTATCCCAGTAGGGCACACCTGCAGGTTGTTCCGGTGGGGCTGCGGCCAGCGCGGGTGAGGAGAGAATCGCCAGAGAGCAGACAAGCGGGGCGAGACTGCGTCGGAAGGGAATGAGAGAGGCGCAGGAAATGAATGACATAAGTGTCCTTGTTTTGAGCAGGGAGAAGCGCCCGGTTGTGGCAAAAACCGCCGCGAGAGTGCAAATCCGGAACAAAGCGCTTGCGGAAGGTCTGGTGAAGCCGGGAAGGTTTCTGTCCGTGGCCTGCTTTGCACCAGAGTGTCAGTTGCACAGGGCGCTAGACGCGTGCTAGACGCCCCGCGAGGCCTGATCCGTTATTGCGGAATCGGGATGAACAGTCTCGTTACCTGAGTCATGATCAATCGGTTGCATGAGTGGTGCGTTGGGGCAAAGCCCTGCACGGCTCCCCCGTTGGTCGTCAGGATGTTTGTGTAATTGGGGTGGGAACGCCAGACGTGACAGTGGTCGAAACAGCCGAAGCACCGCAGGTCAGCTTGGACTCGCCAGGAGGCGTGGCCCATCGCTACGCCCTGGCGCTCTACGAGTATGCCGAAGAGAAGTCGGTACTCCCTGAGGTGCTCGATCAGGTGCGTGCGCTGCGCAAGCTGATTGTGGAAAGCGCGCCTCTGCGCGACTTCCTCACCGACCAGAGTCTTGATTCCCGTCAGGCTGGCCAGGGACTCGGCGCCGTGCTGAAGGCCCAGGGTTTCAGCGAAACGCTTCAGCGTTTCATTGGCGTCATCGCGCGCAACCGTCGCGCCGCACGCCTCGATGATATTCTCGGTGCGGTTATCGCTCTTGACGCCAAGCGTCGTGGTGAGACCGTGGCCGAAGTGCGCAGCGCACAGCCGCTCAGTGCGGCACAGCGCAGCGCCTTGCAGACTCGCCTGGCAGAAGCGGGCTATGCCCGTGTGTCCATGATCGAACGCGTCGAGCCCGAGCTGATCGGTGGCCTTGTCGTGCAGATCGGCGCCAAGCTATTTGATACCTCCATTCGCGGGCGTCTGACCCGCATCCAGAATGCCATGAAGGGAGCCGCGTGATGGATATCCGTCCCGCAGAGATTTCGGACATCCTCAAGCAGCAGATCGCGTCCTTCAATGACGATGCGCAGGTCTCCGAGACGGGCACGGTCCTGTCGATCGGTGACGGCATTGCGCGCGTCTATGGCCTGTCCAACGCCATGTCCGGCGAAATGGTCGATTTCCAGACCACGGGCGACCGTGGCATGGTGCTGAACCTTGAAGAAGACAGCGTCGGCGTTGTCGTGTTCGGCGATGGTGATGGCATCCGCGAAGGTGACACCGTCACCCGTACGGGCGCTGTGGTCGAAGTGCCGGTCGGCAAGGGGCTTCTGGGCCGCGTTGTTGACGCGCTCGGCAACCCGATCGACGGCAAGGGGCCGCTGACCGACGTCGTCATGAAGCGCGCAGAGGTCAAGGCGCCCGGCATCATGCCGCGCCAGTCCGTTTGCGAGCCGATGCAGACCGGTATCAAGGCCATTGACGCCCTGGTGCCGATCGGTCGTGGCCAGCGTGAGCTCGTGATCGGTGACCGTCAGACCGGCAAGACCGCCATTCTGATCGACACCATCGTTGCCCAGAAGCCCGTCAACGCCACGGGTGACGAGAAGCAGAAGCTCTACTGCATCTATGTTGCCATCGGCCAGAAGCGTTCGACCGTTGCCAACCTCGTTCGCACGCTGACGGAAGAAGGCTCGATGGAATACTCCATCGTTGTCGCCGCGACGGCTTCCGACCCGGCACCGATGCAGTATCTTGCTCCGTACTCGGCCTGCTCGATGGGTGAGTTCTTCCGCGATAACGGCATGCATGCCCTGATCTGCTATGACGATCTGTCGAAGCAGGCCGTGGCCTATCGCCAGATGTCGCTGCTGCTCCGTCGTCCGCCGGGCCGTGAGGCTTTCCCGGGTGACGTGTTCTATCTGCATTCGCGTCTGCTTGAGCGCGCTGCCAAGATGTCCGACGAGTTCGGCGGTGGTTCGCTGACGGCTCTGCCGGTCATCGAAACGCAGGCAGGTGACGTTGCCGCCTACATCCCGACCAACGTGATCTCGATCACCGACGGTCAGATCTTCCTTGAGACCGATCTGTTCTACAAGGGCATCCGCCCTGCCGTGAACGTCGGTGGTTCGGTGTCGCGCGTCGGTTCCGCAGCCCAGATCAAGGCGATGAAGCAGGTTGCCGGCAAGATCAAGCTGGACCTGGCCCAGTATCGTGAAATGGCTGCGTTCGCTCAGTTCGCTTCCGATCTCGACCCCGCAACCCGCAAGCAGCTGGAACGCGGCGCCCGTCTGACCGAGCTGCTCAAGCAGCCGCAGACCTCGCCGCTCCCGGTTGAAGAGCAGGTTGTGGTGCTGTTTGCCGGCACACGTGGCTTTGTCGACGTGGTGAAGGTCGATCAGGTCGTGCGCTACGAAGCCGCTCTGCTTGCCGAGATGCGTGGCCCAGGCAAGGACATTCTCGACGCCATCCGCAATGATCGCCAGATCAAGCCGGAAGTCGAAGCCAAGCTGACCGAGCTGCTCACGGCGTTCAACAAGCGCTTCGAAGCCTAAGGACGGATCATGCCCTCGCTGAAGGAACTGCGCGCCCGGATCGCGGGCGTGAAATCACAGCGCAAGATCACGAGCGCCATGAAAATGGTTGCAGCGTCAAAGCTGCGCCGTTTTCAGAAGCATGCCGAGGCCTCGCGTCCCTATGCTGCTGCCATGCGTCGCATGCTGGCCGAGCTGGCTGTTGCAACAGCCGGTCAGGGCGAGTTGCCGATCCTGCTCGAAGGCGGCAAGGGCTCGACCCATCTCGTCGTTCTTCTGACCAGCGATTTCGGTCTTGCCGGTGGCTTCAACGCCAATCTGGTGCGCGCAACGCGTCAGATCGTGGCGCGTCTCGAGGCACAGGGCGAAACGGTGCGCATCCTGCCCGTCGGCCGCAAGGGCGGCGATGCCATGGCGCGCATCTTCCCCACCAAGCTTGTTGACCGTATCACGGGCACGGGCGGCCGCGAGGTGCAGTTTCAGGCTGCTGCCGAGCTTGGCGAGCGTGTGACGGAATTGCTGACCTCGGGTCAGGTCGATCGCGTGACGGTTGTGTTCAACCGCTTCGTGAACGCCATGACGCAGACACCGACAGAAGAGGCCCTGGTGCCCCTGACGGTGCCCGAGAATGACAACCAGACAGAATATAGCGCTCAATACGAATTTGAGCCCAATGAAGCCGAGCTGCTCGCTCAGCTTCTGCCGCGTAACATCCAGGTGCAGTTCTACGCAGCGCTTCTCGAAAGTGCAGCTGGCGAGCAGGGCGCGCGCATGACCGCCATGGATAACGCGACACGGAACGCAGGCAAGGCGATCGACGAATTGTCGCAGCGCTACAACCGCACCCGACAGAGCAACATCACCAAAGAACTTATCGAGATCATCTCCGGCGCTGAAGCCGTCTGAGACTTTTACGCAGGAGCCGAAATACGATGTCCGAAACTCTGTCGTCTGCCAGCAGCAACGTCGTGGGTCGCGTGACGCAGGTCCGCGGTCCCGTGGTCGATGTCCAGTTCGAAGGCACGCTGCCGCATATCCTCAATGCGCTGCACGTCCAGATTGGCGACCAGACCCTTGTGCTCGAAGTGGCACAGGAAATCGGTGAGCGCGAAGTGCGCTGCATCGCCATGGACAGCACCGATGGTCTGGTCCGTGGCAGTGCCGTCAAGGATACTGGCGCGCAGATCACCGTTCCGGTTGGTCCGGCCACGCTTGGCCGCATCCTGAACGTCATTGGCGAGCCCGTCGATGAGCGCGGCCCGGTTGTATCCGACAAGCATTATCCGATTCACCGCAAGGCGCCGTCCTTCGAAGACCAGGCTGCTGCGTCCGAAATTCTCGTGACCGGCATCAAGGTTGTCGATCTGCTCTGCCCTTACCTCAAGGGTGGCAAGATCGGTCTGTTCGGTGGCGCCGGCGTCGGCAAGACCGTTATCATTCAGGAACTGATCAATAACATCGCCAAGGCCCATGGCGGCGTGTCCGTTTTTGCCGGTGTCGGCGAGCGTACGCGTGAAGGCAACGACCTGTATTTCGAAATGCAGGATGCCGGCGTGATCAAGATCGGTGAAGACGGCTCGACGGCTGGCTCCAAGGTGGCGCTGGTCTATGGCCAGATGAACGAGCCGCCGGGTGCCCGCGCCCGCGTCGCCCTGTCTGCCCTGTCTCTCGCAGAATATTTCCGCGATGAGGAAGGCCAGGACGTGCTGTTCTTCGTGGACAACATCTTCCGCTTCACCCAGGCCGGTTCGGAAGTTTCGGCTCTGCTGGGTCGTATTCCTTCGGCCGTTGGCTATCAGCCGACGCTGGCCACCGAGATGGGCGCCCTGCAGGAGCGCATCACCTCGACCAAGAAGGGCTCGATCACCTCGGTTCAGGCCGTTTACGTGCCTGCCGACGATCTGACCGATCCGGCTCCTGCCGCGACCTTCGCCCATCTTGACGCCACGACCGTGCTGAACCGCTCGATCGCTGAAATGGGTATCTACCCGGCTGTCGATCCGCTCGACTCCACCTCGCGTTCTCTCGACCCGAAGATCGTCGGTGAAGAGCACTATCAGGTGGCCCGTGACGTGCAGCGTATCCTTCAGACCTATAAGGGCCTGCAGGACATCATCGCGATCCTGGGCATGGACGAGCTTTCGGAAGAGGACAAGCAGGTCGTGGCACGCGCACGTCGCATCCAGCGCTTCCTGTCGCAGCCGTTCCATGTGGCTGAAGTCTTCACGGGTTCGCCGGGCAAGCTCGTTGCGCTTGACGACACCGTGCGCAGCTTCAAGGCGATTGTGGCCGGTGAATACGACCACCTGCCGGAAGGCGCTTTCTACATGGTCGGCCCGATCGACGAAGCGATCGCCAAGGCCGAGAAGATGAAGGAGTCGGCGTAAGCCCATGCCGGTTCAGGTCGAAATCATCAGCCCGGAGAAGCTGCTCTTCCAGAAGGAAGTAGACATGGCTGTCATCCCGGGCGAGGAAGGCGATATCGCGGCCATGCCGGATCACGCGCCGATCATGCTGCTGCTGCGCGGTGGCGTCGTCAGACTCTATGAGAATGGCGTCGTTACCGAGCGTTTCTTCGTCTCCGGTGGTTTCGCCGATATCACGGCCGATCGCTGCACCATCCTTGCGGATGAGGCGCTTCCGATCGAGGATATCGTTCTGAGCGAAGCAGAGAGCCGCCTCGAAATGCTGGAAACCCAGCTGACGAATGTGGCCGCTGACGACATCGCCGATCAGGATCGTCTGTCTCGCAAGATTCAGGCGACCAGAGCGGCCATCGAGGCTGCCGAAGCGACCCACCCGCTTCACTGAGTTCTTGCAAAAGGCCGGTTCCCTCTCAGGGCACCGGCCTTTTTCATACCGGAAAGCGATTTTTTACGATCGCTTCCATTCCGCCCCCGTCCTGGGGGCGATGGTTGCGTGAGCTAGCCGCGACCGCGATAGCCGGGCACGTCCTGAGCCGGAATCCAGACACCCTTCGGTGCTTCACCCGTCTGCCAGAAAACGTCGATGGGAATACCACCGCGCGGATACCAGTAGGCGCCGATACGCAGCCATTTCGGATTCAGGATCTCGACCAGTTTCACGGCGATACTGACCGAGCAGTCTTCGTGGAAAGCGCCATGATTGCGGAAGCTGGTCAGATAGAGCTTCAGTGACTTGCTTTCGACGATCCATTCGTCTGGAATATAATCGATCACGATATGTGCAAAATCGGGCTGGCCCGTGACGGGGCAGAGCGAGGTGAACTCCGGTGCCGTGAAGCGCACGACGTAATCGCGGCCTTTATGCGGGCTCGGTACGCGTTCAAGCGTTGCGGTTTCCGGGCTATCCGGCTGGGTTGTCTGACGGCCGAGCTGGCTAAGCGCCGCCAGATCGTTCTCTGATGTGGTCATGATGGTCTGCCCTGATGTATGGAAGGGAAATGCAAGTGTCTCAAGCCGGTTTCCCAGCCCCAGTCATCGTGTCTTCTACAGAAGATTTGGCGCAACTTTGCGCCCGACTCAAGCAGGAGCCGTTCGTTACGATCGATACGGAGTTCGTGCGCGAACATACATACTGGCCTGAGCTTTGTGTGGTGCAGCTGGGTGGTGTGTCCGATGTGGCCGTTATCGATACGCTGGCGCCCGGGCTGGACCTCGCACCTCTTGCCGATCTGCTGGCGACAGAAAGCTGCGTGAAGGTCTTCCACGCAGCCCGTCAGGATCTCGAGATCTTCCTGCATCTCTTCGATGCGCTGCCCCGCTCCATTTTTGACACGCAGGTGGCCGCCATGGTCGGTGGCTATGGCGATCAGGTCGGCTATGACACGCTGGTCAATGCCATTACCGGCGCAAGCATCGACAAGACGCATCGTTTCAGCGA
This sequence comes from Asaia spathodeae NBRC 105894, assembly GCF_025994195.1. NCBI lineage: Bacteria > Pseudomonadati > Pseudomonadota > Alphaproteobacteria > Acetobacterales > Acetobacteraceae > Asaia > Asaia spathodeae. The sequence continues at coordinate 154,318 of NZ_BAPY01000026.1, read as the reverse complement.
CTGGGCAGCCCGCCCCCTGTCGAAGGCGCAGATCGCCTATGCAGCGGCAGACGTCACCCATTTGCGCAATGTCTATCTGACCCTGCATGACGAGCTTGAGAAGCAGAACCGCCTGCGTTGGGCCGACGCCGAGCTTGCTGTGCTGAATGATCCGGCAACCTTCCGTCCCGATCCGCGCCGCCAGTGGGAGCGCCTCAAGGCGCGTACCAATAACCGGCGCATGCTGGCCGTGCTGCGTGAGGTTGCCGCCTGGCGCGAGACCGAGGCGCAGGCGCTGAATATTCCGCGTCAGCGTCTGATCCGCGACGAGAGCCTGCTGGAAATCGCTGCTGTTCGTCCTCAGGATTCCGAGGCGCTGTCGCGTGTGCGTGGTGTCTCGCGTGGTTTTGCTGAAGGCAAGGCCGCACCGGGGCTGCTCGCTGCCATACAGACCGGCATTGATCTGCCGGAAAAAGACCTGCCCCGCCCGCCGCGCAAGTCGGATGGGGCCAAGCCATCTGCTGCGCTCGTGGCGCTGCTCAAGGTGGTGCTGGCCGCAAGCTGTGAGGCCAATCGCGTGGCGCCCAAGCTGGTCGCGACGAGTGATGATCTGGACAGCCTCGCTCTGGGCGAGACCGACAGCCCCGTCCTGCAGGGATGGCGTCGCGCCGTTTTTGGCGAAGACGCGCTTGCTTTGCTCAAGGGAGAGATCCATCTCGTGGTCGAGGGGCGCAGTGTTCGGCTCGTCAGGTCCCCCAGCGCGGCGTGAATGGGCATAAGTGGCGATGCCTTCTGCATCATGACAGCGGCTCGCCCCTCATTCTTTGGTAATTCGTGCGGGTTCAGATTGACTTGAGCAAGAGCTCCGTGTTTATCCGCCAGTCTCATCATAGAAAAATCCGCTTTACGGATTGAGCAAGTCGTAGCGACACCCTAGTTTTACGTCACAGGACTGAATGAGGAGCACGGGCGATGGAATGGACTGACGAAATAATCTCCCGTCTTCAGACGCTCTGGCAGGAAGGACTATCCACTGCCGAGATTGGCAGGCAATTGTCGATCACGAAAAATGCCGTTGTCGGCAAGGCCCATCGCCTGGGTCTGCCACCGCGCCCATCGCCGATCCGTGCGACGGCCAAGCCACGCAAGGACGCTGCAACTGAAGCTGCGGCCGCGCCTGTCGCCGACGAGACGGTAACGGTAGCTCCGGCTGCGCCGCAGACCGCGCCCGTCAGCGAGGTGAAACCGTCAGTCGCAGCTGCACCCGCAGCGCCTGTCGCTGCCGAGCCGGTCGCGCCGCCTGTTTCCAGACCGGAACCGGTTGAAAAACCCGCCGCAAGCGCCAGTTCTGCAGTGCCTGATAACGCTGCGCCTGCTGCCAGCAAGCCCAGCCCGACCCGCAAACCCGCCGAGGCCAAAACCATGTCGCCAGACCTGATGCTTCGCCCGCTTCTGCGCCCGTTGACGACAGAAACCTCACCGCGCCGCGGTCCGGCCTGCTGCTGGCCGAACGGTGATCCCGGCACGCCCGGCTTCCATTTCTGCGGTGCCAAGCCCGTTCCCGGCAAGCCTTACTGCGCCGAGCATTGCGCAATTGCCTATGTGAAGCTGCGCGATCGTCGCGAGAGCGTCGGCTGATCCTTCCAGCTTCAGGCTTCGTCCTATAAAAAAAGCCCGGTCATCAAGGACCGGGCTTTTTTGCATCTGGTCCCTTGCGGGCTCAGACGGAAGGGGTCGTTTCTTCCGACTTCTCGACAGCCGGAGCCGACGTTTCGAGCGAAGCGGGGCGCGGCGGCATGTCACCCGTGATCATTTCGAGATGACCCGTGATCTGGCCACCATCTTCGACCTGCAGGCGGCGGCAACGCGTCTTGCCGATCAGCTTGCCGGTAGCGCGCACGGTCAGATTGCCGCGCACGGTCAGCGTGCCGTCGATCGTGCCGGCCAGATCGGCATCTTCCACTTCGATCTCGCCGCGGAAAACACCGCCCGGTGCAACGGAAAGCTCGGCAGCCTGAAGCAGGGAGGCTTCAACCGTCCCTTCGACCACGAGACGCTCTGCGTCCTGAATCGAGCCCTGAACCGAGATGCCGCGTCCCACGACGAGCGTACGGCGATCAGAGGTTTCACGACGGCCACCGGGGGCCGCCGCAGCTGCTGCTGCGGGGCGTGCCGGAGCTGCCGGTGCCGCAGGCGTGGCGGGAGAGGGAGGGGTGGGGAACGGCGAACGACCCATCGCGGCAGAATCCTTGATTTGAGAGGCTGGTGAAGCGTCGGCTGCTGGGGCCGGACGCTCAGGAAAGAGCGAAGCGCTGCCCGAGCCGGGAGCAGTCGCTTTTTGACCAATACTGGCCGAAGCACCTGAAGATTGAGGAGCTGTATCTTCTGGTTTGCGTCGTTTGAACAAGAGAACCCCGCTGCGCGTTCAAAGAGGTGGCGGTTCGGGTGCCGCTGGCGGCTTGGGACAGGCGAGATGCCAGCAAAACAGCACCTCACGCCCTTACCCGGCTTACACGTTAAGATGCGCAAGCGACAAGCCGATAAACGGCAGGTTTTCGCGGTTTTTGACCCTGACCGAGTCTTGTGTCATGGCCTTTGGCGAAGAATGCCGAACCTGTCGTTCACGCAGCGTTACGATCGCGATTGATCATGTTGATTTCATGGCGTGAATAAGGGTTCTTCCGCTTTAATTCATCTCTTCTGGAGACTTCATGACTGCGCCTGCTCTTGATCTGCTCTGCATCGGCAATGCCATTGTCGATATTCTGGCCCCGGTTTCCCAGGAGACGCTGACCGCGCTCGGTTCGCCCCTGGGCAGCATGACCCTGATCGATGCCGCCCAGGCTGCAGAAATCGAAGCGAAGATCACGCCTGAGCAGGTTATGGGTGGTGGCTCCGCTGCCAATACCGCCGTTGTTGCCGCCAGTCTTGGCGTCCGCGTGGGCTATCTTGGCAAGGTTGCCGCCGACGAAGCCGGCCTTGGCTATGCCAGAGACCTGACCGCGCAAAACCTGCTTTATCCTTCTGTTCCGGTCGAGGGTGCAGACCGCCCGACGGCGCGCTGCATCATTCTGGTCACCCCTGACGGGCAGCGCACCATGCATACCTATCTCGGCATCTGCACCGAGTTCGGGCCTGAAGATGTCGATCAGCAAGCTGTCTCCAGCGCTGCCGTGACCTATATGGAAGGCTATCTCTTCGACAAGGATCGCGCCCAGGCCGCCTTCATCCTTGCCGCCGAGACTGCTCACAAGGCAGGGCGCCGCGTCGCGCTCACCCTGTCGGATACGTTCTGCGTTGCCCGTCACCACGATGCTTTTCGCGCTCTCGTGGCTGGCCATATCGATATTCTTTTCGCCAATGAAGCCGAGATCTGCGCCCTCTACGGCACCAATGATTTCGATTCCGCCTCGGCCCAGGCAGGCGCCGATGCCTCCCTCGTCGTGCTTACCCGCGCCGAGAAGGGCGCTGTTATTCTCTCCGAAGGTCAAAGGCTCGTCGTGCCGACCGAACCGGTCAAGGTGGTCGATACCACGGGGGCTGGCGATGCCTTTGCTGCCGGTTTCCTTGCCGGTCTTGCTAAGGGGCACAGCCTTGAGGCCTGCGCCAGGCTCGGCAACCAGTCGGCCGGGGCTATCATCACCCGCATGGGCGCCCGCCCTGCAGAGGATTTCGCGCTCAAGGCGTGAGGTCTTCATGGGGCTCTGCCCCATCCCCCGCCAAAGGGCAGTCGCCCTTTGGAAACCCTTTTGAAATCAAGCGGGGATGAAAGGAGCTTGCTCCTTTCCGGGGCGCGGGGCAGCGCCCCGTATACCTTGCCCGCTGGAAGTCCAGCCCCTCGAGCAGGCACGATTTTACCATGTGATGCCTGAAAAACCCGTCTTTTCGGAACCTTTCATTGCACTCTGACGGGAAATTGTGCAGAACACGGCCATTCTGTCAGTCCCGGCTTTGTGTCGTTCCCAGGGAGCGATCCGGCAGGGCGTGACCCTGCAAGCCCGATCAGGACCGCTTCATGGAAATCCGTAACATCGCCATTATCGCGCACGTCGATCATGGCAAGACCACCCTTGTTGACCAGCTTCTCAAGCAATCCGGCTCGTTCCGCGAAAACCAGCATGTTGCTGAGCGCGCGATGGACAGCAACGACCTCGAGCGCGAGCGTGGCATCACCATTCTTGCGAAGTGCACCTCGGTCGTCTGGAACGAGACGCGTATCAACATCATCGATACGCCAGGCCACGCCGATTTCGGTGGTGAGGTCGAGCGTATCCTGAGCATGGTGGACGGCGCGATCATCCTGGTCGACTCGGCTGAAGGCGCTCTGCCGCAGACCAAGTTCGTGCTCGGCAAGGCGCTGGCCCGTGGCCTGCGTCCGATCGTGGTCGTGAACAAGATCGACCGTGGCGATGCCCGTCCCGATGAAGTTCATGAGGAAATCTTCGACCTGTTCGCAGCTTTGGGCGCCGACGAGCATCAGCTCGACTTCCCGATGCTGTACGCTTCGGGCCGTCAGGGCTGGGCCGATCTGGAAATGAACGGCCCCCGCAAGGATCTGTCCCCGCTGTTCGACCTGGTGCTGCGCCACGTGCCGACGCCGGGCCTCGACAAGGAAGCCCCTTTCGGCATGGTTTCGACCATTCTCGAGAGTGACAACTTCCTGGGCCGCATCCTGACGGGTCGTATCGAGCAGGGCCGCGCCCGCGTGAACATGCCGGTGCGCGTGCTGCGCCCCGATGGTACGATCGTGGAAACGGGTCGTCTGACCAAACTGCTGTCGTTCCGCGGTCTGGACCGTGTGCCGGTGGATGAAGCCGAAGCCGGTGATATCGTGGCTGTGGCCGGTCTGTCCGACGCAACCATTCCCGACACGATTGCAGACCCGGCTCTCGATGCGCCGCTGCCCTCCACCCCGGTCGATCCGCCGACCCTGACCATGACCTTCCGCATCAATGACGGCCCTCTGGGCGGTCGTGAAGGCAAGAAGGTGACGTCGCGCCAGATCCGTGACCGTCTGTTCAAGGAAACCGAAGGCAACGTTGCCATCAAGGTGACCGAGAGCGCCGAAAGCGAAGCCTTTGAGGTTGCCGGCCGTGGTGAACTTCAGCTTGGCGTGCTTATCGAGACCATGCGTCGCGAAGGCTTCGAGCTGACCATCGGTCGTCCGCGCGTTCTCTTCCGTAACAACGAAGAGACTGGCGAGCGTGAAGAGCCGTACGAAGAGGTTCTGGTCGACGTCGACGAGCCCTATTCGGGCGTGGTTGTCGAAAAGATGTCGATGCGTAAGGGCGTGATGCAGGACATGCGTCCGTCGGGTGGTGACAAGGTTCGTCTGACCTTCCTCATCCCGTCGCGCGGCCTGATCGGCTATCACGGCGAGTTCCTGACCGACACGCGCGGCACAGGCATCATGAACCGTCTCTTCGCGGGCTATAAGCCCTATGCAGGCACGATCGAAGGCCGTCGCAACGGCTCGCTGATCTCGGCAGAAGACGGTGCGACCACGCAGTATGCCCTGTTCTCGCTGCAGGATCGCGGTACGCTTTTCGTCGATGCTGGCGAGAAGATCTACACGGGCATGATTCTCGGCGAGCATTCGCGTGAGAACGATCTCGATGTGAACGCCGTGCGTGAAAAGAAGCTGACGAACATCCGCGCCGCCGGCAAGGACGACGCGCTGCTTCTGACCCCGCCGCGCAAGATGAGCCTTGAGCAGGCCATTGCCTATATCGAAGACGACGAGCTGGTCGAAGTGACGCCGACTGCGGTGCGTATCCGCAAGCGCTACCTCGATCCGAACGAGCGCAAGCGTATGTCCAAGGTCAAGTCTGACGTCTGATAAGGACATGTATCCTGACCGGTTGGCACCAATCGGTCAGGCGGCATTCTGACAGGACGACAAGGCCGGTTCACAAACGAATCAGCCTTCAAAAAGGGTCACCGGCAGCGGTGGCCTTTTTTATGATCGTGTCGCGATTAAGGCGAATATGCGCCTTTACCGTGCGATTACATTCATTTTATCTAATTTCTTTCGAGACGATTTGAGAAAATACTGTTAGCGTCCACGAGGTCATGAGTTCAGACGGCCCTTTTCTTCGGACTGACTGACGCCTGTGATTATGTGAATTCGTTTTCTGGAGCTTGTTTCATGCTCGTTTTCAATCGTCGCCTTCTCACCGGTGTTGCCGCTCTTGCCATGACGCTGAGCGTTCCTGCTTTCGCTCAGGACGCCGCTCCGGCTGGGCAGGCTCCTGCCGCTGCTGCGCCGGCCGCTCCTGCAGCTCCGGAAGCCACCGCTCCGGCTCCGACGTCTGAAGCTGCTCCGGCGGCATCGACCGACGACAAGGCTGCCAAGCACAAGCATAAGGGCAAGCACAAGCACAAGCACCACAAGAAGGGTGCAGAAGCTGCCGCCGAGAAGGACGCTTCCGGCAACTGATCAGTCCTGAGACTGGTTACGGAAAAGGGGCCGTTTTCGGCCCCTTTTTTTATGCCCGATGCGCCATGTCCCGAGAGGTATGAGGCGATGGCCCACAAGGCCTGCTTCAGCTTGTCGGTCAGGCTGCTGGAAATGCACCAAAGCTGACGGCCTCCTGTAACGAAAGACCGAGCAGAGCTGTTTGTATTGTGCAGTCATGCCGCCTGAAGATCGGATCGCGATCTTCAGGTTGGGGTGAAGGGGGCAAGCCCCCTTCCGGGTTCAGGGCAGAGCCCTGAAGCACCTCAGGAAGTATAGCGATCCAGCGAGAGATCGAGCGCCGGGATATCCGTGCGTTTGCCGCTGATGCGGTCGGCCAGGATACGGCCCGAGCCACAGGCCATGGTCCAGCCCAGCGTGCCATGACCCGTGTTGAGCCAGAGATTGCTGTAACGGCCGGACGGGCCGATCACAGGCGTACCATCGGGTGTGCAGGGGCGCAGGCCGGTCCAGTAGCGGGCGCGGCTGAGATCGGCGCCGCCATACATCTCGTTGAAAGAGAGTTCGAGCGTTTCGCGACGATCCTGGCTCAGCTTGAGACGCCAGCCAGTCAGTTCTGCCGTGCCGCCGATACGGATACGGTCGCCAAGGCGGGTCATGGCCACCTTGTAGGTCTCGTCATTGACCGTCGAGGTCGGCACGCGGCTCTCATCGGTGATCGGCGCCGTGAGCGAGTAGCCCTTGACCGGATAGACCGGCAGGTCGAGCTCGATCGGCTTGAGCAGACGCGGCGAATAGCTGCCAAGCGCCAGCACATAGGCGTCGGCAGTCAGGCGGCCAGCGCTGGTGCGGATGCCATAAATGGCATCGCTAGCTGCCTCGATGGCCTGGATTTCGGTGCGGAAGCGGAAGCTCACGCCTTTTTCCGCGGCCATGGCGGCCAGGCGCTGGGTGAAGAGATAGGCATCGCCCGACTCGTCGCCCGGCAGACGCAGACCGCCCTTGAGCAGATGACGGGCGCCACCCAGACCAGGCTCGTATTTCAGCACCTCGTCCATGCCCAGAAGCTCATGCGTTACGCCGCTTTCGGCCAGCAGACGCATGTCTTCGTGAGCATGCTCAACCTGCTTGTCGGTGCGGAAGAGCTGGATCAGCCCCTTCTGGCCATCATCATAGGTGATGCCGGTCGAGCGGCGCAGTTCGGCCTGACAGTCGCGGCTGTATTCCGCAATACGCAGCATACGGCTCTTGTTGATGTCATAGGCATGATGCGTGCAGTTGGTCAGAAGCTGCGTCATGAAGCGCAGCATGGGCGCGTTGACAGCCGCTGCGCGCACCACGAGCGGCGCATGTTTCTGGAACATCCAGCGCGCTGCCTTGAGCGGCAGGCCCGGCATTGCCCAGGGGGTGGAATAACCCGGCGAGACCTGACCCGCATTGGCAAAGGAAGTTTCGAGGCCGACACCGGGCTGGCGATCGATGACCTCAACCTCATGGCCCTGTTCGGCGAGATACCAGGCAGTAGTGACGCCGATCACACCGGCGCCCATGACGATGATCTTCATTGTGAACTCTCAATGTATTCACGATGGAAGCGCTTCCCGAGACTGGTCAGCAGCTCATATCCGATCGTATCCAGCGCTGAGGCCAGTTCGTCCAGCGGACGGTGGGGGCCGATCAGCTCGAAACCCGTGCCGGGGGGCAGATCCATATCTCCCAGCGCGGTGACGTCCAGCGCCATGCAATCCATCGAGATCCGCCCTACGACAGGGAGCGAAATCTCGGGTCTTGCAGGCAGGACCGCGCTGGTGAGGCCACCGGCGCGGCGATGAAAGCCGTCGGCATAGCCGACGGAAAGCGTGGCAATACGTGTCTTCTGTGTGGCCACAAAGCGGGCACTATACCCGACTGCAGTCTCTGGGGCGATCCACCGATCCTGCACCAGCCCACCCAGCATGGTAACGACCGGGTGCATCGGGTTGGGAAGGGCAGGGGTCGGGTTGCCGCCGTACAGCGCGTAGCCAGGGCGAACCAGAGAGAAGTGAAATTCTTCGCCCAGAAAGATACCGCTCGATGCCGCCAGACTGGCAGGCAGGGCAGGGAGCTTGCGCCGCAGCGTTTCGAATGCCCGGCGCTGCCCCTCATTGCGTGACGAGGTAGCATCATCCGCGCAGGCGAGATGACTCATGACGAAGGCGATATCGAGCGCATCGGGCAGATCCTCTGCGCAGAGCGTGTCGAGATCCCCTTCCGAAAGACCGAAACGCGACATGCCGCTATCAAGCTGAAGCAGACAGGCTGCCTTGCGCCCTGTTTCCCGGCAGAGCGCCGCCCAGCGCCGCGTCTGGTCGAGGCTGTTCAGGACAGGTGTCAGGCCCGAGGCAAGAAGAAGCGCTTCGCTGCCCCGGGGCGGACCGTTCAGAACGCAGATGGCCGCATCTGCGGACAGGAGCGGACGCAGACCCAGCCCCTCGTCAACCGTTGCAACAAAGAAGCGACGGCAGCCCGCACGGTACAGGGCCGGGGCGACACGCGCCACGCCCAGCCCATAGGCATCGGCCTTGACGGCAGCGCCCACGGCAATTTCTCTGCCCACCTTCTGTTGCAGCAGAGCGTAGTTCTGCTTGAGGGCATCAAGGTCGATTCGCAACCACCCTCCGGCGCGCTGTTTTGCGCCTGCTTCCACCTCGCTCTGCTGTACTGTCATCAGGGTCTGCGTCTTTCGATCATTTCGGAATCATTCTAAACCGCGCCCTGCCGTCGCTCAAGAGCCTGCGGGCACACCCTTGCTGGTGGAATATTCGAAATGCAGCGCCTGGTCAGGATGAACGATGGGGTGGATGGCATGAGCGGCCATCGCGCCCTCGCTGAAGCCCTGTAAAATCAGTTTGAGCTTGCCGGGATAGGTCGCCACATCGCCAATGGCAAAGACGCCGGGCAGGCTGGTTTCCATGGTCGAAGGCGTTACCGGCAGGGTGCTGCGGATTGTGTCGATATTCCAGGTGGCAATCGGGCCAAGATCGGTCGAAAGCCCGTAGAAAGGCAGCAGCGTATCCGCCTCGATACGGCGCACCTGCCCGTCGAGATCGATCACGTCGACGGCTGACAGGGCGCCATTGTCACCCTGAAGCGCATGAAGCTGATAGGGCACCACCTTCTCGATGCGGCCTTCTGCAACCCGAGCCTCGATCTGAGCCAGTGTTTCCGGCGCCCCGCGGAAGCGATCGCGGCGATGCAGCAGATAGATCTTTTCAGCGATATCCGAGAGCGACAGCGCCCAGTCGAGGGCAGAGTCGCCACCACCAGCCACGACAATGCGCTTGCCGGCAAAATCGGCGCGCTTGCGGACGTAATACTGAACGGCTCCGCTGGCCTCGTAGGCGTCAAGCCCCTCCAGCGGCGGGCGATTCGGCCCGAAAGCACCGGCACCGGCTGCAATGATGACAGCGCGTGCCGTCACGACCTGGCTCTTGTCCGTCTCGAGCGTGAATGCACCACGGGCGCCAGAGAGCTTCTCGACACGCTGGCCAAGCAGACGCGGCACAGCGAACGGGGCGATCTGGGCATCAAGCGCCGCAATCAGTGCGCCGCCTTCGATCGAGGGATGGCCCGGAATGTCATAGATCGGCTTCTCAGGATAAAGCGCCGCACATTGGCCACCGATCTCTCCCAGAGCGTCGATCAGAACGCAGGAGAGTTTGAGCATCCCGCATTCGAAAGCCGCAAAAAGGGCGGTCGGCCCTGCACCGATAATGGCGACATCGATGTCGAGAGGAGTCTGGCCCATAAGCGCGTTCAATCCTGTCTGTTATGTCCTGTGTTCCTCATAGCAGCTAACAGAAACCGCGAGGCTCGCCCAGAGCCGGAGGATGGCTTGCGTTAGCGCCTGTCGGACAGAAGCACATTGCGCGACACTCATGGCTTTGATACGAAAGCCGCCAGCATCAAGAGCCGACAGGTCCTGTCGGCGCCAACCTGCTCCCGGGCAAGGTGGTATCTCCGGTTTCCGCCGGAGAGATGTGGCCGCTCCGGCAATCTCGGGACACGCCACACCCCCCTTTCGCACGGAGCCCCTGTACGTCCAGAAAGGACCGATCATCGTGGCCCAGCAATTTGCCAGTGACAATTATGCCGGTATCTGCCCCGAAGTCTGGGATGTGATGCAGCAGGCCAATGCGGGTTCAGTGCCGGCTTATGGCGATGATGAATGGACAAACCGCGCCTCTGACAGTTTCCGCGCGCTGTTCGGCACCCAATGCGAAGTGTTCTTTGCCTTCAACGGCACGGCAGCCAATTCGCTGGCGCTGGCATCGCTCTGCCAGTCCTATAACAGTGTCATCTGTTCATCTTTCGCCCATGTCGAAACTGATGAGTGTGGTGCTCCTGAATTTTTCTCCAATGGCTCCAAGCTGCTGGTGGCCCGTACGGACCACGCCAAGCTGTTTCCGGAAGACATTCGCGCTCTGGCGACGTGTCGAAGCGATATCCACTATCCCAAGCCCAAGGTCGTGACGATCACCCAGCCGACCGAGACGGGTGAGGTCTATTCCCTGGCGGAGATACGCGCCATTGCCGATACCTGTCGCGAACTGGGGCTGCGTCTGCATATGGATGGCGCCCGCTTTGCCAATGCCTGCGCCGCTCTGGGCTGCACGCCCGCTGAAATGACCTGGCAGGCAGGGGTGGATGTGCTGTGTTTTGGCGGTACCAAAAACGGAATGGCCGTTGGCGAGGCGATCCTGTTTTTCGACCCGGCCCTGGCCGAAGGCTTCGATTATCGCTGCAAGCAGGCCGGGCAGCTGGCATCGAAAATGCGCTTCATCTCCGCACCCTGGGTTGGTCTGCTGGAGAGTGGCGCCTGGCTGCGTAACGGCCAGTACGGCAATGACAGCGCCAGAGCGCTGGCGGAGCGGATCACGGCAGTTCCCGGTCTTACCCTGATGTTTCCGGCACAGGCCAATGCCGTGTTTCTCAAGGCACCGGAAATCGTGCTCGAAGGGCTGCGCGAGCGGGGATGGCGTTTCTACACATTTATCGGTGGGGGGGCGCGCTTCATGTTTGCCTGGGATGCCGCCCCCGAACGCGTGGCACAACTCGCCGCCGATATCGAGGCGCTCGCCGCGTGAGTCCTGCCACTCTTGCCAGTATTCATGCGCTCTCGGCATCGACATTGTCCGATCTCGATATGGCGGGCACGGCTGTGTTTGCGATTTCGGGCGCGCTTGTTGCTGCAAGGGCAAGGCAGAACATGGTCACCTTTGCCTTCTTCGCGGCCATGACCGGCGTTGGAGGCGGCACGCTGCGCGATCTGCTGATCGGCGCGCCGGTATTCTGGATGCATGCCACGGCGCCGATTGCCGTCTGTCTGGGCATCGCCCTGCTGGTCTGGTTTACGCCTCATCGTGTCTGGCATGAGCGCGCCATCGACTGGTTCGACGGGCTGGGGCTTGCCTCTTATGCTGTCTATGGCGCCGCCAAGGCCACAGCCTACGGCATTCCGTGGCTGCCAGCGGCCATCATGGGGGTGGTCACGGCCTGTATGGGCGGCATTATCCGTGACGTGCTGGCAGGTCTGCCCTCCATCGTGATCCGGCCCGAGCTCTATGTCACCGCCGCAGCCCTCGCCGCAGGGTTATATGTTGGTCTGGATGCTGTCGGTCTTCCTCCAATCGCTGCAGGCGCGATTGCCGTAGTGCTGGGCTTCTGCCTGCGCGGCTATGCCATCCTCGGCAAGGTCGACCTGCCCGCCTATCGCCGGTAAGGGCTTTCCCTTCGGCCCTTTTTTGAGGTCCTTCCGGTCAGATCTGCCAGAAGCGTCAGACATATCGGGCTCGCTCGCTTGTCAGACCCCTACCCATCCAGATAGCCGGGCTTTACACTGTCAGTATGAGCCAAATCGACCTGCCCGATCAGCCCGCCACCGAAGCTTTCGCCGCCCGTCTGGCGGGTCTTGCGCAGCCGGGGGATGTGATCGCGCTGCATGGCGAGATGGGCATGGGCAAGAGTGTGTTTGCCCGGGCCTTTCTGAGAGCACTGGCGCAGGATCCTGCACTTGAGGTGCCCAGCCCCACCTTTTCGCTGGTCCAGACCTATGACACAGCCAAAGGCGCTGTGGCGCATTTCGACCTCTGGCGTCTTGATGGGCCGGACGCTCTTTGCGAGCTCGGCTGGGACGAGTTGCAGGAGGGCATCATGCTGGTTGAATGGCCCGAACGTGCAGAAGACGAACTGCCCGATCATGCACTGCATCTCACCCTGACCGAAGGGGAGGCAGAAGAGGCGCGCAGGATGACCATCAAGGGCTGGAGCGACAGGCTGTGATTCTCGCGACCATCCCCGCAGACCGTTCCTTTCTTGATGACGTGGCACGACGCTGGCTTGAGGGGGGCGCGGCTCAGGACGATGCCAACGCGCTGCTTCTCGTGCCTGGGCGTCGTGCGGCACGCAACCTCACCGAGGCGTTTCTGCGTTGCCTCGATGGCAAGGCGGCCTTGTTGCCGCGCATCCTGCCAGTGGGCGATGTGAGTGAAGACGATCTCGCGCTTTCGGGTGTGGAAGCGTTTTCCTTTCCTGCCGCGGTTGATCCGCTGCGTCGTCTGTCGGTTCTGGCGGCGCTGGTTCTGCGGGCGAAGGGCGTATTCAGCGCGGAACTGACGCTCGAACAGGCCTGGCCTCTGGCCTCGGCTCTGGCGGAGTTGATGGATGATGCCGAGCGTGTGGGGGTCGATCTGCGCGAGCGCCTGCCCGATGCCGCCGAGCCGCGCTTTGCCGATCACTGGCACAAGACGCTGCAGTTCCTGCATATCGTCACCGAAGCCTGGCCCGCCTGGCTGAGCGAAACCGGTCTGATGAACCCGGTGGCGCGTCAGGTAGCCGTGCTCCGGGCGCAGGCCGAACGCTGGACGCAGGCACCCCCGCAGGGAAGGCTCTGGGCTGTCGGGTTCACCGATGGCATGTTTGCTGTCTGCGCCATTCTTCGCGCCGTGCTTGATGCGCCTCAGGGCTGCGTCATCCTGCCCGGTGTCGATCTGGATCTGCCCGATACGCTGTGGGCAACCCTGCCGGAAAGCCATCCGCAATCGGGCTTTCGGCGTCTTCTCGATGATCTGGGTGTTTCCCGTGAAACCATCACACTCTGGGATGACGGGGTGTTACCGCAAGGGATGGTTTTTCGCGAAGCCATGCAGGACCGCATAAAGCTGGCAAGCCTGATGATGCGCCCCATGGAGGGACTCTCTGCCTGGGGCGAAAATGCGGCATCTCTGCCTCTGACCGGAATCACCCGTCTGGATGCGGCAGATCAGCAGCAGGAAGCCGCCAGCATCGCCATGATCCTGCGAGAGGCAGTCGAAACTCCCGGCAGAACGGCATCGCTTGTCACCCCGGACCGCGCTCTGGCCAGACGCGTCGCGACCGAATTGCTGCGCTACGGCATCGTGGCGGATGACAGCGCAGGCGAGAGCCTCGCGCTCAGCCCGGCTGCGATCCTTCTCCGCCTTCTGGCTGAGGCCGCTGCCGAAAATCTGGCGCCGGTGGCGCTTCTCGCTCTGCTCAAGCATCCGCTCGTGGCGCTTGGCAGCACACCCGGTAATTGCCGGGCAACGGCGCGCCGTCTCGAGCGTCTGGTGTTGCGCGGGCCTGCACCACCACCGGGCATGAAAGGCCTTCGTCAGGCGCTTGATCGTCAGGACCAGAGCGAGGCCGAGAGTGCCGATCGCCCCGATCAGGCCGAGCCGCTCGATCTGTTTCTGGATCGTCTCGACGCGGCTGTCTCGCCCTTGCTGAATTGCGGCGCCCTGCCTCTGCCAGAACTGCTGACACGCCTCATCAGGGCGGCGGAAGCTCTGGCCAGCACGCAGGAGCAACCGGGTGAAGAGCGTCTCTGGATGGGCGCAGAAGGCCATGCCCTGTCACGTCATCTGGTCGGTCTGATGACGCATGGCGCAGTTCTGCCGCCCCAGAGTCTGGTGGGACTGCCCGCATTCCTGCTGGCGTCGATGGCCGGAAAAATGGTGTTCGGTCAGCGCGTTCTGCAAGGGCGCGATGGCGAGGCGCTGCATCCCCGCGTGTCCATTCTGGGTGTGCTTGAAGCGCGTCTGCAATTTGCCAATCTGGTCATTCTGGGTGGGTTGAACGAGGGCATCTGGCCCCCCGCGACCGATCCCGGGCCGTGGTTGAGCCGCCCCATGCGCATACGCGCCGGCCTGCCTTCGCCGGAGCGGCTGATCGGCACCGCAGCGCATGATTTCACCACGGCCTTTCTCTCGGGTGAGGAAATCGTGCTGTCGAGTGCGGCCAGACGCGATGGCGCCCCTGCCGTTCCGGCGCGCTGGCTGGTGCGTCTCGAGGCGCTGCTCGAAGGGCGAGGGCAGAAGCTGCGCGCCCATCCCGCCCTGATCTGGCAGGCCGCCATGGATCAGCCTGCAGGGGCAGCGCGCCCCGTGCTGCCGCCCGAGCCTCGCCCGCCCGTCGCCCTGCGTCCGCGACGGCTTTCCGTGACCGAAATCGATTCCTGGCTGCGTGATCCTTATGCGATCTATGCGCGTCATGTGCTGAAGCTGAAGGCACTGCCCGCGCTGGAGGAAGCTGCTGACCGCTCCGATATCGGTGTGGTGGTGCATGACGGGCTCGATCGTTGGCTGGAACAGGGACAAAAGGGCGGCAGGGCCTTGCATGAATGTCTGCTTGCGGTGCTCGAAGCCCGTGAGTTGCGCCCGGCCCTGGCTGCCTGGTGGCGCCCGCGTGTGTTACGCATTGCCGACTGGGTGTGCGAACGCGAGGCACTGCGTGAGAAACCTGCCATGCTGAAAACCGAGCAGAAAGGCACACTCACCCTGACGCCGCCTTACGCCCCGTTCCGGCTGACGGCCCGCGCCGATCGGATCGAGATCGGTCAGGACGGACGCGCCACGATCATCGATTACAAGACGGGCTCTCTGCCCAAGGTCAGCGATGTGGAGGCCGGGTGGAGTTCGCAGCTTGTGCTTGAGGCGGCCATGCTGCGTCTGGGTGGATTTGCCGGTCTGCCGGCGGCGGAGACCGCCTCACTGCTTTACTGGCGTCTGACGGGCGACCGTCATCGCGGTCAGGAGCTCAGCGTGCCGCGCAAGCCCGAAGATCTGGAGCCTCTTGTCGATTCTGCGCTCGACAGGCTGCGTCGACGTGTCGAGGTATTCGATGATCCTGAGACGGCCTATCGTTCTCATCCTCACCCCGATTATGTGCCGCGCTACAGCGATTACGCCCATCTGGCCCGTGTGTCGGAATGGAGCGCCGCGCGTGAGGAGGGCGGGGAATGAGCGATCTGGCAAAGCTGAATTCGCAGGTCATTGCCACAGCCAATAATATCCAGAGACAGGCTTCCGATCCGCTGGCATCGGTTTTCGTCTCGGCTTCGGCGGGAAGTGGCAAGACCAAACTGCTGATCGACCGGTTGTTGCGCCTGATGCTGCCGGTGCTGATGCCCGACCCCGAGACGGGGGTGCCGGTATTGCTGCCGGGGAGTGACCCGGCACGTATCCAGTGCCTGACCTTTACCCGTGCGGCGGCGGCGGAGATGGCCAATCGCCTGCAATCCCGTCTGGGACGCTGGGTGTCTCTGCCCGATGAGGCCCTTGATCGGGAGTTGCACGGGCTCAGCGTGCCGGTATCGCCTGAAACCCGTCAGGCGGCTCGTGCCCTCTTCGTGCGCGTGCTCGATCTGCCGGGAGGCATGAAGATCGGCACGATCCATGCATTCTGCCAGTCGCTGCTCAGGCGCTTCCCGCTGGAAGCGGCCATCAACCCGCATTTCACCCTGATGGAAGAGACGGATTCGAGCCTCGCTCTGGCCAATGCCATCGAGCAGACGCTGTCTCGCGCCAAGGGTGACCCGTCAATGGAGGCGCGTCTCACCCTTCTGGCGGGGCAGGTCGGGCTGGAAGATTATCTCGATCGCATCAGGGCGTTGCAGGGCCGTGTTTCGCGGTTGAGGCAGAGTTTTGCGCGCTGGCAGATCGAGCCTGGCGCCATCGAGCGGGCCTATCGCAAGGCTTTTGGCGCCGAAGATGAGGTCGATCTGGCTGATCTCGAAGCCCAGCGCTGCGCCTCACCGCAGGAAGATGTCTTGCGCCGTTGCGCGCAGGAGGCTCTGCCTCTTGGTACCGCCACCATGCGGGCGGCCCTGACCAGGATGCTCGACGCGCTCTCGCGCCCGGCAGTCGAGCGCGATCCTGCGCTATGGGGCGAGTTCTTCGTGACCGGCACCGGCACGCCGAGGGCCGCGCGGGCTTTTGTCCCCGCTGCCATCGCCCGCGATCGGCCTCATATCATGGAGGCATTCACCGCCGAGGCCGAGCGGCTCATCGCACTGGACCAGGCGATTGCCGTGCAGCGCCTGATTGCGCTCAATCTGGCCCTGTTTGCTCTTGCGGCCCCCACGCTCGACCGTTACGCGCAGGACAAGACGCTGCGCGGTCTGGTCGATTACGACGACCTCATCGCCAGCACGCGGGATCTGCTGCGCGACCCGGGTGCTTCCTGGGTGTTGTACAAACTCGATGGCGGTCTCGATCATCTGTTGCTTGACGAGGTGCAGGATACGTCCGCCGCGCAATGGGAAATTGCGACGGCGCTGATCGAGGAATTCTTCGTGGGTGAGGGCGCCCGCGAGATGGAAGGCCGCCCGCGCACGGTTTTCGCGGTGGGTGATTTCAAGCAGTCCATCTATGCCTTTCAGGGCGCCGATCCTCAGGGTTTGTTCGGCGCAAGAGATCGCTTCCGCGAGATGGTTCTGGGTGCGGAGCAAGACTGGCGCAATCCTGAAATCGGCGTGTCCTTTCGTTCTGTCACGCCAGTGCTCGATCTGGTCGATGCGGTCTTTGCCAGCCCCCTTGCCGCTGATGGCTTGCGCGAGCCGGGGCGTGACTCCCTGCCGCCGCATCGTTCTGCCCGCCCCGGTCAGGGTGGGCGCGTCGAGCTCTGGCCTCTGGTTCCGGCTGATGAGAAAGACGCCATTGACGACCCATGGGCGGCCCCTACCGGCAATGCGGGACAAAGCCGTGCCCCGCAGAAACTGGCCGATACGCTGGCTCAGTGGATCGCCCGTCAGATCGGCAAGCCGCCCCAGCCGGGCCAGGCGCCGCTGCGTGCGGGTGAGGTTCTGGTTCTGGTGCCACGCCGTTCGGCCTTCCTGCGGGCGCTCATTCGCGCATTGAAAGGTCAGGGCGTCGAAGTGGCGACACTCGTCGGTGTCGGGCTGACCGATTCACTGGCGGTGCAGGATATGATGGCGCTGTGTCATGCGCTGCTTCTGCCTCAGGATAATCTGACCCTCGCCACGGCGCTGACTTCGCCTTTCGGTGGGGTCAGCGATGCCTCGCTCATGGATCTGGCGATGGAGCGTGGCGAGCGCCCTCTCTGGACAGTCCTGCGGGAGCGCCATCTCGAACGACCCGAATGGCAGAGTGCGTGGGAGCGGCTCTCCGCGCTTCAGACCCGTATCGATTTTGCCACCCCCTATCAGATTCTGGCCGATGCGCTGGGTCGTCATGAAGGGCGCGCCCGGGCACTGGCCCGTCTTGGGCCGGAGGCGGCAGAACCGCTGGATGATCTGCTTTCTGCAGCGCTGCGCTTCGAGGCGCTGCACGCGCCGTCGATGCAGGGCTTCCTGCACTGGCTTGCTTCCAGCAGCCTGACCGTCAAGCGCGAGGCCGAGTCCGAGATCGATGCCGTGCGCATCATGACCGTTCACGGCTCCAAGGGATTGCAGGCCCGCCTCGTGATCCTGCCCGACATGACGGGCGAGGTGCAGGGCGAGACGAAGCTTCTCTGGACGCACCAGAACGGGCTCGATCTGCCGGTGTGGATGCCGGGCAGGGAATTGCCCTCTAGGCTAGGAGACAGACTCAAGGAGCAGGAAAAGGAGGCAGCTCAGGCAGAGCGTAACCGCCTGCTCTATGTCGCTCTGACACGTGCCAGCGACTGGCTGGTTGTGTGTGGCTGGGAGCCGCGACGCAAGCCGAGCGAACATTCCTGGTATGCGCTTTGCGAGGCCGGGTTCACCCAGCTGGGCGCATCCGCCTGTCCCTTCGAGGGCGGGTGGGATGGCGAGCGCCTTGTGATCGAGGCAGAGCCTGAAAACGCCCCTCAGGCAGCCAGATTGCACGCTCCTGCTTCTCCTGTACCGATGCCTGCTCTCTTCGGTCATGCTCCGGACTGGCATGCGCAGCCTGCACCACATGAGGCGCCGCTCACGCGGCCTCTGGCACCCAGTCGGCCGGATAATGCCTCCTATGGCGCGGCACCGCCGGCCCTGTCGCCTCTGCAACTCGCTGCAGGGCAGGAGAGCGGGCGAAAGCGCGCGCTCGATCGCGGCACGCTGGTCCATCGTCTCCTGCAATGGCTGCCCGACCGTGACGAGTCGGAATGGCGTTTTCTTGCAGAGGATTTTCTGTCCCAGCCTGCCCATGGTCTTGCGCCTGACGCCGTAGAGCGTCTGGTGACGCAGGTTCTGGCTATCCTGATGGATAAGACGCTCGCCCCGCTTTTCGCGCCGGGCAGCCTTGCCGAGCAGCCGATCACAGGCCTTGCTTTCGGTCAGGTTGTGCTTGGTCAGGTCGATCGTCTGCGTGTGACCGAGAACTGCGTGATGCTTTGCGATTTCAAGACAAATCAGCACCCGCCCCGCCCCGGTCAGGCAGTGCCTGCCGCCTATCGACGCCAGATGGCGGCCTATGGTGCCGTGCTCAGGCAGCTCTATCCGGAGCATGAACTCGTCATGGCACTGGTCTGGACCGAAGGCCCGACCATCAGCCTTGTTCAGACGGAGGCGTAGCGCCGGAGCGTGACGGATGACTGACGCTTCATGGGGCCGAGGCTCGTGAGAAGCGCAGCTGCCCGTTTCGGTGACGCGGGGCGCTTCGAAGGAACTCCCTGAGGCCTGGGTGCAAGAACCTTATAGCGCGTCAGATTGTCCACCCTACGCATCGCGGTCGGACCGCTCAGGCAAGGCCCGCATCAATGATGGTGATGATCGCCGCCATGATTGCCGTTGCGCGGACCACGATCGCCACGCCGGTCATCATAGCGCGGGCGATAGCCCCGGCCCCCCCAGCCGCGCCCGGTATAATGCGGCCCGACGGCGTAGCCGCCATTCCAGCCCTGGCGTCCCCAGCCGCCGGGATAGCCGTAATAGCCGCCGCCATAGCCATCATAGCCGCCACAGCCTGACAAACCGAGAGAAGAGATCACCGCGAGGGCGAAAAGGGCGGATGCTTTCTTCACCGGGGCAGCGCTCCTTCAAGCATGTCTTTCTGGGTTTCGATAACACCGAACACGGCACCATCCGGATCGGCCAGAACGGCAATCTGGGCGCCATCACGGTCGACATGCGTCGGCACAATCACCCGACCGCCCAGCTTCTGCGCTCTGTCAGCAAGGCTCGCGCTGTCATTTACCTCGACGAACTGCACCCAGCGCGCCCTGTCACGCGGCTCGATGCCCGGTGGCAGCGTGTTGATGCTGGCGCGCTCCTTGTCCTGTGCGGTGAGCATGTAATGCTGGGGACTATCGGCTTCGGGAGAGGCGACGATCCTGTAGTTGAACAGGAGCTGATAATAGCCAGCCGCCGCTCTCGGGTCCGGGGAGAGCAGCGTTGCCCAGGACCAGCCGTTCAGCGTCGGGTCAGTGTCATGGTCAGCCGGATCGCCTGACTGGGCGCTGAGGGCGGCATAGAGGCCATGCTGCGGGTCGGAAACGATTACCGCCTGCCCCAGACCGGCTATGGGTTTGGGACCGAAAATCGTCTTGCCACCATGCTGCTTCGTGACCCGAGCCACGGTCGCGGTATCCGAGGTCGACAGGAACGGCATCCAGAACGGAACATCACGTTTGGGGTCATCGAGCTTGTGCGCCACCATCATGCCGACCGGCTGGGTGCCAAGTGTGATTTCGACACGGGGTGTCCTGCCATCGCCGACCGGACGGAAACCCCAGCCGAACAGCCCGCCATAGAAACGTTCCGCACGGGCGAGGTCGGGTGTGACCAGCATCGAAAACACGATCTTGCCCGGTAGCAGGCGATGTGTTGCGGGCACGGTCAGCGCGTCGAATGCGCCGGGTGCAGCAGGCGCTACGGTGGCAGAGGGGACATGTTCGGGGGTATAATTCTCGGGGGCAGGCGGCAGGGGTACCAGCATGGGTTGAGCCAATGCGGCAGGCACCGCCGTCAGGAGACTCGTGCTGCACAGCACGGATAGCCAGAATACGCGCGAGACATGACGCATCGACAAAAGAACCTCTCCGGTAACGTGATGACCTTGCTTCATAAAACGCGTCGGGAGGAACTGTGTTTCTTGATGCGGGGCGATTCCTGCTTCACTAGCTCTTGAACGCTTTGCCTGAACTGCTGATATGTCGTGTTGAGACGGACCCGAACGGTCTGCATTGCGAATGGAGAACAGGATGAGCGACAACACCGTAGCTGTCAGCGACAGCGGTTTCGAAAAGGACGTGCTGCAGGCCGAAGGCCCCGTTCTGGTCGATTTCTGGGCAGAATGGTGCGGCCCCTGCAAGATGATCGCGCCTGCGCTCGATGAGATCGGCGGCGAATACAAGGGCCGTCTGACGGTCGCCAAGATCAATATCGACGAAAATCCCGAAGCACCGACGCGCTTTGGCGTGCGCAGCATCCCGACGCTCATGGTCTTCAAGAACGGTGAAGTCGTCGCCCAGAAGACTGGCGCCCTGCCCAAGAGCGCGCTCAAGGCATGGGTCGACTCGGCACTCTGAGTGATGTGGAGAGCCTTCTAGAGACGAAGGCTCTCAGGCACGGGGCAAGCTATCTCCTGCCCAGTCGCTCAGCATAATCTCTGCTGAGCGTACAGCCTGACGCAGTTCGGGGCTTATCAACGCATCGAACTCGCCACGCTGGTCATAATCCGGCATGAGGCGCTGCAACAGCGCGTTCTGTTCCAGTGCCGGATGAAAATAAAGCTCCGACAGACCTTCGGGCAGATGCGGTATCAGCCCTGCCACACGGCCCGGTCGCATCTGGCCGCTCCAGGCGAGGCCGAAACAATGGTCGTTGGTCGTCATGCCTGCCCGCGAGATCTGATGGCGCAGCACACCGCACCAGCGACGCAGCGCGGCAGCCCCCAGCGAGTCGAAATGGGTCTCAGCGGCGGCAAGCGGTTCGGGCGGTTCACAGGGCGTGCGCACATGGCGCAAACCGTAATGCTGTCCGGTTTCGATCATCATCCGCCCAATGGTGGGATGGAGATGCATGTGCTTGTGCGCATTGGCATGATCGAGACGCAGGCCTGAGGCCATGAAGGCCCGGAACTGGGCTTCGATCTCGCGTGAGAGAGCACGCCTCGCGGCTGGACGAAAGAAATAGGACACCCCGAGACCAAGCTGGCTGGTGCCAAACTGGTCGTCCGGGGTCGCAATGGCGCCGATGCTGGCGCCGGGCAGGGCAGTATCGCCCTCGATGACAACCAGATGCAGCCCGACACGCAGATTGGGCATCCGGCGCGCACGGCGCACGGCGTCCATGCTTGCCGGGCCTGCCACCATCAGGCTGGCCGTCGAGAGCAGCCCGTCACGATGGGCGATCTCGATGGCCTCGTTGACTTCCTCGCTCAGGCCGAAATCATCGGCCGAGACAATCAGACGACGCATGGGAATAAACGACGCCTGAGTGATCAGGCGGCGTTACGGCCCTTGAGGAACTGGAAAAACTCCACACCCTCGCGCAGACGACGCTTCATCATCTGCGGGCTGCGAACCATCTCGTTGACGATCGAGGCGATCTTTGGCGCGCGGAAGTAGAACTTGCGATAGAATTCCTCAACCGAGTTGAAGATCTCGGTATGAGACAGATGCGGGTAGTGCAGCGGGGCAATCTGCACGCCGTTTTCGTCGATCAGCTCGGCTTCAGCTTCGTTGAACCAGCCATTCTCGGTAGCCTGCTTGTGCAGCGCCGTGCCGGGATAGGGAGCTGCCAGCGAAACCTGCAGCGTGTGCGGGTTGATTTCACGGGCGAACTGGATGGTTTCCTGAATGGTCTCCTTCGTCTCGCCGGGCAGGCCGACGATGAAGGTGCCATGGATCTTGATGCCCAGCTTGTGGCAGTTCTTGGTGAACTCGCGTGCCGTCTCGACGCGCATGCCCTTCTTGATGTTGTGCAGGATCTGCTGGTTGCCGCTCTCATAGCCGACCAGAAGCAGGCGCAGCCCGTTTTCCTTCATGATCTTGAGCGTTTCATAGGGCACGTTCGCCTTGGCGTTGCACGACCAGGTTACGCCCAGCTTGCCCATTTCACGTGCAATGGCTTCCGCACGGGGCAGATCGTCTGTGAAGGTGTCGTCATCGAACATGAACTCCTTCACCTGCGGGAAATACTGCTTGGCGAGACGGATTTCGGCAGCCACGTGCTCGGGGCTGCGCGTGCGGTAGCGATGGCCACCGACTGTCTGCGGCCACAGGCAGAAGGTGCAGCGCGACTTGCAGCCGCGGCCGGTATAGATCGAGATATACGGGTGCATCAGATACCCGATGAAGTAATCCTCGATCTTCAGGTCGCGCTTGTAAACTTCCGTCACGAAGGGCAGGGAGTCCATGTCCTCGATCATGGCGCGGTCACGGTTGGCGATGATCTCGCCATCCTTGTTGCGCCAGGTGATGCCGTCCACGTCCTTCAGGTCGCGGCCTTCGGCAATTTCCTTGATCGTGAAATCGAATTCGTTGCGCGCCACGAAGTCGATGGGGCTGCCCTTGGCCATCGATTCGTCAGGCTGCACCGCCACCTTCGCGCCGACCATGCCGATCATCAGCTTGGGATTGGCGTCCTTGAGCATCTGCGCAACGCGTACGTCAGAGGCGAAAGACGGTGTGGAAGTGTGCATCACCACGAGGTCGCGATTCATCACGTCCTTCAGGATCGGCTCCATGCCAATGCCAGCCGGCGGGGCATCGATCAGGCGTGACCCTTCGACCATGGCGGCAGGCTGTGCCAGCCAGGTCGGGAACCAGAAGGAGCGGATTTCGCGCTTGGCCTGGTAACGCGAACCGGCTCCGCCATCGAAACCGTCGAATGAAGGGGGCTGAAGGAACAGCGTGCGCATCATGGTGAAGAAAATCCTTGGGTAAACCGTCGGATCGCAGGATCCGCAAAGGTGAAAGGCTCAGATATTTCTGACGAATGCCCCAGCATATGAGGCCGAAACACTAAAAAGTCTAATCTCCGGGTTCGACCGGCTGTATTGGCGGTGTAATCGGCGCTGCCCGACGAATATGCAGCGTCTGTCCGCGCCAGGCGACACGCTGGCCTCTGGCGCTGCCGACCATGATTGCGGCCGACAACCATTCACGCAGGGGAAACAACGCGTAAACCGCAGGTGTGAGCCGGCCCAGAGAGCGGTCGATGACCAGCGCCGAAAGCCCGCGCACAGCCCAGGCTGCGATGAAAAACCACAGAGCCCAGCGTGCCGGCCAGCAGCAGAACAGCATCACACTCGACCAGAAGAGCGGAAGCTGGATGGCGGAAAGCCCATAACCGACCGGCTCGACATTCTTGACCGTCCGGCCCCAGCGGAGCTCGTGCGCGATCATGTCGCCCGCCGTGGCCTCTGCGACCGTGGTCCAGGTCATGCAGGGGGCGAGGGCGATCTTTTTGCCATGAGCGCGGACGAGCTGGCCGAGAATGGCGTCATCGGCGACATGATCGGCCAGAGCAGCCAGCCCGCCGACCCGTTCGAGCAGCGAGCGTTTCAGGGCCATCGTGGCGCCGAGGCAGTCCTGACGTCCGAGCAGACGCGACATCATCACGCCCGGCATGAAATTGTGATTGATCTGGGATGCGGCAAATTCCCTGACCAGCGAGGTCGAGGCAGGAAGACCCGCATAGAGTGTGGTGACGAGACCTGTATCCGGCTGCTGGATCGTCGATACCACGTCGCGCAGATAATCGCGCTGCACATGGATATCGGAGTCGGAGATGACGAGAATATCGTGCTTCACCGAAGAATACATGTTGATCAGATTGGCGATCTTGCGGTTGGTACCGTGCTGCGTACCATCGATCACAAGCGTCATGTCCCGCTCGGGATAGTCGGCGATCAGTCGTCTGACGATTTCTATGGCGCTGTCGTCGTGACGCTGGACACCGAAGACGATCTGATAGACCGGATAATCCTGCTCGCAGAAGCTGCGCAATGCGTCTTCAAGAAGCGGTTCGTCCCCATGCAGGGGCTTGAGGACGGTTACCGCAGGCTGCGGCCCTGGCGAGGACGGTATTCTGGCGATGCGTCGCTTTTCACTGCCCCGAAAGGCAATGATCAGCCCGGCGCCGATAGCCGATTGGGCGCAGCCAGCCACCGCAAGGGCAGCCGATGCATAGCCTAGCCAGTTCAGAGCGAGAGCCACGTGACCCCTTTTCCCTTTTCAGGGTATGCTATCTGGGGAAACTGGCCACGCATCTTAATTGTTCATGAACTTTGCGGTCTTGTGGTTGAGCAGGGTCACGAGAGCATCAACGCCGCCGCGGGCCAGGGTCGAGCTGAAATCGGCACGCTGAGCGGCGACCTGGCTGATATGACCATTGAGAAGAATGTCGACGATGCGATATCCGCCGCCCGAGGGCATCATCACATAATTGATAGCGGTCGAGGAATCGCTGCCATCACCGATCGTGGTATTGACGATCGTGCTGCCGCCGGTGGGTGCCGGGCGCGTGGTCGGGCTGATGGTGAACTTGGCGTCGCCACCCTTCTTGAAGCTTGAAACGTAGCGGGCAATCGTGAACTGGCGGAAAGCCGCCAGCAGCTTGCTCTGCTCATCGGCTGAGAGCGTCGTGTAACGCATGCCGACAGAATTGTGCAGAATGGTCGAGAGGTCGAAGCTGCGGTCGATGACCGGCGCAATGATCTGCGCACGGGCTTCGGAGGTGCCGCTACCCGAAGACTGGATCTGACCAAGAGCAGCATAAAGATCGTTGATCGGCGTGACTGCGGCAGACTGGGCAAAGGCCGGGGCGATCAGGGCGGGTGAGGAAAGCGCGACGGGGCCAGAAAACAGGGCCATCAGTCCCAGAACGGCGCGCCTCGTGCGCGCTGTACGGGCGGTCTCGGGCACTCTGCTGGGGAACTGTGTCATGCTGCGTCCTCAAATCTGTCCCGCCAATCGGGAGAGACATATGTCTGGATCCGTAGTCGGAAAGCTGGGGAGACTACCTGCAAAAACAAGTCATCCGGCGTTCAACTGCGGCGGCATATGTCCGACATAACGTCGAAAAGTGCAATCTTCCCGCCGTCCTGCAATAACGAAGGCAGCGAATTCGCCCATCAGCAGGGGGCGCGCAACAGATTTCAGCTTAAAATTTGGTTAGCTGGTGAAGATAAATGTCGCCAAAATGACACAGTAGGCGCTACGAAGCGCCTTCGATATTGAGGCGTGGCCCATGCGCGGTGTATAGGCCACGTTTTACCAGCCCGCGCATATCATTTTCAGTCTTGCACACCACCCCTTATTCCGGTGTTGTTTTTCGAAATCATATGACCAACGGGTCTTACGTATGACGGCGACGCGGTATTCATGTCGGGCCTTTTCTGACACCGCGCCCGCACGTCATCTGGTGTAGGAGCATAGAGATACATGGCCGTTCCATTGATGCAGGCCGTCCGTGTCGGACGCTATGTGGTCAAACAGCATCTGCTGGGTCGCAAGCGCTATCCGCTCGTTCTGATGCTCGAGCCGTTGTTCCGATGCAATCTGGCCTGCTCGGGCTGCGGAAAGATCGACTATCCGGCACAGATCCTGAACCAGCGCCTGAGCCTGCAGGAATGCCTGGATGCCGATGCCGAAGCTGACGCCCCCGTCATTGCCATCGCCGGTGGCGAGCCTCTTCTGCACAAGGAGATGCCCGAGATCGTCAAGGGTCTGACGGCACGCAAGAAATACGTCTACCTGTGCACGAACGGGCTTCTGCTCGACAAGAAGCTCGACGATTACGAACCCAATCCGTTCTTCTCGTGGGATATCCATCTCGACGGCGACAAGGCGATGCACGATTCGTCAGTCTGTCAGGAAGGTGTTTACGAGCGCGCCGTTGCCGCCATCCGCAAGGCGAAGGAGCGCGGCTTCCGCGTTTCCATCAACTGCACCCTGTTCGATGGCGCCCAGCCCGAGCGCGTTGCACGGTTCTTCGATGAGGTCATGGCGCTTGGTGTCGATGGTGTCATGACGGCACCGGGCTATGCCTATGAGCGCGCACCGGATCAGGAGCACTTCCTGAACCGTCAGAAGACCAAGCAGCTCTTCCGCGACATCTTCCGTCTCGGCAAGGGAAAGAAGTGGCGCTTTACCCAGTCGCCGCTCTTCCTGAACTTCCTGGCAGGCAATGAAAACTATCATTGCACGCCCTGGGGCAAGCCGCTGCGCACCGTGTTTGGCTGGCAGCGCCCCTGCTACCTGCTTGGCGAAGGCTATGCCAAGACGTTCAAGGAGCTGATGGACGATACGGCCTGGGATCAATACGGCACCGGTGCCTACGAGAAATGCGCCGATTGCATGGTGCATTCCGGCTATGAATCGACGGCTGTCATGGATGCCGTTAAGCGTCCGTGGCACATCGCCAAGGTTGCGCTGTTCGGCCCCGAGACCGAAAAGCCGATGGTCCCCGAGATCTCTCTCGCGAACCAGCGCAAGGCCGAATACAAATATGAGGCACAGGTTGCCGAGCAGGTGACTCTGCTCGAATCACGCAAGCCGGCTCGTGGCCCGCGCGTGCGTGTGCACAAGGCGGAAGACAAGCCGGTCGAAGTGGCTGACGCCGCAGACTGACGTCTCATTTCTATAAGGGGGTGAGGCCCCGGGAGGGTCGGGCTGGTGCCCGTTCTTCAGCGCTCTGGTCAAACAGGGCGCGACAGCTTTATCCTGAAAAGGCGGACATACGATGTGTATGTCCGCCTTTTCTTTTTTCCGATCGAAGGACCCCATGCTCACCCCCATTCTGGTCATCTGCCTTCTCATTGCGCTGAACAGCATTTTTGCCATGGGCGAAATGGCGCTGATCTCGGCCAAGCGGCCGCGCCTGGCAGCGCTGGTCAAGCGGCAGGTGCGCGGGGCAGAGCGGGCGCTGCGTCTGGCGGATGAGCCCCATTCCTTTTTGCCGACCGTACAGATCGGCATGACGCTGGTCTCGATTCTCGAAGGCGCGTTCGGTGGCAGCCAGATCGAGGAAAATCTGGCGCTTCTGTTACGCCGCAGTGATCTCTTGCGCCCTTTCGCCAATGAGCTGTCCATCGGCATTGTGGTGATGGGCATCACCTTCGCCATGCTCGTCTTCGGCGAACTGGTGCCCAAACAGATCGCCCTGCAGCAGCCGGAAAAGATCGCGGCGCGTCTCTCGTTCATTCTCTCGGCGCTTCTGACCATCTCCCGTCCGGTCGTGGCTCTACTGAGCGGAGCGTCATCTCTTGTGTTGCGTATGTTCGGCGTCGGCCGCCTGACACGTGCGGCCATTACCGAAGAAGAGCTGCGTGCCATTCTGGCTGAAGGGGCGCAGGCTGGCGTGCTCGAGACCGAAGAGCGCATCATGATCGAACGCCTTCTGCGCCTGGCCGATCGTCCCGTGCGCGCCATCATGACACCACGTAATGAGCTTTTCTGGGTCGATCGCCATGCGAGCCGCGATGCGCTGATCGTCAAGCTGCGTCAGTCGACCTATACGCGCATTCTGGTTTGCGAGGGGGATGTCGATCACCCGGTCGGTGTCGTTCTGGCCAAGGATCTCATGGATCGCCTGCTTCAGGGGTTGCCTGTCTCGATCGAGGCGGCGCTCCGCCAGCCGATCGTGGTGCCTGACAGCCTGACCGCGCAGGACATGATCGAACGCATGCGTGGCGAGCGCCTGGGCATTGCTTTCGTGCTCGACGAATATGGGTCATTTGAAGGGATCGTGACGCCTTCCGATATCTTCGAGGCCATTGTCGGTGACGAAAACGCCGAGAAGAACAAGACCGAGCGTGAAAATCCGCAGCGGCGGGATGAGTATGTGCTCGACGGGTTCATGCCTGCCGATGAGGTGCGTTCGGTGCTCGATCTGCCGGATCTGCCTGCCGCGGGCAGTTACCATACGCTTGCCGGTGCCATTCTCGCCTTGCTGCGCCGCGTGCCGGCCAAGGGTGACAAGGTGGTGTTCGCCGGATGGCTGTTCGAAGTTGTCGAGATGGAGCAGCGCCGCGTGACCAAGGTGCGTGCCAGCCGTCAGGTTCTGGCGGAAAATTAATCAGAACTCGTTTGTTACCCGCCGAATTGTAACGCTATCATTCTGAATGAATGAGGCGGGGGACAAATGTCAGGCTTGAGATCGACCCGTGCAAGATCGGGTTCCACGTTCTTTCTCAAGCTGCGGGCCCGTTATCTGCTTCATGCTGCAAAAGCGTCGCTCATGCAGCGCTGGATGATGTTGGTGGGGGCCATACTGGCATCCCCTTCCATTCCTTTCGTGGCCATTTTTCTGCAACTGGGCCATTTATCCATGGCGGTGCTGGCGGGCCCACAAGGCTTTCGGGCGCATCTCATAGCAGTTTTTGCGGCTCAAACCGGTTTCGTAGCCTGGTCCCAGGGGTTGCGTCGCTTCGTGCGCGGTGGAAATTTTCGCCCCTTTCTCGATACCCTGCCCATCACGCCACAGACCCGTCTGCTGACAGCAGGCGCCTTGCTTGCGGCACTCGATCTGCCGCTTTTCCTGCCTTTTTTGATCGGTGGCGTCCTGACCGGCGCGGCGTCGCTGTCAGCCCTGTGTCTCTATTGTATGGCGCTGATGGTTTTTGCGGGGCTGGTCCTGCTTCTTCAGGCAGCGCTCGTTGAGCGCCTTATTCCTCTCTGCATCGCAATTTTTGTAGCAGATTTTCTGCTCGCTGGCGGTTGTGTAACGCAGCCAGTCTGGTCGAGGGTATTGTACCTTTTTGGCGCAGCCGGATCTGGCGCAGCCGGATTTGTTCTGGCCGGTCGAGAGCCCGGAATTGGTGCTCTTTCGGCATGGCTGTCTGCGCATCGGAGGCTCCCGCGCCATGTCAGAGCCAGGCCGGTCGACAGGCTGGCGCGGCTTTCTCCCGTACTGCGTGTGCAGCTGCGCAGCTGGTTGGAGCCTGGAAGTGGTGTCGGGGTGTTGCTCGTCATCACCCTTCTGCTGCCGATCGGGTTATGGGTGCTGTTATCGGTCTTTGCCTATGATGGACGATCCATTCCGGTGATGATTGTCGGGATGGCCGTCGTCTCGCAATGCAGCCTTGCGCCATTCGTCGCGCTCGATACTGCGCATCGTCGGGCGAAGGCTTTTATTGCAACACTTCCGCTATCGCGCTCTTTCTGGATCAGGCGCGATCTTGCGCTCGTGCTGACCGTCTTTGCGCCCTCTGCTTTCGTCTTTGTGCTGCCTCTGTGTCTGCACGCGCTCGTTTCTCCGGTCGCGCTGATCGTGATCGTGGTGTCCTACGCCCTGCTGCTTGTGGCGATGCGATCGAGCCTGCGCATCGATACGCGCTGGCGGCCCATGGCCAGTGTGACCCTGAGCATTCTCTGGGTCAGTTTCATTCTGATGGAGGTGACGGCATGACCGCCATCCTGCGCTGTTCGGACCTTTGTGTGGCTTATGGAGGGCGACCCGTTCTCTCTTCGGTCAGCCTCTCGCTCGGTGTCGGATTCCATGGTCTCTGGGGAGCGAACGGCACCGGCAAATCGACCTTGCTGCGCATGTTGTCCGGCTCGGCAAGGCCCGATCATGGCGATGTCTGGATCAATGGAAAGCACCTGGTGCGTGACGACGTTGCGGCGCGGCAGGGCCTGGCCTATGTGCCCGACGAGGCAGCGGTTTATCCCTTCATGACAGGCCATGATCTGATGGCGTTGTGCGCTTGGGCACGCAAGGCGCCGGATATAGCCCCTCAAATAATAGAGGGGTTCGGCCTCGCGCCGCATCTCGACAAGCGTTACGACGCGCTGTCGCTGGGCACGAGGCGAAAAATGCTGATCGCCTCCGCCTTTATCGGTGAGCCGTCGCTTCTGTTGATGGATGAACCGGCAAATGGTCTCGATGCACGATCGCACGCTTTTTTCGGCGCGCTGCTGGCCGAGAAATCCCGGACAGCCTGCGTGCTCTTGTCAACGCATGACGGGGCGTTTCTCGAGACGATGGGCGCTACGATCATCCGTCAGGAGAGTCTTGGTGCCTCCTGACATTAGATAATGCGGTCAGTGATAGGTCACAGGCCGCGCACTGGCGATTTCCTGCTCATCAGCAAAGCGCGGCCACTGGGCGCGCGCAAGAGCATGAAGCGACGGGGCGGGCAGGCCCAGCTTGTCGGCATAGATCCAGAGATAGGCAAAGGCGTGATGAACATAATCGCGCGTCTCGCCATTGGGCAGCAGTTCCATGAAGAGCAGCGGATCGTGAATCTGTCCGGCTTCACCCGGTGCGCCACTTTCCCAACGCGCAATGGCGCCCGGCCCGGCATTATAGGAGGCGAGGGTGTGAATGAGATCGCCCCCCTTCGGTGCTTCTTCCGAACGCTCCGACAGACCGGCGAGATACTGCACATAGAGCTGACCGATTTCGAGATTGACGGCCGGATTGTGCAGACGCCCGACCATATCGGCCGGTACGTTGATGATGGCAACGCCATGGGCGTCGAGCGCAGGCTTGGGGCCACTGACAAAGCTGGCGGTCAGGGGGCGGATCTGCATCAGCCCATGGGCACCAGCGCTGGATGACGCCTTGGGATCGAAATTCGATTCCAGACGGGTCAGCGCGTAGACCAGTGCCGGGTCCATTCTGAACCCGTGACGCGGGGCAAGCTGCGGCATCGGGAACCCGGCCAGATGGGCGGGGCGACCGTCACGTGCAGCCAGAATGGTGGCAATCTGCTCGGACAGATCGTGCAGACCGGCCGCCGCCGCCACGAGCTGTACCGAGTGACACAGAGCGGTGTCCGACGTGATGTCGGGCCACATGCGGCGCAGCAGGGCTTCGGCACGCGAGGTTTCGCCGATCTGCAGCAGGGCGAAGAGACGGTGACCCTGAGGGGTGGCCGCAACGGCCTCGACATCGATTTCACCCATGACCGGAATCGGGTTCTGCAGCGCCGTCGTGTCATCGGCAGAGATGCCGTCATGCCCGTCTTTTTGCGTTGGGTCCTGGCCGGGGGTCATGCCGGCATGATGCAGTCCCAGCATCTGTCGCGCCAGAATACCATAGAATGTGCCTGGTTCGGCGGCGGCGCGCTGCAGCCAGGAGGTGGTCAGGGTCGGCGCATTGCCGAGATGACGATGGGCACGTGACGCCCAGTAGGCGGAGGCGGCGCGCAGTTCATTTGTGGTCGTGCCTGCACGTGAAGCCTGTTCGAAATAGCCCAATGCCTCGTGCAGGGCGCCCTGACGCCAGGCGGCAAGCCCGGCGACATATCCGGCATAGCCGAGTTGATGTGCGCTCTGGGCAAAGCCGTCACGAGCGGTTTGCAGGGCAAAGGCGGTTTCGCCTGCGCTGAGCATGCCCAGCGCAATCTCGGCCTTGAGCTGACCCGCATAGAGTGGCGTCATGCCGGGGGTTGAGTTCACCAGTTTGACGGCGCTCTGACCGCCCTTGAGACCCCAGGAAAGGCGCTCGCTGATCGTCCGGTCGAGCAGGGGATTGCGGTTGAGGAGATGCGCCAGAGGATCCGGCGCTGCCGTTGTGCCCGTCGATGACAGATCCGATGGCGCGAGTGGTGTCGGGAAGTTCTGAGGGGCAACGCTGCCCTTCGGGCTGATCGAGACCAGCAGGTTCTGGATGGCACCGGCATCGGCCAGACTGGGAAAAGTCTTGAGCCACAAGCGCAATTGCACGGGTTCGGGATGGTAGGCCGGGTTGAGATAGCGCTCGGCGAGCAAATCGCCGATGAGCACGTTGTCATGGGCCGCACGGGAGCGGGCGATTGCGGTTTCGAAATCGCCGGAACGCTGGGCGCGGAAAGCCTCTTTCAGAAGCGCAGCATCTGAGGCGGAAAGGGGATGGGGAAGACCATTCGAACCACCAGGCGCAGACGAATGCGGCGTTGCAAACGCCGTTTCCTCGCTCTGGCTGTTGTCATGATCGGCAGGGTTAAGCGTCGATTTGCTTTCTTGGGCACGAAGCGGATTGAACGTCGCTCCCGCCACAAGCACAGCGCACAGCATCAACGCACGGGCACTGTTACTCGACGCGAAATAAGAAATTCCTCGCATGGTGGAGATGCTGGTAGCCCCCCTTGCTCGATAAAGCAAGAGTGGCCAAAAGGTCACACCAGAGGAGTTCGCTATTCTAAGATCGTTTCTCGAATTCTACCAGAGGGATAACACTAAAAAACCGCATTTTCCGGGGCTAAAATCGTTTTTTTTTATGACGCTCCTGAAACCAGATGCGCGCTCACGAAGACGAGAGCGTTTCTGCCAGAAAAACAAGGTCTTTCCACATCTCCCGGCGGGCTCTGGCGCTGGAAAGCAGCTGCTGGGGGTGCTGCATGGCCAAGGCCTCGACCATGGTCCCGTCATCGAGTCGCACCTTGTGCCAGGCGCCACGTGACCGTGCCATGCTCGCCTGCTCGTCAAGCAGGAGTCGCAGAGGGGTCAGACCGAGCAGAACGAGGCGTTCGGGGCGGGCCTTGACGATGGCGGCATTGAGCAGGGCGCGGCACTCGCGACTTTCTATCAGCGAGACAGCGCGGCCGCCTGGCGGGCGCCAGGGCAGGGCAGGCGCCTGGGAGAGGCTGGCGCGATCGAGCCCGATACTGGGAAGGATCATGTCAAGCAGGCGCCCCGTTTCTCCGGCAAACACCTCGCCTGAGCGGTCTTCATCAGCATCCGGCGCATCGCCAATCAGCATCAGGGAGGCACCGGGTACGATGCGTGGTCGCACACTGGTCGAGGCCGTGCGCGCAAGGGCGCATTCCGGGAATATTTCCACCCCCCAGGCCTGGGCGGCCTGCGCGTCGATCGGGGCCTGACGCGGCTGGGCGGGCGAGGGGGGGGCTGGTCTCGCGGCAGGCGCGCGCGCCGGGCGTTGCCGCACTCCCTGAGGCAGTGCGAGAGACGCCGCCCGGTCGAGCCTGTGCGGCGCGACCTCGTCGAGAGCACAATCGACTCCCCAGTCCCGATACAGGTCCAGCAGGGCAAGAATCTCGGAGCGGTCCTGACCGGACAGGGAAAGGGACATGGTTTCTTATCAGTTTGGTGTCTGAACGGGTTCAGTCTAGATTGTCACACGATGCAAACCAAGCGCTCTCCGTCCCGGCTCGTTCTTCTTGCCTGTCTGGCCTCTGTTGCCGGTGTGCCTGTGACCAGGGCCGTGGCTGCCGACACTCAGGGCGGTGTGGCGCTTATGGCGCCCGATTATTCCCTGACGGGCAGCCTGCTCGGCAGTATCGTCTCGGTGCAACGCAATAATGTGAGCGATGCCGATCATGCCCTCTATGAGGCCGTGATGCAGGGCTATCGCGATCCCGATTTCGTGCTGATGGCCCTGCGTTTTGCCGCGATGGATGCCGGGCCGGACTCTGCCGCGCGGGCAGTCACACTGGCCAAGCTGATGCCACAGCAAAATCTGGCGCGTCTTGTTCTGGGCACGGCAGCGTTTCGTGATCGTCACTGGAAGAGCGCCGAGGGTTTTTTCGCCCTGCACAGCAAGGAGACCGATGGTCTGCTGCGCATGGCAGGGCGCGGCCTGCGTGACTGGTGCCATTACGGGGCAAATCCCGCCAATGGACAGGAAGACGACATCACGCTTCCTCAGGGGGGGATCGACCCGGTAACCTGGCTTGCGCTGTTGCAGCAGGCGCGTATCGCCTCGCTGCGCGACGAGGCGCGCACGGATAGTCTGTTTGCCCAGCTCGATCGTAGCGCGGTCGCCGTGCCGCCTCTGGTGCGGGTTCAGGCATTGCAGTTCGAGGCGGACTGGCTGGCCTTTCGTCATCACGATACCGAGGCGCGCCAGAGGCTGAAGAATGTCGGTGGTCTTCTGCCCGCCTTTCAGCTTGTGGCCGGGCGTCTGCGTCCGGGCAGGATAGGCACCGATTTCTCTCCCAATCAGGGACTGGCCGAATTCTATATCGGTGTGACCGCCCTTCTGGGCGATACAGCATCGCATGACAGTGACAATGGCGGGGCGCCCAACCCGGATGACGACAAGCTCAAGGATCTGCGTCAGCTCAAGATTCTGCTGCTGCGTCAGGCCCTGTTCCTCGCCCCTGATCTGACACTCGGCAAGATCCTGCTGGCCGAAGAACTGCGCAATGACGGCCAGCTCGACATGGCACAATCCGCGCTTGACGGCGTGGCGGAAGACGATCCTCTGGCACCGCTTTCCGATCATGCCCAGGCGCAGGTCGCTCTCAAGCGTCACGATCTCAACGCGGCGCTCCATGCGCTGGAGCGGGTGGTCAAGGCCAACCCCGACAACCCCGATATCCTGAACGAACTCGGTTCGGTTCAGGACCAGCTTGGCCATTCCGATGCCGCCATAGAGACCTTCACCCATGCGCTCAATAAGGTGAGCGTCATGGAATCGCGGGTCTGGCCGCTGCTTCTGGGGCGCGCCATTGCCTGGGACCACCTCAAGCGTCGTGACAAGGCTCAGGCCGATCTCGATCGCGCTCTGGCTCTGGCCCCTGCCGAGCCTGTTCTGCTCAATTACGCGGGCTACTCGGATGTCGAGCATAATGAGCGCCCCGAACAGGCCCTGCTGCTGTTGCGTCGTGCCATGGACATGGCGCCGGACGATGCCGAGATACGCGACAGCTATGCCTGGGCACTGCTCAAGCAGAAGGGCGATCTGGCCCAGGCGCTGCCATTGCTTCTCTCCGCAGTCAATGCGGCCCCCGCCGATGCAGAGATCGCCTATCATCTGGGCGTCGCCTACTGGTATCAGGGCCGCCAGCTCGAAGCCCGCGATCAGTGGAGCCAGGCGCTCAACAACAAGCCCGAGCCCGAGACAAAGGCGCTGATCGATGCCGCTCTTGCCGGTGGGCCGGATCTGCCCGTCATGCGCGGTCGTGCCATTCCCTCGCCCCGATGAGTTCGTCGATGTTACCTGCCCGTTCGCTGGCACATGCCAAGATCAATCTGTTTCTGCACATCACCGCACGTCGCGATAATGGCTATCACGAGCTGGATTCTCTGGCCGTATTCGCCCAGACGGCCGATCTGCTGACACTCGAGGCGCCCTGTCCTGCTGAGCAGGGTATGAGCCTTGCCATCGACGGGCCGTTTGGTGCCGGGCTCGAGGCCGGGTCGGATAATCTGGTGCTGCGTGCTGCATCGGCCCTGCGTCTGGCTGCCTCCCTTTCTGACACGCTGCCTGCCTGGCAGATGCGGCTCACCAAGAACCTGCCTGTGGCCTCAGGTATTGGCGGGGGCTCCGCTGATGCTGCCGCTGCCCTGCGTCTGCTCGCTTCGGCCTGGCAGTGCGAGGATGTCGACCTGGCGCCGATCGCTGCCTCGCTCGGGGCAGATGTGCCGGTCTGTATTGCCCAGAAATCCCGGCGTATGCAGGGTATCGGTGAAATTCTCGTCGCTGCGCCACGCCTGCCACGCTGCGCCATGGTGCTGGTCAATCCCGGTGTCGCCGTGCCGACTCCTGCCGTTTTCCGCGCATGGAAGGAGTCCGGTGCAGCGTTTCGTCCTTCTGCCACGCTGCCAGCGCAATGGCATGACGTGGCGGCTCTGGCCGAAAGCCTGCGATCAACTTCGAATGATCTTCAGGCCCCGGCGATTGCTCTCTTTCCCGTAATCGGTGAAGTCTTGAGCCATCTGGAGCGTTCGGAGGAATGTCACTTTGCCCGCATGAGCGGTTCGGGAGCGACCTGTTTTGGCCTTTATGCCGATCTCGATGCGGCATGTAGGGCGGCAGAAAGCCTTCGTGCTCAGGGATGGTGGGCAGACGCCGGATGGGTTCAGAACACAGAGGATCGTCGCTAGATCGCCCGGTATGTTTCCGGGTATTCCGATCGGGTTCCAACCCCGCAAGAAGACATAACCTTTTTTGGTCCGGCGGCTTCTGCGCGTCGGTCCGCCTTGGGAAGATGCGATAAGAGGGAGCTTCCGGTCATGGGTGCAAGAATGCAGGTCATCCAGAAAGAGGATGGCACAGGGGCGACGCTGCGTTTTCTTGAAGGGAGCGGGATCGAGGGGGAAATAGACCTCACGCTCGACCAGCTGAGCCAGCTCATCACAAGCCTTGGTCGCGTGCGCTACGCCATGACGGCCAGTCAGCCCCAGCCTGCGATCGGCAATGTGCCTTTTCTGCCCGTATACAGCACGAACTGGGCATTACAGATCGACGCGCTGACCGAGGGTTCAACGCTTGCCTTCCAGCATCCGGCCTATGGGCCGGTGGGGCTGGTTCTCGCCCCTGAGGATAGCGAAAAACTGGTCAATGGCCTCAAGCAGCACCGCGCCCTGATGGCAGCCGGCACGTCGCGCCAGCCGAGCTAGCCCTTGCGACGCAGGGCTGCCCAGCCGAGCAGCACCCCTGCCAGAGACAGAAGCGTAGCGCCAAAACCGATCCGTCTCGGAATGGTCAGCAGCAGCGGCTTGCGTCCCTGATCGCGCAGGGGGATGCCTTCATAGGGGCCATGGGCGGCATAAGCGCCGGGCAGGCTTTCGTTGAGCGTGTCGCTTTCTGTTTCCGCCTTGCCCGCTGCGTATTGGGCGACAATGCCTTTCCTGGCGAGGTAGCGGTCACGCAGCGACGGCGCGATGCCATTGATCAGGCTTGGCAGGATCGACGAGGCGCCGACCCAGATATCGCGATGATGACCCAGTACGGCCTGACCAATCGCGTGAGCCGCCACTTCCGGCTCATAGATGCGACCAGGAGGCTTGAGCGCATGGCCAGAGCGGTTGCGGCTCCAGCCGAGGCGTGGCGTGTTGATTGAGGGCAGATGCACGACTGTCAGGTCAATGCGGTCTGAAAGCGCACGGATTTCGGGGCGGACACTGTCGCAAAAGGCGCTGATTGCAGCATGGGCGCCATTGATGGCTGCCTGAAGCGGCAGGCCACGCAGCGGGTGGGCGAGCCCCAGATTGACGATCGTGCCACTGCCGCGTCGGCGCATGCAGGCCAGGGCTGCCTGTGTGCCGAATACCGAGCCGAGATAGGTCACGTCCGTTACGCGCCTGAGCGTTTCGGCATCAAGCGAGAGGACCGGCCCTATGGCCGCCACACCTGCCGCGTTGATCCAGACCGTAATCGGGCCGAGCTCGCGCTCGACACGTTCGGCTGCGTCGAAGACCGCTTTTGCGTCCGAGACATCGACCGGCACGATAAGTGTGCGAATGGCGCTGGTTTCGAGCTCATCCGCAGAATCCTGCAGGCGCTGCTCGTTCCGGCCAAGCAGGGCGATATCGAAACCATAGGAAGCCAGCATACGCACCGTGGCGCGCCCGATACCGGCTCCGGCGCCAGTGACGACGGCAATCTGGTTGGGCATGGCGGCAATCCTCATAAGGTCTACAGAAGGGTGACAGCCAGAATGCCAGCGATGACCAGAAAGAGAAAGCCTGTCATGACCAGTGTCAGGCGGCGCTCGATGAAGTCCTTGATCGGGGCGCCGTAGAACCAGAGCAGGGTTGCCACCAGAAAGAACCGCGCGCCGCGCGTGACCAGACTGGCCGCCAGGAACGGCAGAATGGCAAAATGGGCGGCACCGGCAGCGATGGTGACAATCTTGAACGGGATCGGTGTCAGGCCCTTGAGCAGGATGATCGCCACCCCGTACTGCCTGAATTTTTCCTGAAGTGCCGCGAGGCTATGCTCGGCATGATAGAAATGCACGATCGGCATGGCGACATGCTGCAGCAGAACCGCACCGATCACCCAGCCCAGCATGGCCCCCATGACCGAACCGGCGGTACAGATCGCAGCCAGCACGAAGGCCCGCTCGCGCGCCGCCAGCACCATCGGGATGAGCATGAGATCGACAGGGATCGGAAAGAACGAGGCTTCGGCAAAGGCAACGGCAAAAAGCCACCAGCCAGCATGAGGCGAGGCCGCAAGGGCGAGCGTGCGACGATAGAGCGGCTGGAACACGAGAGGCCTCCGGAATTCAGGAAACCCGTCAATGGCCCAAGCCGCGTTTTATGTCGAGCGTGGTCCCCAGAGGATGAGTGCTGCCCCGCACAGGCAGATCGCCGCGCCTGCCAGCTCCCATCGGTCCGGGCTGCGACCTTCGAAGAGGCGCATCCAGATCAGCGAGGCGGTGATATAGACACCGCCATAGGCCGCGTAGGCCCTGCCTGCACTGTCGCTGTCGATGCGGGTCAGAATGAAGGCAAAGAACATCAGGCTGAACAGCCCGGGGATGATCCACCAGATTGACCGGTCCAGACGCAGCCATGCCCAGAAGGCAAAACAGCCGGCAATTTCGGCAAAACCTGCCGCAAGATAGAGACACAGGGTCAGCATAAGGCGCGTCCGTCAGGGTGGTTTCACAGGATGGGTTGTTTGAGCAGCATTCCGGCCCGAGGGCAAAAAAGCGCTGCAGGACAAGAGGAGAGAGCGATGAGTGAGGCCTTGTCTGTTGCAGGGCAGTGGGATGGGCAGTTTACCTATCCCCGTGATTATGAGCCGGAATTCTTCCAGGCGGCGCTTTTTGAGGCGGAATCCGTGATTGGTGGCACCATCACCGAGCGAGCCCATGCCAGCACGGAAGATTCGGCCTGCTTTGTCGCCCTTGTCAGCGGGACACGTCAGGGGCGGCATGTGCAGTTTCGCAAGACCTATCAGACAGATCGCCGCAATCACGTCGTGCTTTATGAGGGCATGCTGAATGAGGCAGGGGACGAAATTGAAGGCACATGGGTCATAACGGGCAGCTGGCAGGGCGCCTTTCTCATGATCCGGCGCAAGAGGGACGCCGTGGCCAATATCGTCAAGGTTTCGGCGCAGATCGACGGCGACATCTGAGGGGGCTAGCCCAGATCGATCATTGATTTATGGGGCGTTCTGTATAAAACACGGATAAATCGTTGAATGCGTCGAGACTGTTTATAATAACGATTGATAATCGTTCAATTTACTGACTCGCGCCAGAAACCGGGTGCTCCTCTCATGTCTTTCGCTTCGCTGCCGCGTCGTTCGGTGTTGTCCACGCTTCTTGCCGCGCCTCTGGCCCTAGGCCTGCGCTCCGCGCGTGCAGCCGACAAACCGATCCGTGTCGGTATCATGGCGGGTGAAGATGAGGATATCTGGCGTCTTGTCAGCCAGAACGCGCAGAAATCCGGGCTGACTTTGAAGATCGTCACATTTTCCGACTACTCCACGCCCGACGAGGCGCTGGCATCGCATGATCTCGATGCAAATTCGTTCCAGCACATGCCGTTTCTGAAAGCCCAGAATGAAGGGCAC
Source organism: Asaia spathodeae NBRC 105894 (assembly GCF_025994195.1). Lineage (NCBI taxonomy): Bacteria > Pseudomonadati > Pseudomonadota > Alphaproteobacteria > Acetobacterales > Acetobacteraceae > Asaia > Asaia spathodeae. Next base: position 114,524 of record NZ_BAPY01000026.1, on the reverse strand, counting down.
GGATTCAAGATTGTGCCCGTAGGCAACACCTATGTCGCGCCGATCGGGCTGTATTCCCGCAAATGGAAGACGCTCGCTACCCTTCCAAAGGGCGCGGTCATCGGTGTACCGAACGACCCGAGCAATGAAGGGAGGGCGCTCCTGCTGCTTCAGTCGCTCGGTTTTATCAAGCTTTCGCCTTCGGCGGGCCTGCTGCCGACACCGCTCGACATCACCGAGAACCCGCATGACTTCACGATACGGGAGCTGGATGCCGGTGTGGTAGGGCGCGCACTGCCCGATCTCGACGCCGCTGTGATCAATACGGACTGGGCGCACAAGGCGGGTGTGGATGTGGTCCACGAGCGTCTGGCCCGCGAAGGGGTGAAGGACAATCCCTATATCTGCGTGATTGCCGTTAACAGCGATCAGGCGCAGGCCCCCTGGGTCAAGCCGCTGGTGAGCGCCTATCAGCAGCCCAATATCCGTCAGGCCCTGATCGACGTATACGCCAATACCGTGATCCCTGCCTTTCCATGAGCCTTCTTGACGTTTCGGGTCTGTCCTGCCGTTTCGGGTCACAGACGGCGCTGAGCGATATCAGCTTTCAGGTCGACAAGGGTGAGATCATCGGGGTGATCGGCAGCTCGGGGGCGGGAAAATCCACGCTTCTGCGCTGCCTCTGCGCGCTGGAACGCCCGACCGAAGGCCATATTCTGCTTGATGGCGCTGATCTCACGCAGCTTTCCGAGCGTGATCTCGTGGCAGCCCGGCGCAAGGTGGGGCTCGTTTTCCAGCATTTCAACCTGCTGAATTCCCGCTCGGTCGCTGCCAATATCGCGCTACCGCTCGAAATTGCCGGCTGGCCGAAACCGCGCATCGCGGAACGCGTCGAGGAACTCCTCGCGCTCGTCGGGCTCGAGAACCACGGTCACAAACGTCCTTCCCAGCTTTCCGGCGGTCAGAAACAGCGTGTCGGTATTGCACGGGCCATTGCCAATTCGCCCTCGCTTCTGCTTTGCGACGAGGCAACCTCGGCGCTCGATCCGCATACGACCGCCTCCATTCTCGAGCTGCTGGCCGATATCAATCGCACGCTTGGCCTGACCATCATTCTCATCACTCATGAAATGGAGGTCGTGCGTCGCTTTGCCCATCGCGTTCTGGTGCTCGATCATGGCGCGCTGATTGAAAATGGCAGCATGGCGACGCTGATGCGTGACAGCCGAGGTGACCCGAGGCTTGAGCGCCTGCTGGCCGATACGCGCCCCGGTCTGCCTGAGACGATCAAGCGTCAGTTAAGCGCCGACCCTGTGCCGGGCGGTCTGACACTCATGCGTATCGTGCTGGGCCCTGAAGCCGCGAAGACGCCCTTCCTGTCACTTCTGACCACGCGTTTCGATCAGCAGATCACCTTGGTGCAGGGCGGCACCCTATCCTGCGGAGGGGATCTCCTGACCGACATGATTCTGGCATTCTCTGCCCCCGTGACCGAACCGCTTGCTGCTTTCCTGGAGCAGCAGGCCCATGTGACGGAGGTGCTCGGTCATGTACCGTCTGATCGCTAGGCTCATCGCTGAATCGACGCTGCAGACCGTCGAGATGGTTGCCGCATCAAGTCTTGTCGCTGTTCTTTTCGGCCTGCCTCTGGCTGTACTCATGATCGCGACCCGTCGCACCGATCTTTATGATCTGCCCTGGCTGGGTCGCCCTATCGGCTGGGTCATTGATGCGGTTCGCGCCATTCCGTTCATCATTCTGCTGGTGCTGCTGATCCCCGTCACCCGCTTCATCGCTGGCACATCGCTCGGCACATTGGCGGCCATCGTGCCGCTCTCGATTGCGGCCATTCCCTATTACGCGCGTATTGCCGAAATCTCGTTGCAGGAGATCGAGCCCGGTCTCATTGAGGCCGTGCGTGTCATGGGGGGCACGCGCTGGATGGTTATTCGCTATGTGCTGATTCCCGAAGCGCTGCCCGGTCTTCTCTCCGGCCTGACCGTGACGGCAATCACCCTTGTCGGCGCCTCTGCCATGGCAGGCGCCATTGGCGCTGGTGGACTGGGCGACCTCGCCATCCGCTATGGCTATCAGCGCTTCAACACGACCATCATGTTTGCCGTGGTCGCCGTGCTGATCCTGCTCGTGGGGATCATTCAGGGGGCCGGGACGCTCGCTGTCAGGGCTGTCCGGCGATAGGGAGCGGGGCGCTGCCCCAGGCCCCGCCAGAGGCTTGCCTCTGGACTCGTTTTGTCTGTGTAAAGCGGGGTGCAGGGGCCGAGGTCCCTGCCGGATTCGGGCGGAGCCCGACACACATCAAATCGGCAGAATGACGCTCGCCCTTAGCCCGCCTTCAGCACGGTTTGTCAGCGTCACATCACCGCCCTGGCCGCGCAGGGTGGAACGGGCGATGGCAAGACCCAGCCCGGTGCCGCCGGTTTCACGGTTACGGCTGGTCTCGGCGCGGACGAAGGGTTCGAACATGCGTTCGAGATCCTCCGGCGGCAGGCCGGGGCCGCTGTCGTCAATGCGGATGCAGACGGATTTCTCCTGATCGGGGCCGCGTACGCAGGCGACGCTGATCGAGACCGACCCGCCATATTTCAGGGCGTTCATCACCAGATTGGTCAAGGCGCGCTTGAGGGCAAGCGAGCGTGCCTTGATGCGGATAGGTGTCTGCGGGGGTTCATAGCTGACGTCTTCAGCCAGATCGGGGCGCGCCTCGGCGGCTTCGTCAGCCACGGTCTGGAGCAGGGCACTCAGATCGAGCGCGGTCATGGGTTCGAGGGTCGAACTATCGCGCCCAAAGGCGAGGGTCGCGGCGACCATGCTCTCCATCTCGTCCAGATCGGCAAGAAACTTGTCGCGCAATTCATCATCATCAATGAACTCGGCACGCAGTTTGAGACGGGTGATCGGGGTACGCAAATCATGGCCGATGGCGGTCAGCATGAGCGTGCGATCGGTCACGAAACGCCGGATACGGGCGGCCATGGTATTGAAGGCAACGGCCGCCTGACGGATCTCCGTCGGCCCGGCTTCGGGCAGAGGCTGGGCATGGACGTTGCGTCCGAGTGCCGTGGCGGCATTGGCCAGCGTCGCGACAGGCGCAATGAGACGATGCGATCCCCACAGGATCAGCCCGCCACCGCAGATGGTCATGAGGGCAAACGAGATCATGAAGGTGGGGGAGCCAAACGGGTTGGGCGGCCTCACCGTATAGCTCATGACCAGCCAGCGATGGTCGTCAGGCATCTGGAAAGACAGGGCGTAATGACGCGTGGATGGCTTGTGCCCCATGATGACGCGCGCAGGACGCAGCCTTGCAGGCAGCATGCCGATACCCGCAAGAGGTGGTGGCATGAAGGCCTGTGGGCGCCGCTCCTCGTTGGCGAAACCATCCATATTGTTCGAAGGAGGCGGCCCGCCTTCAAAGGGAAAGGGAGGACGGCCTTCGCCACCACCGCCACCGCCAAAATCGCCGGGGTTGCCGCCGGGGGGCGGTCCGCCAAAACCGGGTTCTTCCTGCCCGCCAGAGGGGCCGGTGCGCATCATGGGGCTCATGCCGTAAGGAGGCAGCGGAATGAAGGCACCGGGGAGATGCGTATCCGGTTTGTTGTCGAAGATGATCTTGAAGTTCGACGGCACTTCGAGGGCGGCCAGACTGGCTTCACGATCCGAAGGACGAAGCTCGACCAGGGTGTGATAGATGGAAAAGGCGTGATGCTCGTTATCGTGCATCTCGGCCCGGTCGGCGATATTGAGGTGATCGAGGGCATGGATGGTCAGGCCGGCAGCCTGAACCACGCAGAGCCCTGCAATCAGAAGCAGATTGGTGCGCGCTCTCAGCGAGCGCGGCAGCAGATGCAGCACAGCGTCAGAGGCGTTCGACATCGGCGGCAAGAACATAGCCACCACCACGTACGGTCTTGATCATCTGCGCGTTGCGTCCGTCATCCTCCAGCTTGCGACGCAGGCGGCTGACGGCGACGTCGATGGCGCGATCGAACGGACCTGCCTGTCGGCCGCGCAGCAATTCCAGCAGCATGTCGCGGGTCAGAACGCGGTTCGCGCGCTCCAGAAAAGCCAGAAGCATGTCGTACTCGCCGCCGGTCAGCGGAATCTCGGCGCCTTCAGGGTTGAGCAGGCGACGACGTGCGGGCTCCAGGGTCCAGCCCGAGAAGCGGATCGTACGGGAGTCAGCAGAGAGTTTCTTGTCCGAGCTGTCGGCGGTGCGACGCAGAACGGCACGGATGCGGGCCAGAAGTTCACGCGGGTTGAAGGGCTTGGCGACATAGTCATCGGCGCCGAATTCGAGGCCGATGATACGGTCCGTCTCATCGCTCATCGCGGTCAGCATGATGATGGGCACATTATCTTGGCTACGCAGCCAGCGTGCGATGTCGAGGCCGCTTTCGCCAGGCAGCATGAGATCCAGCACCACAAGCTGATAATGCCCGGCAGCCCAGGCACGACGGGCTTCTCGCCCGTCGCGTGCGGCTGTCACGCGGAAATGGTTGCGCTCCAGAAAGCGGCAGAGCAGCTCTCGGATCTCGCGGTCATCATCAACGATCAGAAGGTGCGGGTTCGTATCCATAAATGTAACATTGGTCCGAATCGCATTGGCGCCACAAGAGGGTGTTTCACTCCGTCACAAGTTGCGAAACCCTGTCTCAATCGAGCCAGGGTGGGGTCGGCAGGTTTTTCGCCCGCAGAAAGGACGGATTGAAGATCTTGGACTGGTAGCGCGCGCCGCCATCGCAGAGAATTGTTACAATCCGATGCCCTGCACCAAGGCGTCTGGCCACGCGAATCGCGGCGGCCACGTTGATTCCGGCTGAACCGCCCAGCGAAATACCCTCACGATCCTGAAGCGAAAAAATCTGCTCCAGCGCTTCGGCATCGGGAATGCGCTCGGCATCGTCGATGGTGACGCCCTCAAGATTGCCCGTCACGCGCGATTGCCCGATCCCTTCGGTGATCGAACCGCCAGAGACGCTGAGATCGTTGGATTTGACCCAGCCATACAGACCCGACCCTTCAGGATCGGCCAGAACGATCTCGGGGCGCTTGCGGCCGGCCTGCCCGGCCAGATCGCCCAGGCCGAGCGCAACGCCAGCCAGTGTGCCACCCGTGCCGCAGGCGCAGGTAAAGGCGTCGATCTTCCCGTCGAGCTGATGCCAGATCTCTGCTGCCGTGGTCGCACGATGGCCTTCGCGATTGGCGGTGTTGTCAAACTGGTTGGCCCAGACCGCATTATCGGTTTCTTCGGCAATACGACGCGAGACATGCACGTAATTGCCCGGATCGCGGAATGGCTTGGCAGGCACCAGGCGCAGATCGGCACCGATCATGCGCAGGAAATCGATTTTTTCCTGACTCTGCGTTTCAGGCATCACGATGATGGTGCGATAGCCACGCGCCTTGGCAACGAGGGTCAACCCGATGCCTGTATTGCCAGCCGTGCCTTCCACAATCACGCCGCCCGGCTTAAGCAAGCCGCGTGATTCGGCGTCGAGAATAATGGCGAGGGCGGCACGGTCCTTGACCGAACCACCCGGATTCATGAATTCCGCCTTGCCGTAGATGTCGCAGCCCGTCGCCTCGGAAGCGAGTCTCAGGCGGATGAGCGGCGTGCCGCCAATCGCACCGATCATGCCATCGGAAGGGTGCTTCCACCCGGGAATAATGCCCGAAGAAAGCGGAGAATTCGGGGTCTGCGTGGTCATCTGCATTCCATCCTATACGTCTGCGGTTTCAGAGTTTAACGTCGCGACATGTAAAATAAATGAGGAAAAACGATGGTCGACTGTATTTCAGCGCGCGAAGCGTGGGAACGTCTGGGCGCCGACAAGGATGCCGTTCTGATCGATGTGCGTACGCCGGGTGAGTGGCAAGCTGTCGGCCTGCCCAATCTGAGCACGCTCGACAAGGAGGCAATCGCGCTGAGCTGGGACCCGTATGATGCGGCCGGTTTTGCCGAGGCGCTGCGTGAGGTCGTGCCTTCGCTGAATACGCCACTGCTTTTTCTGTGTCGCTCGGGTATGCGCTCGCAGCAGACGGCGGAACTGGCGGCGCATCTGGGTTATGAGACGAGCATCAATATTGTCGAGGGTTATGAAGGCCCCCCCGATGCCACCGGGCAGCGTGGGCGCGTTTGCGGCTGGCAGTTTCAGGACCTGCCACGCTTTTTCCCCGGCTGACGATCAGGTGTCCTGCACGCCCAGCGTCAGGGCGAGTTTTTCCGCCTCGATGGCGACACGCTCTGGTGTGACGTCGTCGAGGAGTGGAATTTCAGCCAGTACCGCGATCTTGCCAAAGCGTTCGATGGCGGCACGATTGCCTGCATTCGGTACGCCACTCATCACGATTCCGGCGATTTCGATGCCCCGTTCACGCAGGGCTGCGAGGCTGAGCAATGTGTGATTGATGGTGCCAAGGCCGCTGCGGCAGACGAGAATGACCGGCAGATCGAGGCCGGCCAGCCAGTCGATCAGCAGCGTGTCGTCATTGAGCGGCACCATCAACCCGCCAGCGCCCTCGATGACCAGAGGTTTGTCCGTTTCGGGCAGTGTCAGCGTATCCGGCCTTACGACTATATTCTCGAGCGCTGCCGCATCCTGCGGTGAGAGAGGGGCCTGAAACGCATAGGCAGGCGGGATGACACGATCCGGTGCCAGCCCTGCCAGAGTGGTCACACCTGCTGTATCGCCGGCCTCTTCATTCAGCCCGGTCTGGAAGGGTTTCCAGTACGTGGCGCCGAGGGCTCTGGTGAGAATGGCGGAGACAAGGGTCTTGCCGATGCCTGTGTCGGTACCGGTGACAAAAAAACGCGTCTGTTTTTCGGCAGAGCCGAAAGCGACCTGATAATCCATGCTGTCTGCGGTCCTGTCGAAATGCTGCATGACCCGGCGCAGATCGCGTGCGGGCAAAGGCGTGCTGCCGGTTCTGGGGGTGGTCGCGCCAATCGCTTTCAGATCACGCAGAAAATCCCGTGCCGATCCGACTGGGTCGCGAAGGGGCGTGACCGTCCACTGGCCTCGAAGCGCGTGTGGCCATTCGGTCTGCAAGAGAGGCAGCGCCGGATAATCCGGAAAGCCGCAGGGCAGACCGAGCGCCTCGCAGGAGGCCCGCCATTGAGCGAAGCTGCCCTGAGCGAGCGTGGTGACCTCGATCCTGCCGCCCGGTGTCAGCAACCGGGCCAGCCGCCGGAAGGCAGCCTTGCGATCGGTGAACCATTGCATGCAGAAGCTCGAGCAGATCAGGTCGAAAGAGCCGTCCAGCGTCGGTGTCTCGGCATCCATCACCCGAACGACCGCATCCGGAACGGCCTGACGGGTGCGCTCGACCATTCTGGGTGAGAGATCGATTGCCGTCAGCTGCCCTTTCGGAAAAAGCCTGCGCAGGGCGCGGGTGAGAATGCCGGTTCCGCAGCCGAGTTCGAGAATACGCTTCGGAGCCGGGCGATCTGCATAAAGCGCCGCCAGCCTGTCGGCGAGGGCGGAGGCGGCGATGGCCTGCACACGCGCGGCCTCTTCATAGAAATCGGCGCTGTCGAACCGCGATGCAATCGTGCTGCGCGCATCGGTCATGAGGCGGCTTTCAGGATATCGGCGACAAGGGCCGCGCAGGCATGAGGCGCGGTGACCGGCAGAAGATGCCCGCCCTCCATCACGAGGCGTGTTGCCTCGGAAAAGCTGGCTTCATGCATGGCGGTCGAAATCAGCGGGTCCTGCGCGCCATGAATGGCGGTCAGGGCGCGGCCCCATTCACGCGCTCGGTCGCGTCCATCTGAGTCGAGAAGTTCGGTCAGCCCGGTTTCGAGCGCCTGCTTGTCGAGCGTGGCATCAAAGGGCAGGAACGGCTCGAATTGTCGTCTGAACTGTGTGACTGTTTCTTCCGGCGCGTTGGCGAGGCGGCTGCGCATGCGTGTAACCACCCGTTTGGGTATGCCCGGTGCAAAATCTTCCGACTGGCTGAAGCGTGAGAAACCGTTGAAGGCGATGATTCCCCGACAGGCGGGCAGCGATCGGGTCAATGCCCAGAGCACCCCGGCTGAATGGCCAATCAGGAAATACGGTTCTTCAGGCAAGGCGATAGGGGCAGGGGCGCCGCCATAACCACGGTCGTGAAAGAGCGCGTCAGGCTGGTTGAGCGCCTGATGAAGCGGGCGCCAGAAGCTGGCGTCAAAACTCCAGCCATGGATAAAGACGAGCTTCATGCCGGGCGGGACTGGCTGGCTGTGATGACCGCCTCGGCCAGTCGCGTGATATCCGAGCTGTCATGAGTGGCACTCAGGGCCAGACGCAGCCGGGCCGAGCCGGGTGGCACGGTAGGCGGTCTGATGGCGATAGTGAGAAACCCCTGCTGCTCCAGCCTGCCCGCAACGGCGAGTGTCGTTTCTTCATCGCCGAGAATGACGGGCACGATCTGGGTGGTTGAAAGCCCGGTATCGATTCCGGCGTCGCCGAGCAGGCCGCGCAATGTCGCGGCATTCTGCTGAAGCGCGTGTCGCTGCGGGTCGAGACCGGGCACGAGTTCGAGCGCGGCATCCATCGCGCCCAGCATCGGGGGCGAGGGCGCCGTGCTGTAAATGAAGCCGGAACTCGTCGTGATGAGCCAGTCGCAGAGTGCGCGCGATCCGGCGATATAGGCGCCCATGCCGCCAAGGGCCTTGCTGAACGTGCCCATCACGAGATCGACCTCGTGACCATGTGAGAGGCCACGCCCCTGCGGGCCGAGCACGCCGGTCGCATGGGCTTCATCGAGATAGAAGAACGCATCATAGCGTCTTGCGAGCGCCGAAAGCGCTGCAATATCGGCTGTGTCGCCATCCATCGAGAATACGCTCTCTGTCAGGATGAAGCGCATACCGGGCAGATCGGCATGGCGCTTGAGCAGGGCTTCAAGATGGTCGAGATCGTTGTGGCGAAAGCGGATCTGCCTCACGCCTGAGGCAGCGCAGCCCTGATGCATGCTGGCATGGTTGAGCTTGTCGCAGAAAACAAGCGGTGCCTCGCCGGTCTGCTCTTTCGCAAGGCGGAACAGCGCTGGCAGGACGGCAGCATTGGCCTGCCAGCCAGAGGCGAAAAGCAGTGCGGCCTCTGTGCCCTTGAACGCAGCCAGTCGGGTTTCGACCTGCTCGTGAAGGTCGAGCGTGCCTGAAACCAGTCGCGACGCGCGTGACCCGGTGCCATGGCGCAAGGCCCAGTCGGCAGCACGCTCGCGCAGCATTCTGTGGCCCGAGAGGCCGAGATAATCATTGGATGAGAAATCGCGTATGGCCTGCCCGTGACGCAGCACCTGATCTGGCGTGCGTTGCAGGGGGCGCAGTCGACGACGCAGGGCGCGTGCCTCGAGAGAGTCGAGGGCCTGTCTGAGAAGCGGATCGAAACGCGTCATGCCCTGTCCCTGCCGTCGTGACCCGCCCTTGTCAATTGCGCGTTATCGCGCCCGAGGTTGCGCTACCGCTTAATGGCCTTGCGGTAACCACGCCGACCGAGAAGGCCGAGCAGCGGCAGGCAGAGCCGTAGCAGGCAGGGGGCCAGCATGCATAACCGGCCGAAAATGCCATCAATGGCTGGCAGGAATCGTTCTTCCCGGTGCCGGGTAAGCTGATCGGTCACGGCTCTGGCAACGAGATCGGGGTCGAGGGGCGTGCTGACATAATTCAGCATCGACCCGCCCTGCTGCATTTCGCGTGTCAGCATGTCGGTCTGCACGGCACCGGGGAAAACGGTGCTGACCAGAATGCCACGCGAACGCACTTCCTGAGCGAGTGAGAGGGCAAAACTGCGCAGCCCGGCTTTTGCGGCGGCATAGACAGCACTTCCCGCCAGGGGCATGACCGCAGCCATCGAGTTGACGAACACGATGCGGCTCTTCTGTGGGCCATCGACCGTTTGCATCAGGGGCAGCATCAGGCGTGTCAGCAGAATGGGCGCGCTGAGGTTGAGAGCGATCTGATCGGCAATGGCGGCCTCATCGCTTTGGGCGACGGGTGATGGCGCAATCGTACCCGCACAGTGAATGACGGCGAAAACGGGCTCGCTGTTTTCACCGATCAGGGCAGAGGCCTCGCTCAGTGCGTCAGGCGAGCCGAGATCGCAGGGTAGGTGGATAAAGGCATCGTTCTCGATCGCCGGGGCTGACCGGCAGAGCGCGATAACCTGATAATCGAGGGCGAGCAGGCGCCTTGCGATCAGAATACCGATTCCACCCGATGCGCCGGTCAGAACCACGCGCTTCCGATGTCGGGGCGAGATAGTCAGGCCATGTTCGGTCTCGCGAGAGAAAGAAGTCGCGAGAGAAGCGCCCTGCAGGGGGGAGGAAACCGTCATGCATTCCGTCTTACCCTCGAAATTCGGCATGAGACATGCGAATTCGATAGGGTGCGGTCTTTTTTAATCTCGACCTTTCCCCTCCCGCGCTCTGACGCAGGAAGGCGCCCGGTCAGGGGCGTGACAATCGGGCTGTCAGTTCAGACGACCGAGATTGCGGAAATCCTGCTTCGTCTTGTCGGAAAGCGCTTTCATGCGTTCGTGCTGCGCCTTCTGGTCGGCACGGAACTGGTCCAGCTTCTGAGTACGCTCTTCCTTGATCTGGTTGAGCTTGTTTTTCTGATTTTCGATCTTGCCCTGGATCTTCTCGCGCTCGCGCTCAGGAGCATTGGTATATTTGTCGCGCAGGTCGTCGATCTTCTTCTGGCGCGCTGCGGCGGCGTCGCGGTTCTTCTGCTGCCAGTTTTCCACACGCTGGTTCAGGCAGTTTTCCTTGTTGGCCAGGCGACCGATCATATCGGCTCCGGAAGTATTGTTGTTGCATCCCGAAGTCTGGGCATGAGCCAGAGGCATGGAAACCAGAGAGGCTAACGCCATAGCGGATAGAAAACGAGTCTTGGTCATGATTTCTCTCAATCAGATACTGATGGCGTACTTTAAATGGTCTCAATGTGTCGAATATGCGGCGTGAAAATCAGATATCTATCTGGATTTCCGGCTCTTTACAGAGCGATCACGCATTTTCTGCAGCAACTGGCGTGCCGCGACGAGATCAAATTTCTGCGCTTGCCTGCGTCCGCGGGCCATATATTCCGCCCTGAGTGCCGGATCGCCGATCAGGCGCAGCAGCGCGCGCTCAAGGGCATCGCCATCATCAGGCAAAGCGAGGAGGGCGGCGTCTCCGACCACTTCCGGCAGGCCGCCGCGAGGCGAGGCGATGACCGCAGCACCGCTGGCCATGGCTTCGAGTGCGGTCAGGCCGAAAGGTTCAGGCCAGCGGCTCGGCACCACCACGATCGATGCGGCGGCCATGGCTTCGAGCACCTGATGATGCATCTGATAACCGCAGAGCGTGATGCCCGCTGCGCGCGCATCGGTCTCAACCCGATCGACGAAGGTCGTGCGGGGTGAGTTGAAGCGGAAACGATCGGCGCCAATCATGATGGCGCGCCATTCCGGCGCCTGCGCGCTGATGGCCGACCAGGCGCGTACAAAGGCATCGGCGCCCTTGTCGGACACCATGCGCCCTGCAAACAGGACAAGCTTGGCGCGCTCTGCCGGTGGTTCGGGCAGGGATGAGAGATCCAGACAATTCGGCATGACCGTAACCGGGCCGTCATCCAGATCTTCCAGAAAGCGGCGGCGTAGCCAGAGAGAGACGGTGAAGACGCGCACACGCTGCATCAATTCCTGTCTCTGGCGAGGACGCTTGGCGCCGTGCATGTCCTGCGGGTCGTTATGCAGGATGAGATGGACGGGAATGCCGCACCGGCTCAGGGCATAGGCAAGGGCAGGGCGGTTATGCACCTCGATGAGATCGGGCTTGTGCCGACGGATCTCACGCTGGCACGCAATCCGGTAACGCGTGCCATCGCGTCTCCAGCGATGCAGGCCGCCCGGTTCGGTAATGGCAAAAAACTGCCCACCCGGCAGGGGCGTGCCCGTTACCTCGGTGCCGATGACGATGTCATCAGGCGTGGCGAGACGTGACACCAGAAGCGCGATGGCGCCCGCCCGGTCCGGCGCATAGCCTTCCCGGCGGGGGAGAACGGTCAGAACTCTCATGGTGTCAGTCGTAATCCGTCGCCAGTTCGGGGTGGTCGTAATGATCGAACATGCGGGCGAGCTGAGACGGCTGCAGGCGACCGAGAGAGAGATCGGTTGGCAGATCGTGTCGATCGAACCAGCCTATGCCGGAGGTTTCGAGATTATCGATCGTTGCCGTGCCCCCCGTCAGGCGGCAGAGATAAAAGACCTTGGCGCAGCTGAAGAGGTCGGGCGGGTGCCCCTGCCGGTCGCGATCCCACAAGGCGGCAAGCTTTGTGATCTCGGCAGTATAGCCGCTTTCTTCCAGCACTTCCTTCAGGGTGTTCTGGGCCGTGGTGAGGTTCACATCGGCCCAGCCGCCGGGCAGCGTCCAGCGATCATGGTCGATCGCCTCGCGCACCATCAAGATCTGGCCCTGTTCGTTGAAGACGGCGCCGCGCACATCGATCTTGGGCGTGGCATAGCCACGTTCATTTTCCAGAAGGGTCAGAATGGGCTCGGGTGTCGTGTTGCTCAGGGCTGCGAGCATGTTCGATGAAAGCAGACGAAGCTGTTCATAACGTTCACGATCATAGGGATTCTGGCAGAAGGTCAGACCATTCTGGGCGATTGCCTGTACATCCCTTGCCCAAACCAGCCATTGCGGTGCGCTCATCCCGAGGTCCTTCTGCTCAAGCCTTAATATAGACCGGATCGGTGCGGTCGTAAAACACTCTCCCGACCCGTGGGATGCGTCATGAACGCAATTGTCTCATGTCAGATCCATGAAGACTTTACGAGCAGAACAGGAAAGAACGTGCAGATAACTTGAGTCCTTCTCCCTTATTTGCCACATGGAAGGCCTCTGATCCTGACGCCCGAAAGACGGATATTCACGTGAAAATCAACGGCACGCCCTATCGCAGCGTCTGGCGCGACGCACATGACCCCGAACTGGTGCATATCTTCGACCAGACGAAACTGCCCTGGACGCTCGATATTCTCGCGCTGCGCGACGAGGCGCAGGTGGCCCATGCCATACGCAGCATGCAGGTGCGTGGTGCGCCGCTGATCGGCGCCGTGGCCGCCTATGGGCTTGCTTTCGCACTTCAGAAGGATGCGTCGGACAAGGGGCTCACCGAGGCTGCAGCGATGCTGGTCGAGACGCGACCGACCGCCATCAATCTGCGCTGGGCCATCGAGCGCATGGTCGCGCATCTGAGCCCGCTCTCGCCCGATTCCCGCGTGGCGGCTGCCTATGCAGAGGCCGATGCGATCTGCGATGAAGACGTGCAGGTCAATGAATCCATCGGCCGTCACGGGCTGGAACTGTTTCGCACCCTCTGGGAAAAGCGTCGCCCGGGCCAGGAGCGTCTGAATATCCTGACCCATTGCAATGCGGGCTGGATTGCGACTGTCGACTGGGGCACGGCTCTTGCGCCCATCTACATGGCGCATGATGCCGGTCTGCCGGTGCATGTCTGGGTGGATGAAACCCGTCCGCGCAACCAGGGGGCCCTGCTCACCGCATGGGAACTGGGCGCACATGGCGTGCCGCATACCCTGCTGGCCGATAATGCTGGTGGCCATCTGATGCAGCATGGCGAGGTCGATCTGGTGATCGTTGGCACAGACCGTGTGACGCGTCAGGGCGATGTTGCCAACAAGATCGGCACCTATCTCAAGGCGCTCGCTGCACAGGACAATGACGTACCGTTCTGGGTGGCGCTGCCTTCCTCCACCATCGACTGGCGCGTGACCGATGGCGTGAAGGAAATTCCGATCGAGGAGCGCTCGGGTGAGGAAGTGACCTATGTGCACGGTCTCGACGAGCAGGGTCAGGCGGCGCGTCTGCGTGTCACGCCCAAGGGTACCAAGGCCGCCAACCCGGCATTCGATGTGACACCGGCGCGTCTCGTCTCGGGGCTTCTTACCGAGCGCGGGCGTTGCGATGCCACTGCCGAAGGTCTGGCTACCCTGTTCCCCGATCTGGCGGGCTGACTTGCTGTTGAGAGGGCGGCACTTGACCGAAGGGTCGCTCTCGTTCCTATCTCCTTGTCATGAACCGGCGCTGTTCGGCTCTCGTTACGTGTTTGAGGAATAGGAACAAATCATGAGCGCCGGACTGTCTTATCTGCCATCGAACCGCCTGCCTTCGGCACGTCTGACCTGGCGTCTGCTGCCGACTCTGGGCCTGCTGGGCATGATCCCGGGGTGTTCGGAGCCGGTGCAGCCCGTCGCCCAGGGCGTCGCGCAAACGCCCATGGCGCAATATGCGAACGGCCGAACCGGCCCCTATGGCGTCGATGGCCATGTGCCCGATTTTGCCTCGCGCAATTTTGTCCCGTTCAATCGTCAGGATGTCGTGGCCATCGCCATGCGCGAATGGCGGATGTTCGGCATGCCGGTGAGCGATGACGACCCGGAAGAGCGCCCCGATGCCAGTGTTCCCTCGCTCAAGCCGGAGCGTATTCCCGGTCTGTGGCAGCGCGTGGGTGAATATTGGTGGATCGGGCAGGACCCCTATGAGACCGAGGTCTCCTGGAGCGGCAAATACAATGCCGATGGCCAGCTCTTCCGCCCGGAAAATGACGGGCATTACGCGTGGTCTGCCGCATTCATCTCCTATGTGATGCGCGTCGCTGGCGCGAATGACCGCTTTCCCTATTCGCCCAATCATTCGACCTATATCAATGCCGCCGCCTCGGGCCAGTCGACCGGGCTGCGCGCCCAGGACCCGAAGACCTATGTACCGCAGCTTGGCGATCTGCTCTGTGTCGGTCGTGGCAAGAGCCGCAGCGTGACTTTTGCCATGCTGCCGACCTCCTACGGCTTTCCGTCGCATTGCGGCATCGTGGTGGCAACGCATCAGAACGCCCCGCCTTTCGGCAATGAGCTGAGCATCATTGGCGGCAATGTGGACGACACGGTGTCGCTCACCCATGTGCCGACCGATTCGAACGGCGCCCTGGCGACAGCCGAGGGGCAGTTCTACGATACGCGTTATCCCTGGTGCGCCGTGCTTCAGGTACTTTACGACGCCGATCGCGAGCCGGATAGCGGGCAGTAAGGCAGCCCTGCATGAGCACCGACATCTCGACCGGCCTGCCGCAAATCTGGCTGCCCTATACCCAGATGAAGACCGCGCCGACGCCTTTGGTCGCGACGCGCACTGAAGGCACGACAATCGTGCTGGAAGACGGGCGCGAGCTGGTCGATGGCATTGCTTCGTGGTGGACGGCCTGCCACGGCTATAACCATCCGCATATACGTGCCCGTATAGGCGCGCAGCTCGAGCGTATGCCGCATGTGATGCTGGGCGGTCTTGTGCATGAACCGGTGAGAGACCTGTCGCGTCGCCTTGCGGCCTTACTGCCGGGTGATCTCGACCACTGCTTCTATACCGATAGCGGTTCGGTTGCTGTCGAGGTCGCCATGAAAATGGCGATCCAGTACTGGATCAATCGAGGCGTGACAGGGCGGAAAAAGCTGTTGTCCTTCCGTGATGGCTATCACGGCGACACGCTGGCCACGATGTCGATCTGCGACCCCGAAGAAGGGATGCACAGCCTTTTCGCGGGAGCTTTTCCCGAACAGGTGCTTGCCGATCTGCCGCGCGACGAGGCGCTTGTCGACGCTCTTGATACGCTGCTGGCCGAACGCAATCATGAGATCGCGGCCATCATCGTCGAGCCTCTGGTTCAGGGGGCGGGTGGCATGATCTTCCACACTCCCGACGTTCTGGCGCGTCTGCGCGTCCTGGCCGACAAGCATGATGTGCTGCTGATTCTCGATGAAATCTTCACCGGCTTCGGGCGTACCGGCACGATGTTTGCCTGCGAACAAGCCGGTATCGTTCCCGATATCATCACGCTTTCAAAAGCACTGACCGGCGGCACCATGGCGCTGGCGGCCACAGTGGCGCGCCGCCATGTATTCGAGGCCTTTTTGTCAGATTCGCCTGTGGCCGCGCTGATGCATGGGCCGACATTCATGGCAAATCCGCTCGCCTGCACGGCGGCTTGCGCCTCGCTGGAGATCTTCGAGCGTGAGTCGCGTCTCGATCAGGTCGCCGCCATCTCAAGTCAGCTTTGTGAAGAGCTGGAGCCCTGCCGTGCCCTGCCAGGTGTGCGTGACGTGCGCGTTCTGGGCGCAATTGGCGTGGTGGAACTCGATTCCATCGATGACATGAACCGCCTCAAGGCGGCGCTTGTGGCTCATGATGTCTGGGTGCGCCCATTCCGCCGGATCATTTATCTGACGCCAGCCTTCACGATTACCCCCGACGCTCTGACGAAGCTCACCGCCGCCATTCAGAGCGTCATTCGCGAAGGGGCCTTTCGCAGGGCTGCCTGATCGCCCGCCAAGGAACGATGTGATGAGCCTGCTTCTTGTACCGCCTTTCACGCATGACACGGCACGTCAGAAAGTACGCCGTGCCAAAAATGGCTGGAACAGCCGCAACCCCGAGCAGGTCGCTCTGGCCTACAGCCCCGACAGCGTCTGGCGTAACCGGGACTGCTTTCTTCAGGGACGGAAGGCGATCATCGCGTTTCTCACGGAGAAATGGGCGAGGGAGCATGAATACCGCCTGATCAAGGAACTGTTCGCCCATGACGATGCGCGTATTGCCGTGCGCTTTGCCTATGAATGGCATGATGGCACCGGCCAGTGGTTTCGGTCCTATGGCAATGAGAACTGGGTTTTCGATGCCGAGGGGCTGATGGCGCGGCGTATGGCCTCAATCAATGATGTTGCCATAGCCGAAAAAGACCGCCTGTTTTTCTGGCAACAGGGCACAAGACCTGAAGATCACCCTTCTCTGAGCGATCTTGGTCTCTGAACTGATATTTGTGGGGCACTGACCCACTTGCCGGGAAGGGAAGCTTGCCCTTCCCATCCCCCTACCAAAGGGCGACTGCCCTTTGGTAGGGGGATGGGGCAAAGCCCCATGAACCCGCTCAGTTCAGCACAGCACAGGCAACACGGGCACCAGCGCCACCAATGGGCTGGGTCGTGTAGTCATCGGGGCTCGTATGGACGATCAGAGCCGAGCCATCGGCGTCTTTCAGGGCGGGACGGCCATCGGCGCCATGCAGGGACACAAGGGTCGAATAAAGCTCGACGGTCGCCGTACCATCCTTGGCGACATAGAGATTGGGCAGATCGCCTGCATCCGTCGCATTGGGGGTCAGCAGCCCATGCACGACGGGAGTGACTGCATGCACATGGCCACCAGCGCTGGTGAATTTCGGCGGGGTGCAGCTGCCTTTTTCATGAAAATGCATGCCATGCCAACCGGGGGCGAGGCCCTCGGCGACAACACGCAGCAGGACGCCTTTGGGGGCATCGGTAACGGTCACGGTGCCATGAGGCTTGCCATCGGTGCCCAAGAGTGTGCCGCTTGCTGTCTCTGCCGCATAGGCATGGGGGGCAGCGGTGACGGCAAGGGCAAGAGAAAGAAACGAAAGGGTATTTTTGAAAACTGCGCGCATGGATCGGGCCTTTTGCAGACGGCGTTGGGCAGAGCGTAATGAAAATCAGATCGAAACGATTGGAGCTTGCCTGAGGTGAGAGCGCTTCGCAACTTTGAGGGCTATGCGTGACGTCTTCTTTCTGGAACCTTTGAACGACGCCGGATGCGTTTTTGTTGTGCAATAAAGGCTCATAGGCAGAAACGATTGGCTCTCCGGGTTATCGGCACGCACAAAGAAGAGACGACATGCTTGAACTCAGACCCGGCTGTGAATGCTGCGATCGCGATCTGCCCCCGGACACGGATCAGGCCATGATCTGTTCGCTCGAATGCACTTTCTGTCTGGACTGCACGACAGTCAGGCTTGGAGGGCTCTGCCCCAATTGCGGGGGCGATCTCGTCAGGCGGCCAACCAGACCTGTCCGGTTTCTGGGCAGGTCGTCCGCCTCGACACAGCGGGTTTTCAAGCCGCTTGGC
The DNA here is from genome assembly GCF_025994195.1 of Asaia spathodeae NBRC 105894. Lineage (NCBI taxonomy): Bacteria > Pseudomonadati > Pseudomonadota > Alphaproteobacteria > Acetobacterales > Acetobacteraceae > Asaia > Asaia spathodeae. The sequence goes on along the minus strand of NZ_BAPY01000026.1, from coordinate 96,566 downwards.
TGCGCGTGCCTGGTTAAAACGGATTTTCGTAACGATCCTGTCGGGACTTCAATAGGCTCACGGTAACGAGTGTTTTCAAGAGCGGCTATCTGCCTCTTTCAGCTTCTCTCATGCGTACAGCTCGAACTGCCCGGTGATGACAATCAGGAATAGGAAATACTATGAGCGCAAACGCGTCTGGTGGTTCTGGGAGGCTGATACGGTGGCTGGGCGTTGCGTCTCTGCCTTGCGTGCTGGCCGTGGGATTTGCGGCTGCCGGAGGCTGGCTCAGCCCGCATCGCGTGACACAGAATACGATGCTCGCTGCGCTTCGGGGCGTCGATGGCGCGCATCCGGGGTTTCGACGCAATCACGCCAAGGGTGTCTGTGTGGCGGGGTGGTTTGAAGGCAATGGCCAGGCAGCGTCTTATTCTCCGGCTTTTGTGTTCGATACGAAGCGTGTGCCGGTGATCGGTCGTTTCGCGCTGGCAGGCGGGATGCCCTATCAGGGCGATGCACCCGGCAAGGTGCGCAGTATGGCACTCGCGCTGAAAGGGCCGGGTGGGCAGGAATGGCGCATGGGGCTGAACGATATCCCGGTCTTTCCCGTCAGCACGCCGCAGGAATTTCAGGCTTTGCAGCAGGCCGTCCGCCCTGTGGCGGCAACAGGTAAACCGGATCCTCTGGCCGTCGGGGCATTTCGTACGGCTCATCCATGGCTGGCGTCGGCGGGCAAGGCCCTTGAAGAGCGGCCGATCACGTCCGGTTTCGAGAATGACACCTATCTGAGTCTCGATAGTTTCGTGCTGCAGGGTGTCGATGGACGCAGCACTGCCATAAGGTTTGCAATGGTGCCAGAGGAGGCCAGATTTGCCGATATGCCTGGCAAGGGAAAGAACGCCTCTTTCGACCAGCTCGATGAGGCCATTTCGGCCCACCCTTTGCGCTGGACGCTGGTGCTGACACTGGCGGGAGCGGACGATGCTGTGAACGATCCGAGCCGCATCTGGTCGGGGCAGGACAAGCAGATTACGGCGGGTACCCTTACCCTGACCCATCTCGCGAGCGAGGCGGAGGGCGACTGCACCGATATTGTCTTCGATCCGCTGGTCCTGCCCGAGGGCATAACGCCTTCCGGAGATCCGGTTCTTCAGGCGCGCTCGGCGACCTATATGCGTTCCTTTGCCGAGCGTTCGCGGGAAAAACACCCCAGGCCTGCTTTTGATCCGGCAGTGTCGCCCAGTGAAAAAACCGGTTCGGAGTCTGTTTCGTCGGAGAAAGCGTCATGAATCCGATCGTGTTCTTTGCGCGTTCCTCGCGTGTGCTGCACTGGCTTATGGCAGTTCTGATTCTGGTCATGCTGTTTGTCGGCGTGTTCATGGCGGCAAGTGTCGGGCCTGCCTATTACGCTCTTGTCGGGTTTCATCGCCCCCTCGGGATTGCCCTGCTGGCGCTGGTCGTATTGCGTCTGATCAATCGCTTCTTTCATCGTCCGCCCGCCTTGCCCGCCGATCTGCCGCCGCTCATGGCGTTTGGCGCCAAGGCCTCTCATTGCGCGCTCTACGCGCTGATGATGGCTTTGCCTCTCATAGGCTGGGCCATGCTTTCAGCAGGCGGGTACCCCATTCCGCTATTCGGGAACGGCGTTCTGCTGCCGCCTCTTCTGCCGCACGACGCGGCGCTCTGGGGCTGGCTGCGTCTCGCGCATACGGTGCTGGCTTTCGCCCTTTTTGCCCTCATCATGGCGCATGGCGGGGCCGCCCTGTTTCACTTTCTGATCCGCCGCGATGGCGTTCTTCAGAGCATGATCGGCGGCGCTGCGGTCTCTTCCGGGCGAGAGCCTCCCGTCGTGCGCGACTGAATACGTCCCCTAATCGTGCATATGAGGCAGATGGCTCGTTCTGCTTGATTGGCGCAGGATGGCTCTTTTTAGAGAAGAGAGCGTCGCCATGATACTACGTTATCTCATCACTGGTGGCTGTCTGATCGGCGCCGTCTGCGCCTTTTCTGCTTCGGCCGCCGATGGTGATTGGTCTTATATCAGTGCGACCGATGGTGTTTGCGCCAGTGTGGCTCAGATACGGGCGCCTGAGGCCGACCGGCTCGATGCGGCGCATTCGGCCCTGCCGGAGGGCTGCGACAGCGAGGCTCTGTACTACGGCATTGGCCTGGCCGCAGATCCGATCAAAGCCAGGCAATGTGCTTATGTCGAAATGGCGCATGAAAAAGATTCGCAGCTTATGGGCTATTCCGGCAGTCATATGCTGATGACGATCTACGCCAATGGCGTCGGGGCAAAACAGGATCTGCCTTTTGCACTGCATCTCGCCTGCGTCAGTTCCTTTGCTCCTGCGGAACAGGCGGGGCGTGTCGCGCATCTGAACGCCATTCGTCAGGGCGAAAGTCACGGCACTTTCAGTTTTTGCGATGATGCGTCTGCCGGGCTCACGGGAGGCTTTTGCGAGGCGCATCGCGCGAGGATCAAGGCGGCGGAGGAAGAAAATCGTGTGAATGCTTTCGCATCGCGTCTGCCTGCCTCAGCCCAGAAACAATTCAGGGTGCTGCGCAACGCACAGGCCTCATGGGCCAAAGCGCGCGCTGACAAGGAGGTCGATCTCAGTGGCACGTTGCGCGCAGCTTTCGTCATTCAGGAGCAACAGCTGCAACGCAAGGATTTCGGGGACATGCTTGCGCGCCTCGAGCATCCTCCCTTACCCCGTTTAGGGCAAACACAGCTCGAGACCGCCAATAGACGTATGGGGGACGATCTTGCGTTGCTTGCGGGCAAGGCGAATCTGGGGGGTACCACAATTGACCCAGCTGGTATCGGCGAGGCGCAACGGGCTTTTCTGGCTTACCGCAAAGCTTGGGGTGATTTCGCCGTAGTAGCCTATCCGCATTGGGGGCGGAGTTGGGTCGAGGCCTGGGTGACCATGAAGCGGGCCGATATGCTGGATTATCTGCTCAGACTTTCCAGACAGTGATCGGAAGATGTCCGTTGCTGTGCTGGGCAAAAAGAAGCGGCCCGAAAGCCGCTTTTTCCGATCACCGAAAGAGTGGTGATCAGTCTTCGATCTGGAACGACAGACCCTGACCGCCAGCGGCCAGATGAGCGCCACGCGTTGCCGTGGTGATCTTGATCTTCACGCCATTGCTGTTGCTCAGGATCGCGCCGCCGATTCCGCGATCGAGCGTAGCGTCGCCATTCAGTGCGCCGTAACCGCCGTCGAAATCATGCAGGTTCTTGAGGTTGTAGACGATGCCCGTGGCTTCGATCTTCGAGAAACCCACAGCTGCAATGTTGCCGCCTGAAATCTTGAAGCGATAGGTCTTGTGACCGAAGGTCAGTGTGCCCTGACCCCAGGTGTACCCGATGCCGACATCAGCCGACTTGGCCGTGAGCGTGATGTGACCAACCGGCGTGCCGAGAGCGTCAGGGGCGGCATGGGCAACCGGCATCACGGCCAGGGCGGCTGCAGCGAAAGTGGAAGCGGCCAGAGCCCGGCGGGTAAATGAGCGCATCTGTTTGTTCCTCTCAAAAGGGAATGCGTTATGCAGCGTTAACTCACCGCATCGATTTTCGTTCCCGTCTTCTCCTGCGATCGCGATGCAGTGAAGATCGGGTCGGATGCCTCAGTCGCGCTGTGGCGGTGCCATGAAATCGGGCTCGATCGGGTCAGGCACATGTGTGCGCAGAATGGCCTCGATGTCGCTCTTGTCCTGCGCGCTCAGCGCCCAGCCAAAGGCGGCGTCGATCCCTTCGATCTGTTCGGGCTTGCGTGCCCCCCACAGTGCCACTGTCGGCCCCTGATCGAGCACCCAGCGAATGGCGAGGGCCAGCATCGATTTATCGTGGCGGGCAGAAATGGCCTTGAGGGCCTCGACGGCGTCCAGATAATGCTCGAAGACAGGTGGCTGGAATTTCGGGTCAGCGCTTCTCAGATCGTCTTTCGGGAAACGCGTCCCGCTATTCATCTTCCCGGCCAGGAGCCCGCGACAGAGGGGGCCATAAGCCATCACGATTGCGTTATGTGCTTTGGCGTAAGGCAGGATATCGCGCTCGGTGGTAACACGTTCGAACAGATTATAGGGCGGCTGGACCGTGCTGATCGGGGTGATGGCAGCAAAGCGGTCCATATCTGTCACCGAAAAATTGCTGACACCGATGGCCCTGATCTTGCCCTCCTGCCGGAGCTTTTCCAGCTCATGGGCCGTTTCCTCGACCGGGGTCTTGCCGTCTGGCCAATGCACCTGTTCCAGATCGATCACATCGGTTTTCAGGCGGCGCAGGGAGTCTTCAACTTCCTTGCGGACACGTTCCGGACGGCTGTCGCGATAGACTTTCTGGTCATCTGTCCAGGCCAGACCAAGCTTTGTTGCCAGGACGACATCCTTGCGCCTGCCGCCCTCAAGGGCGCGACCGATGACCTCTTCACTATGACCGAACCCATAGACAGGGGCCGTGTCGATGAAGTTGATCCCGCTATCAAGCGCGCCATGAATGGTGCGTATGGCGTTGTCGTCATCAGGGCCACCCCACATCCATCCGCCTATGGCCCAGGTGCCGAGGGCTATGCGTGTAACGGGCTTGTCGAGACCCTTGATGGTAATTGTATCGGTCGTCATTGAAAACACTCCCTGATCGGAAAAGATGACATCGTGTTCCATACGGTTGCACAGGGTAATCGTTGCCTCCCTTGCGCCTTGTGCAGCGACGGGGCATCACCGTTTTCATGACCAGAACCGACCGTTTCCTCCCTGTGCTTGATCGTCTCGGTCTGGTGGCAACGCTGTTGCTGCCGGTGTTTCTCATCCATGGCCGGGTCTTCTCAGAGATCCTGATGGATCTGCTGGCAATCGGCCTGTTGGCACGTTCTGCATCAGGGCTTGGCTGGGGGTGGGCGCGTCAGTTCTGGGTGCGTATTGCCCTGCTCTGGTGGGGGTGGCAGATCGTCTGTTCGCTGCCTCATATCGGGCTTGGCTCATCCCAGGCGCTCACACAGGCTGTTCTCGCCATACGCTTCCCGCTGATGGCCGCGGCGTTGCAGGTCTGGACGCTTTCGACCGACCGGGCACGGCGTGCGATGGCCGGGGTGCTGGTCGCGTGCTGCCTGTATTTCGTGCTGCAATTCGTCGTGCAGGCGGTGTTCGGCCATAACCTGTTCGGCTATCCACGCTATTTCGATGGTACGTTGACGGGGCCTTATGCTCATCCGCGGGCAGCTGCGCCTTTCTCACGTCTTGTTCTGCCGGTCATGATGCTGGGCTGTGCGTGGCTTGTGGATCATGCGGGCAGGAACGGGGTCCTGCCCGATCGTGCAGCAAGGCTGCGTGGCTTTCTGGGCATGAGCATTCTGGCCATCGGAGTGGTGGCGTTGATGGTGCTTGCCGGTCAGCGCATTCCGATGGCGTTGACTGTTCTTGGCATGGCAGTCTGCGCGTTGTTCTATCGCCCGCTTCGCCCCGCCGCGCTGGTTGCCCTGTGCAGCCTGCCGGTGCTTGTGCTTCTAGCGCGCCTCTTCGCTCCCCAGGCCTTCCATCACCTTGTCATTCTGGCGGCACAGCAGCTGCGCCATTTCTGGCAGTCGCATTACGGTCTGGTCTTTACCCGCGCTGTTGTCATGGCACAGGCCCATCCTGTCACCGGGCTCGGTTACGACGCGTTTCGACATGCCTGCGCCAGCCCGGTCTATCAGCATGGTCTCTCCTGGCTCAGTACGGCGCAGGATGGGGGCGGCACGCAAATCTGTGTGCAGCATGCGCATAATCATTATCTGCAAGCCCTGACCAATGCCGGGCTGCCGGGGTTGTTCCTGTTCGGCGGTTTTGTCTTTGCCTGTCTGCGGGCGCTCTGGCCCCTGCAGGGCGCCCATCAGGCCTGGCGCATCGGGCTGTTTGCCGCTTTCTTCGTGCAGGAATGGCCGCTGGCTTCTGCCAGCGATTTCCTCAATCTGCCGCTTGGTGGCTGGGCGTTCACATTGCTCGGTGTGGGGCTGGCCGAGGCCATGGCACGCGCTGCCTCTGTTCCTCCATCGTCTGCCACCCTATATGCTGAGCCCACAGCAACCCTTCGCTAGCACCCGGAGTGCCGATGTCAGAGACCAAGATTCCCGTCACCGTTCTCACAGGCTTTCTCGGTGCCGGAAAAACCACGCTTCTCAACCATATTCTCGCCACCGAGCACGGGCGCAAATATGCCGTGCTCGTCAACGAGTTCGGTGAGCTTGGTGTCGATGGCGATCTGGTTGTCGACGCGGATGAAGAGGTCTTCGAGACCAATAACGGCTGCATCTGCTGCACGGTCCGCGGCGATCTGATCCGTATTCTGGGTAGCCTGCTGCGCCGTCGCGGCAAGTTCGATGGCATCATTGTCGAGACGACAGGTCTGGCCGACCCTGCACCTGTGGCCCAGACCTTCTTTGTTGACGAGAGCCTCCGCGAAAAATCCCGTCTCGATGCCGTTGTGACGGTGGTCGATGCCTTCAACGTCATGCAGACTCTTGATGAGAGCCCTGAAGCTGTCAGTCAGGTGGCGTTTGCCGATGTGATCATTCTCAATAAGACCGATCTGGTCGACGAGGCCGGTCTTGAGGCCATCGAGGCACGTCTGCGTGGTATCAATGTCAGCGTGCAGATCCATCGCGCCTGCCACAGTGCCGTTGCGCTGAGCACGGTGCTTGACCAGGGGGGCTTCGATCTGGAACGCGCGCTGGAAACCATGCCCGACTTCCTGGAGAACACCGAGCACTCGCATGAGGAAGGCGTGACCAGCATGTCTTTCTCGGTGTCAGAGCCGCTGGACGAACCACGCTTTCAGGCCTGGATCGGTGCGCTGCTTCAGGAGCGCGGGGCTGATATCCTGCGCTCGAAGGGTATTCTTCATTTTGCCGGTCAGGAGGAGCGCTTTGCGTTTCAGGCTGTCCATATGATGGCGGATGGCGATTATATCGGCAAAGGCAAGGAAGGGGACAGCAAGGAGTCCCGCATCGTGTTCATCGGGCGCGATCTTAATCGCCCGCAGCTGCGTCGCGGCTTCGAGAGCTGCCGCGCATGAGCGAGATGACCGAACTTCTCGCCACGCGTGGTGCAGAAAAGACAATTGGTTCGCCTGTCACTGTCGTGGCCTGTGCCCGCGATGGCCAGACCTTCGCTCTGGGCACGGTTGAGGGCGAGATCTTTCTCATTCCCGTCGCCGGGCTGAAGCATCCCGAGACATGGCAGCGGGTCGAGGCTCATGACGGCGCCGTGCTTTGTCTCGCCCCCGATACGGGCAAGACAGGCTTTGTCAGCGGTGGTGAAGATAACCGTCTGTGCCGTACCGAGACCGATGGCAGTGTCACCGAGCTTTATCGCGGGCGCCGCTGGGTCGATTGCGTGGCGACCACGACGGCCAATATTGCGTTTTCTGTCGGCAAGCAGCTCGAAATTCGCGATGCTGCCGGTGAGGTCACGCTGAAGACCCTCGATCACCCTTCGACGGTCACCGGTATTGTCTTCGACGCCAAGGGCAAGCGCGTTGCCGCGTCGCATTACAACGGCGTGTCGATGTGGTTCATTGGAGCCAAGGTCGATACGGTGCGTCCGCTTGAATGGAAAGGCAGCCATACTGCGCTCGCCATTCATCCGGGTGGCGAGGCTCTCGTGACGGCCATGCAGGAGAATGACCTGCATGGGTGGCGTCTGTCAGACGGCCACAACATGCGCATGAGCGGCTACCCCAAGCGTGTCACGTCGCTCTCCTTCACCCGTAACGGCCGCTGGCTGGCGACATCGGGAGCTGATGCGATCGTGCTGTGGCCGTTCTTCGGTGGCGGCCCCATGGGCAAGCCCCCCACGGAAATGGCACGTCTGCCCGGCGTCTTCTGCTCCGCTGTCTGCGCGCATCCGAAGAACGATATCATTGCGGCTGGCTTCGAAGACGGGTCTGTGCTGCTCGCTGAACTCGGTTCTGAGCGGGTACTGCCAATCTGTCTCGGCAAGCGGGGCAAGGTGACGGGCCTCGTTTTCTCGCCTCTGGGCGGGGTGATGGTGTTCGGCACTGACGATGGGGTGATTGCAGCCATCGATCTTTCATCGGCCGGGTGATGTTGGCGTGGGGTCCTTTGCCCTCCCTTCCTGTCAGATGACGGTGGTTTATCTGGAAAGCTGAGTAGAGATGAGGAAGGGGGACGCCCCCTTTCCTTTGGTGCGACACGGCTCTTTATCTGCAGGAGACTTGTGCCACCGGGCTTATCAGAACGGCAGTGACTCGAAGCCTTTGAGGCTTGCCCCGGTCAGCACCAGCAATTCGGCGATGATGGCCGTTGCGCCAAGAACATCGCCGGTATAGCCGCCGATCAGGCGATAGGCGACGCTGCACAGACCCAGCGTGCCGAGGCAGGCGACCAGAAACAGAGACAGGGCGCCGAGCACGGAAAGCGAGCTTGCGATCACTGCCGTCAACAGCATCGCGATCAGAAGGCAGCGTGCGGGCAGATGCCGGAGCTGATGGGCCAGCCCATCTGCGCGGGCAGGGCGCAGCCAGAGAAGAGGCAACATGAGCGCCAGCCGTGAAAAGGCGCCGGCCGTCATGAGAATGGAGACGATATGCAGCGGCTGGGCGGCAAGTGTGTTCATGGTCCCGGCCCGCAGCAGCATCACGAGACTGAGTGCCAGCCCGCCATAACTCCCGATACGGCTGTCACGCATGATTTCCAGGCGTTTCTGAGGGGTGTTTCCGCCGAATAACCCATCCACGCAATCGGCAAAGCCGTCTTCGTGCAGGGCGCCTGTCAGGACGAGCTGGACGACAATAGCCCATCCGGTAGCAACGATGGCAGGCATGCCGAGGGTGATACCAAGCACCAGCACGGCGCCGGTCAGGGCGCCAATGGCTCCACCGATCAGAGGCCAGCACCAGCTGGAGCGGGCAAGGTTGATGTCGCCCTTGGGCGAATAGAGCCATCCTGTCGGAAGCCGCGTAAGCAGGCTGAGGGCCGCCGCCAAATCTGCGCGTATGTCAGTCATCTGTTTTTGTTGTTTTTCGTTCGTTCATGTCGTCGATCGAGGCATCGGCAAAGCACGCCATGCCGTTGTGACAGGCGAGCGCGGCACGCACAAGCGGGATGGCCAGAGCCGCGCCCGAGCCTTCGCCAAGGCGCAGTTGCAGGTTGATCAGGGGGGCGAGGCCGAGACACTCGGCCAGCTGGCGGTGTCCCTGCTCCTGCGATTGATGGGCGAGACGCGTGTGATCGAGACCTGTTGGATCGAGCAGGGCGAGTGGGGCAACGGCGGCAGTAACGACAAAACCATCCAGAAGCACCGGTATGCGGCGGTGACGTGCCGCGAGCGTGGCGCCCATCAGGGCGGCAAGCTCCCACCCGCCATAGAGGCGAGCCAGATCGAGCGGGCTGTGATTGCGTCCATGAAGGGCGAGCGCCCTGTCGATGGCGCTGGCCTTTCGGGCAAGTCCCGCTTCATCGAGCCCGGCGCCACGTCCGGCCCAGCAGGCGCCATTCTGACCGAAAAGCGCGGCGGCGAGGGCAGCGGCGGCGGTCGTGTTGCCAACGCCAAGCTCACCAAGCGCCAGCAGGTCGCACCGGGCCGGAACGGCGTCATATCCTGCCGATACGGCTGCGAGAAAATCTTCGGGCGAGAGGGCCGGATGCAGCGTGAAATCGGCGCTGGGTGTCAGGTCACTGATGGGCACGATATGCAGATGCGCATCGGCAATCCGCGCAAGCTGGTTGATGGCTGCACCCTGGTGAGTGAAATTGGCGACCATGGCGGCGGTGACATCGGCGGGCCATGACGAGACGTTCTGGGCCAGAACACCGTGATTTCCGGCAAAAATGCAGAGATCCACCTGATCGATCTGCAGGGGGCGCCATGCGCCGAACCATTCTACAAGCTCTTCCAGTCGCCCGAGACTGCCTGCAGGTTTGGTCAGAACCGCCTCGCGTGCCCGTATCCGGGAAACGGCCTCTTTGTCCGGCATGGGCAGTGTGGTGCAGGCCGCGTGCAGCGCATCGAGCGAGTGGAAAGGTGACATCAGGCCTTTCTGTTGGGATAAGCGCTGTTCTGCAAGAGGAAGCGGGTGATGAATTCCATTCTGGTTCTGGGCGGCGCGCGTTCGGGCAAGAGCCGGCACGCCGAGGCGCTGGTCACGGCGCAAGCGGGGCCCTGGCGTTATGTTGCCACGGGACGCGCCTGGGATGACGAGATGCGCGCGCGTATCGCCCTGCATCGTGCGCAGCGCGGGGCGGGATGGGAAACAATCGAGGCCCCGCTCGACCTCGTCTCTGCCTTGCATGGGTCTCAACCGGTTCTGATCGACTGCCTGACTTTATGGCTGACCAATTTAATTCTGGATGAACACGATATTGAAGCGGCGACGGAAAGCCTGCTTGATACATTGAGGCAGCGCGCGGCCCTGACGGTTCTTGTCGGCAATGAGGTCGGGCTCGGGATCGTTCCGGAGAACGCGCTGGCCCGGCGTTTCAGGGATGAAGCCGGGCTGCTGCATCAGAAACTGGCCCGTGAGGCGCGTCGCGTGTTGTTTGTCGCGGCAGGATGCGTATTGGAGATGAAATGACGGCAGAAGACGACACCGCCCGTTACCGTGAGAAAATGCAGCATCGCAAGGCGGTGCAGGACCGCGAAGTCGCCGAAAAGACGATCGAAAAAGGGCTCCTTGCCGTGCATACCGGGCCGGGCAAGGGCAAATCCACGGCTGCTTTCGGTCTGGCCCTGCGCATGCTGGGCTATGAGCGCAAGGTGGTCGTGGTTCAGTTCATCAAGGGGGCATGGGACACGGGTGAGCGTCGGGCGCTGATGCGCTTTGGCGACCTGGCGCAGTTCCATGCGCTGGGTGAGGGCTTCACCTGGGAGACGCAGGATCGTGAGCGCGATATCGCAGCCTGCGCCCGTGCGTGGGAGCAGGCTCTGATTGCCCTCGCGCAGGAAGAGGTGGCGCTTGTCGTGCTCGATGAGCTCAATATTGCCCTGCGCTATGGTTACCTTGACGAGGCAACCGTGATGGCGGGGCTGAATAATCGCCCGCCGCAGCAGCATGTGGTGATTACCGGGCGCAATGCGCCAGCGTGGCTGACCGAAGCTGCCGATCTGGTGACCGAAATGACGCTGGTGAAGCATCATTTCAAGAACGGGGTAAAGGCACAGCAGGGAGTCGAATTTTGACCCCACGCGCCCTGATGTTTCAGGGCACGGGGTCCAATGTCGGCAAGTCGGTTCTGGTTGCGGGGCTCGCCCGGGCCCTGACACGACGTGGGCTGAAGATACGTCCGTTCAAGCCACAGAACATGTCCAACAATGCCGCGGTCACGTCAGATGGTGGCGAGATAGGCCGGGCTCAGGCGCTGCAGGCACTGGCCTGCGGGGTTGCACCCAGCGTGCACATGAATCCCGTCCTGCTCAAACCGCAATCGGAGCAGGGGTCGCAGATCATCGTGCAGGGCAGGGTATGGGGGCAGCGTCAGGCGCGTGGCTATCAGGAGGTCAAGCCGCTGCTCATGCCCGCCGTTCTCGACAGCTTTGCCCGGCTGCAGGCCGAGGCCGATATCGTGCTGGTCGAGGGGGCAGGCTCGGCATCGGAGGTCAATCTCAGGCGCAATGACATTGCCAATATGGGTTTTGCCGAGGCGGCGGATCTGCCGGTTATCCTGATCGGCGATATCGACAGAGGCGGCGTGATTGCAAGCCTTGTTGGGACACAGAGCGTTCTGCCTGCATCGGACCATGAGCGTATCAGGGGGTTCATCGTCAACCGGATGCGGGGCGACCCGAGTCTGTTCGATGACGGAATGCGTTTTATCGCTGAAAGAACAGGCTGGGTACCCTGCGGGCTCGTACCTTTTTTCGGACGCATGAGGGAATTGCCGCCGGAAGATACCGGCGATCTCGCTGCAGGCTGGCAGGGCAAGGGGGCGCTACGCGTCGTTGTGCCACTCATGCCCATGATTGCGAATTTCGACGATCTCGACGCCCTGCGCGCCGAGCCTGAGGTCGCAATGGCTTTCATATCGCCCGGCGAGGCATTGCCGCCATGTGATCTGGTGATCCTGCCGGGATCGAAAGCCACGATTGCCGATCTCGATTTCTTTCGTACCCAGGGCTGGGATATCGATCTCAGGGCGCATCATAGACGCGGAGGGCGCATTCTCGGTCTTTGTGGCGGTTATCAGATGCTCGGGCGCAGCATAGCCGATCCGGACGGTCTGGAAGGGCGTGCGTGTCGGCGCGAGGGCTTGGGTTATCTGGATATCGAGACCGAGCTGCGACCGATGAAGACCGTGCGGCAGATCGAGGGCCATCTCTTGCCATCGGAGGCGCCGGTCGCGGGATATGAAATCCATGCTGGCGTAAGTGTTGGGTCGGGGATGACGCGTCCGTACGTCAGGTTTGCCGATGGCCGATATGATGGGGCGCAGTCAGAAGGGGGACAGGTCTGCGGGACCTATCTTCATGGGCTCTTCGATAGCGCTGCGTCGCGTGCAACGGTTCTAACTCAGTTCGGCCGGATATCAGAACCGTTTGATAACACGCAGCGTATTCTTACAGCACTGGATGCGCTGGCAGATCATCTCGAGGAACACCTGTCGATCGAGAAGATGCTGTCGCTCTGTTGATGGGGGGGGGGCGCCAGACACACAGAAAGCAACAGGGCTTTTACTCAGTACGCAGGAAAGGCTCTGGCCTGTTCCGAAAACAGCATGCGGACGTAATTGAGCGCATCGAGCATGACACCGTTTTCGCGTACGGAATAAGGGTCGCCCTTCACTGAAAGGCAGACAGTTTCCTTCTCATCTGTCGTTGCGAGCTTGGGAAGATAGACCCGGCTCACATTTTCCAGGAGGTTCCACACCACGCGCACCGAGACCGGTTCCTGCTCTGTCTTGCTCAGGAGCGCGGTATCGGAATTGAGAAAAGAGATGGCATCGCTCAGATGATTATCCGATTCAAGACCATTTCTTGTTGTTGCAAGGTTTTCGCCCGATTCGTTTCTGGCGAATACCATTTTCGACTCATAGTAATCGTGATGTGTTTCGATCGAATTCTGTGCTATTTCAGAATTGACCGCCGGATTGTTCCAGCGATTTTCTGTCATATACTGACTGCCGCTGGGGGTATTGAAATTGTGCATTTAGATCTCCGGTCTTGATTATGTATCAGTTGCCGCGTTTTCTAGTGAGACATTCGTAAATGCAGTGTTACCTACGCATGTTGTCGAAATGATTTAACGGTCTATAACGACCATGATTGTGTCAGGCGACTTTGTTGACCAAAATTTACGTTGCTGAACATTTGCTGAAATGCTGTGTAAAAACAAGCCCAGTTTTGGCAACGCATCGTTCTGTTTTTGAGAACGATTTCCGAGAGAGAGCATGAGAAAAAAGATCAATTTCAACGCGATGGTCTATTTCATCTCTGTTGTCGACGCAGGGTCCGTATCGGCAGCGGCACGAAGCCTCGGGGTGTCAAAAAGCGTCATCAGTAAATCCATCAGCGATCTCGAGGCTGCACTGCAGACCAGTCTGCTTGTGCGTACGTCGAAGCAGATCCTTCCCACCCGGGCGGGAGAGGTGTTTTACAAGAAGTGCAATGTCGGGATTGGGGCAATAGAGAAGGCCTATCTCGATGCCCAGTATCATGGCACCTCCCCTCAGGGCGAGTTGCGTGTCCTGGCCAACGCGGCTTACGGGCGCTATGTCGTCTTTCCCGTCGTTCAGGCTTTTGCGGCGCGTTATCCTGCCTGTCGTGTAAATTTTACCCTTGCCGACGACGTCTCTGATCTGAAAATGACGTGGTTCGACGTGGCGATCCGCACACGTGCCTTCGGTAGCAACGCCTTGCATGTACGCCGTATTGGCAGTTTCAAACGTCAGATCATGATCGGACGCGACCATGCCGATCGTTTTGGGCCGGTCGATACGCTCGATTGTCTGCGCAAGCTGCCTTTCATCGATTACGTCAATCATATCGACGAGACGGGCTGGACTTTCACGAATGGCGTTACGGAGCGCCATATGCAGTTCGATGCCTGTCTTGCCCTTGGCCCCATCAATCTGGTGCTCGAGAGCGTCATGGCCGGACAGGGTTTTTCAGTTCTGCCCAGCTTTCTTTATGATCATCCCGATCTGCAACCGCGCCTGAAACGAGTGCTGCCGGAGTGGTCTGCTGAAACTGGCAGTATTCTCGCCTATACCTATCCCACGAGACAGCGCTCGGCCGCCGTGCGCCTCTTTGTCGACTGGGTGGCCTGCGCTGCTCAGGGGCTGCCTTTTCCGGATTAGAGGCGCCAGAGCGGTTTTTTCAACAGGAATGCTGGTGACGGCGGGCCAATTGAGACAGCGGGGTCAGCGCATGATCCAGCGCTGACGCTCTGTTGCCCGTTTTTCCCAGCCTTTGCGTTCAAGTTCGGGCGTGTCGTGTTCTTCCTCCGGATAGCCGACGCAGAGATAGGCCATGAAACGCCATTCCGGTGCCGTACCGAGAAGGTCGCTCATATGATCGGGGTCCAGAATGGAGACCCAGCCCAGCCCGACATTATGGGCTTGTGCGGCCAGCCAGAACCCGTGAATGGCCATGACCGCTGACCACTGGACGGTTTCCGGCATGGTCAGGCGCCCAAGCCCGCGCCCCTGGGCAGGATCGGGATCGCAGAAGACCGCGATATGATGGGGGGCCTCATCGAGCCCTGCCAGTTTCAGCCGGGCATAGGCGGCAGAATCGCTCTCGCTCTGTGCGACCAGAGCCTCGGCATTGCGCTCGCGGAATTCCGATTTGACCGCAGCGCGTCGCGCCGGGTCATCGACGCGTACAAAGCGCCAGGGCTGACTGAGCCCAACCGAGGGCGTGGCACAGGTGAGGGCGAGCATATGATCGAGCACAGATTCGGGCACAGGGTCGCGGCGGAAATGACGCACATCGCGACGCCAGAGAAACAGGGAGTCGAGCTGCTCGCGGAAAGTCTGATCAAATACAGGGGCGGTCATGCATATACTCCACTCAAGAGGCCCAGCAGACAGACCGCCTGAATCAGGCAACCAAGGCGATACAGCGTCAACGCCTTTGCGAGATCCTCTGGTCCGGCATCGTCCCTCCCGTTCCCCATCCAGGAATCGGCAACAACAACGCCATCATACTGTCTTGGGCCGGCCAGACGCAAAGCGAGGGCGCCCGCCATGGCTGCCTCGGGCCACCCTGCATTCGGTGAACGATGACGTGTGGCGTCCCGTCTGATGGCCTGGATTGCGCCTTTGACCGAAGCGCCGCAAAGCAGGGCGGCGAGGCAGAGCCATGATGCGGTGAGACGTGAGGCTGGCATATTGACGCAATCATCGCAAAGCGCTGCGGCCCTGCCAAAATCGCGATAGCGGGGGGAAAGATGGCCGATCATGCTGTCGGCGGTATTGATCGCCTTGTAGGCGACTGCGCCGGGCAGTCCGAACACGGCCAGCCAGAAGACGGGCGCAACGACGCCATCTGAGAAATTCTCGGCCAGACTCTCTATGGCGGCCCGCACGACCCCGGCCCTGTCGAGCGTCTCCGGGTCGCGCCCGACAATCTGCGAGACAGCGCGGCGCCCTCCTGCAAGCCCGTCCTGCCTCAGCCCTGTCAGCACGGCGCGAACATGCTCATAAAGCGCCCGCTGGGCGATCAATGTGCTGGCGCACAGGGATTCAATGGCGAGGCAGAGGGCTTGCGGCAGAAAACGGTGCAGCAGGATCTGCAGCGAAATCGTGATACCGACCGGCACGGCAATGATCAGTCCCAGAGCGAGCAGCCCGCAGGCCCGCTTGTGCAAAACGGACGTCTTCCCACCAAGCAGGTGTTCGAGCGTCGTGATCAGGCGGCCGATCCATGTTACCGGATGGCCGATCCGGCGAAACAGCGCGTCCGGATACCCGAAAGCCGCCTCGATCAGAAGGGCGCAAAGGGTCAGGGAAAGGAACATGGAACAAAATGACCGGGCTGCATGAGAAGACCGACCATAGCATGACACCCTGGCCAGTGCATGGTGGTCGATTGAGCGAATTGGCACGGCTTTTTCCCGCAGCGCCGACGCCCTGGATCGATCTGTCCACCGGCATCAACCCGCATGCCCATCCGCTGGTACGGCTCGACCCCTCCCTGATGCAGCGCCTGCCGGACCCGCTGGAGGAGCAGGCCCTGCGCTTTGCCGCCGCAGAAGCCTATGGTGTCTCGCCGGATCACGTTCTGGTCGGCGCTGGCACGCAGATGCTGATCGGTCTTCTGCCTGTTTTCCTGCAGCGCTTTTTCACGCCCTCGGTCATTCGCATTCTGGGGCCGACCTATAGCGGTCACGATGCTGCCTGGCGCGAAGCCGGTTTTGCAATCGGCACTGTGCCCTATGAAGCGGCGCCCGCCATGCCGGTCAGACACATGGTGAGTGTTGTATGTTCACCCAACAACCCGACCGGGCATCGTCTCACCCTTGGCGAAATCGCGTCGCTTGCCGAAAGCCATGCCCGTCTTGGAGGCATGATCGTTGTCGATGAGGCCTTTGCCGATTTCTGCCCCGAAAGTGCGGCTTCGCTTCTGCCGCATCCGGGCCTCGTTATCTGTCGCTCCTTTGGCAAGGCCTATGGTCTGGCAGGGGTGAGAATCGGCTTTCTTCTTGGCTCCCATCCGGTCCTACATGCGATGCGAGCGGCCATGGGGCCTTGGCCTGTCAGTACGCCTGCCTGTCATATCGGCCGCGATGCCCTTTGCGACCGAGACTGGCGCATGGCCATGGCGCCACGTCTGGAGCGGGAGATGGCGGCCCTGCGTCAGGTTGTGACGCGGGCAGGGCTCGATTTTGTCGGTGGAACCTCGCTGTTCAGCCTCTTCCGGTCGCCTCAGGCACGGAAGCTCTGGGAAATGCTTGCTCAGGCTGGCCTCCTCGTGCGCCGTTTCGAGTGGGACGAAACCCTTCTGCGTTTCGGTCTGCCACCGGATGAGGCAAGCCTCAGAAGGCTCTCCAGGGCGCTGGGGTGACGCCCTGCCCGATCAGGGGGAAAGTATTCTGGAAGCGCCAGCGCGCCCGATATTCGCACGCTGTCATATGACTCGATCTCTGATTGCTTCAGGCAGGATGCGTCGGTATTCTTGAGGAATCATGAGCATTTCTCCTTCACCTGACGAGGCTGGGTCGCGCCGCGCCCTTGACCTGCGTCCGATTGATCTCGGTGGTGGCGTCGTCATCGAGACGCCGGTCATTCTGGCTCCGATGTCGGGCGTTACCGATTTGCCGTTTCGTCAGCTTGCGCGCGATCTGGGTGCCGGGCTGGTCGTATCGGAAATGATCGCCTCATGGGCGATGGTGCGGGAAAACGAGAACACGCTGCGCATGGCCCGCAGCGCGGAAAACGGTCCGAATTCGGTGCAGCTTGCCGGATGCGATCCTGAGGCCATGGCGCAGGCGGCAAAGATTGCTGTCGATCAGGGCGCCGATCTCATCGATATCAATTTCGGCTGCCCTGTGAAGAAGGTGGCGGTCGGGCAGTCTGCAGGCTCGGCGCTGATGCGTGATGAGGTGAAGGCGGCAGCCCTGCTTGAGGCCACGGTCAAGGCCGTGACGGTGCCTGTTACGCTGAAGATGCGTATGGGCTGGGACCACCAGTCGCTCAATGCGCCCCGTCTTGCCCGTATTGCCGAGGATGTGGGCATCCGACTGGTGACGGTGCATGGTCGCACCCGACAGATGTTCTATAATGGCACGGCAGACTGGGATTTCGTCAGGACGGTAAAGGAAAGCGTGAAGCTGCCGGTTATCGTCAATGGTGACATCGTCTCCATTCAGAATGCCCGTGACGCGCTTGCTGCGTCAGGCGCTGACGGGGTGATGATCGGTCGTGGCTGTTACGGCAGGCCGTGGTTTCTGGCTCAGGTGGCGCAATCTCTGCGCACGGGCGAAGATGTGCCCGACCCTGATCTGACACGTGAGAAAGACATCGTGCTGCGTCACTACGGCATGATGCTCGATCATTTCGGCGAGCGTCCGGGCCTGCGCCTCGCACGCAAGCATGTGTCCTGGTATTCGCACGGGCTGCCCGGCTCGGCTGCCTTTCGTGCCAGTATCAACAAGATGGATCAGGCACAGGACGTGATCGATCATCTCACAGCGTTCTACGATCAGCAGATCGCCAATGGGGTGATCCGCGATCGCGAGAGCACCCATCAGCGCCCTGACGCGATCGAAGAAGCCGCCTGAATGCGCTCCGACGAGGCTCTCTTCAGCACCCCAGCCCGTTTGTGAGGGGCGCGCCGCTCGGTCAGGGCAGTGCCCCTGCCAGTCTCGGCTTCGATGGGCAGTCCGATTCCGTCAAGCAGTTGCGTGACGGGCTGGACAGCAGTCTCTCTGCCTTCGGGCTTCATGTGCTGACGGGCGAATCCGGCAGCGGCAGAACGCGCGCGGCGCGCTATCTCTGGACCCAGTCCGGCAGGAATGGTCGCTTCGTTCCTGTGATCGACCGGCTCTCCTTTGAGGAGGCTGTGTCGGATGCGACCACGGGCTGTCTTTTCATCAATGAGATCGGTCTGGCGGAACCCGGTCTGCAGGCGGCACTGGTACAGATGCTGCAGGGCACAGGCAGCGCAACACGCCTGGCCGTAATCTGCACAAGCTCCTGGTCCCCTGCGCGTCTGGTTCAGGATCGCCGCATGAGCGAGGCGCTGGGTGCTGTTCTGGCCCCGCATAATCTGCCGGTCCCTCCGCTGCGCGACAGGCGTGACGACCTGTCGACAGTATGCGCGGTATGGATGGGGCAAAACGGCAGCCAGCTTGTTCTGCATGACGATTGCCTGCCCTGGCTGGCTCATCAGGACTGGCCGGGCAATTTTCGGCAGATGCGGCAATTGCTGCATCATGCATGCCAGAGCGTGAAGGGGGATCTGCTTACTGCCTCGCTTCTGGCCGATATGCACCGTGTCGACACGACGCCCGATGCGGCGTCTTTTCAGGGGCTGATGGCGCGTTATCTGCCTTCCATGCTCGATCTTGAAACCGATACGCAGGGCACGCTCCATGCGCGTGTTCTGGCAGAGGTCGAACGCCCTCTGTTCCGTCTGGTGCTGAAAGCAACCGATGGCAATCAGATCAGGGCGGCGGCTCTGCTCGGGATCAACCGCAACACGCTACGCAAACGTTTGCAGCTTCTTGGCATTGAAGTGGGCCGTTCTCGATCATGACAGGCAATGACGCGTCGCATCGCACCTCCGATGAGGGGCGCATGACTGAAGAAACCGATTCCGTGCCAGAGGACGGTTCTCTTGCAAAGCGATCGCTCCTTCGTCACGTGAGCCGTCTGAAAACCGCCATGGTGCTGACCTGTGCGGCGCTCGTGCTGCTGGTTACGACCTTCGTCGTGCTGGCGCGCGGGCTTTCCTTTGCCTATCGCCCGCAGATCGAGGCCGTTGTGTTCCTGCTCGATTTTATCGTGCTGCTCCTTCTGGGTACGGCCGTCATCATCCGGGTCGGGCGGATGCTGGCCGAGCGTCGCAGAGGGCTGGCGGGGGCGCGGCTTCATGTGCGGCTGATCACGCTCTTCGGCGTGGTGGCGGTGGCGCCTACCGTCGTGATCGGCGGTCTGGCGGCGCTGTTCTTCCATTTCGGTATCCAGATCTGGTTCTCGAACCGGGTCAATACCGCTCTTACCGAAGCGCGCGATGTGGCTGCAGGCTATCTGCAGGAGCATAACGACAATATCCGCACAGAAGCCTTTGCCCTGGCGAATATCATCATCACGGCCAATAACGACGAGATGTATCGCCACGGTGTGGATCTGATGCGTGATCCCACCCAGCTCGGGATGATGCTCGATGTCGAGGCAACTGAACGCGGGCTGAACGAGGCCGTTGTGTTCGATTCCTACACCAACAAGGTGGTCGCTTCAGGCGGACTTGCGGCCCTGCAGGGCCAGCAGCTGGCTCTCCCTCCCAAGGATGCCACGACGCTGGCCCGCACCAATGACGTGGCCATTCTCGACAGTCCTGATGAGAAAACCGTGCGCGCTGTGGTGAATCTTGGGCCAAGCTCGGGTCTGATGCTTGTCATCACGAGGCCTGTGGATGCCAAGATTCTGGAGCATATGCGCCATACGGATGCGGTGGTTTCGGAATATCAGCGACTGAACGCTCACCGATCGGCCATTCAGATCAGCTTCGTGTTGATCTTTGCCATGCTCGGGTTGCTGGTGTTGAGCATCGGCATGCTGACAGGACTCGTTCTGGCCAAGCAGATCACCCAGCCTCTGGGTCTGCTCATTCTGGCGGCGCGGCGCATCAGCGAGGGCGATCTCACGGTGCGTGTGCCTGAGGCGCGGGGCCGAGACGGACGAAAGGACGATGAGGTCGGCACGCTCTCTCGCGCCTTCAACCGAATGACGGATCAGCTTTCGACCCAGCGTACCGAGTTGATGGTCGCCTATGAGCAGATCGACGAGCGCCGTCGCTTTACCGAGACCGTTCTTTCCGGCGTGTCGGCAGGGGTGATCGGTCTCGATGCGGATCAGGTGGTCGAACTGCCCAACCGTGCGGCGTCCCGTCTTCTGCAGCGCGACCTCGATCTGTGCATCGGTCAGCCCCTGAGTGTCATGGTACCCGAGTTTGTCGGGATGCTTGATCGGGCGCGGGCCGAGCCGGGTCAGGCGCATACGGCAGAGATCCAGATCGATGCGCCGGAAAAAAGCGTGACCCTGGGCGACGGTCCGAGTGTTGGCAGTGCCGGTCGTACGTTGCTCGTACGCGCGGTGGCCGAGCAACGTAGTGACGAATCGACCGGCTATGTGGTGACGTTCGACGATATCACGGCCCTGCTTTCTGCCCAGAGAAAGGCAGCCTGGGCCGATGTGGCGCGCCGTATCGCCCATGAAATCAAGAATCCGCTGACCCCCATCCAGCTTTCGGCCGAACGACTGAAGCGTCGCTTCATGCGCGAGATCAGCTCCGACCCCGAGACGTTCGGGCAGTGTGTCGATACGATTGTGCGTCATGTGGGCGATATCGGCCGTATGGTTGACGAATTCTCGTCTTTCGCCCGTATGCCGCAGCCTGTGCTCAAGGATGAGGATCTGGTGCGTCTGGTACGCGAGGCGTTGGTGTTGCAGCGCAATGCCCATCCTGAAATCATCTACGATACAGCGTCCCTGCCGCCTCAGGGGCCGATTGTACGCTGTGACCGGCGTCTGGTCGGGCAGGCACTCACCAATCTGTTGCAGAACGCGGCCGATGCCATCGCCATGGTGGTGCCGGATCATGAGGTCGATTCAGAGAGACATGGAGGTGACGCGGGGGCAACAGTGGGGCGTATCAGGGTCTCTCTGGCGGTGAACGGGGTGGAAGCGGCTGTTCAGGTGACAGATGATGGCATTGGTTTGCCTTCAGTTGACCGCCACCGCTTGACGGAACCGTATATCACGCACAAACCGAAAGGGACGGGACTCGGGCTCGCGATCGTCAAGAAGATCATGGAGGATCACGCAGGTGGGATCAGACTGGAGGACCGAACGGACGGGCGCGGTACCGTCTCGACGCTCACCCTGCCGGTGCGTGATCAGAGTCCCGAACCAGGTGAAGCGCGCAAGGAGCAATGAACGTCTGATGGGGGATGCGCATGGAGCATGAAATCCTGATCGTCGATGACGAGCCGGATATCCGGCTTCTCATTGAGGGACTCCTTCGCGATGAAGGCTATGAAACGCGTGTAGCGGCGAATTCGGATCAGGCTCTGGCAGCGTTCCGGGCGCGCCGTCCGTCGCTGGTTATTCTCGATATCTGGCTCCAGGGGTCGCGTCTGGACGGGATCGACCTGCTCAAGACGCTCAAGGCCGAAGAGCCGGGTCTGCCTGTCGTGATGATTTCGGGTCACGGCACCATCGAGACGGCGGTTTCGAGCCTGCAACATGGCGCCTATGATTTCATCGAAAAGCCGTTCCAGACCGACAGATTGATTCTGGTGGTCCAGCGCGCGCTCCAAGCGGCGCGTCTCGAGCGCGAGAATGCCGAGCTGCGGTTGCGCTCGGGCAATGAGACCATGCTTTTCGGTGAAGGCCCCGGTATCAGTGCCGTGCGTGGCCAGATCGACCGGGTGGCCCCCACCAATTCACGCGTGCTGATTACCGGCCCGGCTGGCTCGGGCAAGGAGATTGCGGCGCGGATGCTCCATTCGCGTTCACGACGCGGGTCGGGTCCGTTCATTGCCCTTAACTGTGCAACGCTCGCGCCCAATCGCTTCGAGGAAGAGCTTTTCGGTATCGAAGGCCAGGCCGACGGCACCATGCGCCGCACCGGCGTGCTGGAGCGTGCTCACAAGGGGACGCTGCTTCTCGATGAAGTGGCGGACATGCCGCTCGAGACCCAGGGCAAGATCGTCAGGGCGTTGCAGGATCAGACATTCGAACGTCTGGGTGGTGCGGCACGGGTCAAGGTGGATGTGCGCGTCATTGCCACGACCAATCGCGACCTTCAGGGCGAGATCACTCTCGGGCGTTTTCGCGAGGATCTCTATTACCGCCTTGCTGTGGTGCCGCTGCGTCTGCCCTCACTGCGTGAGCGTCGTGAGGACATTCCGGCCTTGGCGCAGCATTTTCTGCAACGCTATGCCGAGAATGCCGGTCTTGCTCCGCGTGAGCTGTCGGTGGACGCGCTGGCAGCGCTGCAATCCTATGAATGGCCGGGCAATATCAGAGAGCTGCGCAATCTGATGGAACGTCTGCTCATCATGATGCCGAACGGCCAGGATCTGATTCGCGCAGACATGTTGCCCAGCACTGTGAGCCAGGGGGCGCCGTCGATGACCCGTCTCGATGCGGGGGCTGATGTCATGGCACTGCCGCTGCGCGAGGCGCGCGATCTTTTCGAAACCCAATATCTGCAGGTGCAGCTTTTGCGTTTCGGTGGCAATATCAGCCGCACGGCGAATTTTGTCGGCATGGAGCGGAGTGCCCTGCATCGCAAGCTGAAGCAGCTGGGTGTGACGCCAGAAGATAGGACCCTGTGAGTCTGGAAACCAGATTTCAATGAAGATAAGATAAGGACACAAATCCAGAGCAGCGTTTGTGACGTTGACCTCTGACCCCCGAAAATGGGGCCCGTCTCATATACCTGATAAAAAGAAGAGCAACATTGGCCAGAGCTAATCCCAACCCGACCCCGAACGCCGCCCCCTTTACCGAATTCAGCCAGGGCGAAACTGTGCAGGATGTCTTCCTGCAGCACCTCCAGCAGAACGGCCTGCCCGTGACCGTATTTCTGGTCAATGGTGTGAAGCTGCAGGGTGTAATCCCGCGCTTCGATCATGAGACGATCATTCTGCGTCGCGACGGTCATACGCAGCTTGTCTACAAGCATGCCGTCAGCACGATCATGCCCGTCGCTCCCCTGTCGCTGTTCGCGCAGGATGGCGAGATCGAGCTGTAAGGGCAGGGGTTTTTCCAGAACGTGTCAGTAACCACCAGTACGACACCTCCCGCGACACGCGCTGCGGTAGTTCTCCCATGGGAGCGCCCGACACCGAATGACGAGTTCCGCGCTGCGGAAGCCCGTCTGGAAGAGGCTGTCGGGCTCGCCTCCTCGATCGGTCTTGTAGTTGTCAGGCAGGCTGTGCTTGCCATCAGGGCTGTGCGCCCGGCCACCCTGTTCGGCAAGGGACAGGTCGAGCAGCTTGCCGAGATGGTGGAAGAGAACGACGTCAAGGTCGTGATCGTCGACGCCAAGCTCTCGCCGGGCCAGCAGCGCAATCTCGAAAAGGCAATGAACTGCAAGGTTCTCGACCGTACGGGCCTCATTCTCGATATCTTCGGCGCCCGTGCTGCGACGCGTGAAGGCGTATTGCAGGTCGAGCTTGCCCATCTAGAATATCAGCGATCGCGTCTTGTCCGGCTCTGGACCCATCTGGAACGCCAGCGCGGTGGCTTTGGCTTTCTTGGCGGTCCGGGTGAAACCCAGATCGAGGCCGATCGCCGCATGATCGACGAGCGTCTTGTGCGTCTGCGCAAGGATCTTGATCAGGTGCGCCGCACTCGCGGGCTGCATCGTTCGGCGCGCAAGAAGGTACCTTTCCCCGTCGTGGCGCTGGTGGGCTATACCAATGCTGGCAAGTCAACGCTTTTCAATGCACTGACCGGTTCGGCCGTGCATGCGCAGGATCAGCTTTTTGCAACCCTTGATCCGACCATGCGCGGGCTTCGCCTGCCTTCGGGCCGACGGGTCATCCTGTCGGATACGGTGGGCTTCATCAGCGAATTGCCGACCGAACTCGTTGCAGCTTTTCGGGCCACGCTCGAAGAGGTAGCCGAGGCCGATATCATTCTCCATGTGCGTGATGTGGCCCATCCTGACAGTGCCGCCCAGCGTGCAGACGTGATCAATGTGCTGGATGGCATGGTGCGCGATGGGATGCTGGATGAGAACTGGCCCCAGCGTACCATCGAGGTGCTGAACAAGGCCGACCTCATGGGTGGGATAGAGGCAGTACCCCGTCATCCGGGCTGTGTCGCCATATCGGCGATCACGGGTGAGGGGCTGCCCAATCTTTATTCGCAGCTCGATCAGCATATGACCGCGTCGATGGTTCTGACGCGCATTCGTCTCGAGATCACCAATGGCGCAGCGCTTGCCTGGCTGTATGAGCATGGTGAAGTGCTTGAGCGGCTGGATCAGGAGACCGAGATCACGCTCGATGTCCGGCTTTTCGAGCAGGACCGGTCACGCTTTGGCCAGATCTACCCGGATTGCCTTGTATCTGCCTGAAATCGTCTCGATACTGGTCACACGAAGGGCGCTCGGAATGAGGGCCCTTCATGGGGAGGGCAGACGGATTGAAGGCTGAGGACATAATGATGACGGCGCGCCCCTCGGTCGCGACCCGTGCGCTTCTCGAAGATCTTTCCCTGATTGCCCGTGAGGCAGCATCCCGCATCATCATGCCGCGTTTTGGACAGCTGGCAGAAGGGGATATCAGAACCAAGACCTCGCCATCCGATCTGGTGACGGTGGCCGATGTTCTGGCTGAAGAATATATCACCGACCGGTTGAAGCTTTTGCTCCCCGAGGCGCTGCTGATCGGTGAGGAGCGGTGCAGCCAGTATCCGTCCCTGATCGACCAGGCCGCCAAAGCGGAATTATCTGTGACCATCGACCCTATAGACGGTACGGCCAATTACGCGGCCGGTCTGCCTGCGTTCGGTGTCATGATAGCGGTGCTTGAGAGGGGCATCCCGGTGGCCAGTGTCATTCTTGATCCGGTCACGCAATCGGCGTCTCTTGCCCTGAAAAATGAAGGCGCATGGTCAGAGGACGAGACAGGGCATGTCACGCCCCTGCATGTGGCGGCGCCTTTTCATCGCATTGAGGAAATTACAGGCAAGATAGCCTGGCGCACCCTGCCTGTGAGCGACACGGCACTGGCCGATCACAATCTGCGTGCCATGACCGGCCTCTGGGATCTGCGCTGCGCCGCTCATGAATATCGTCTGGTTGCGTCAGGCCATGGCCATGTACTGGCCTATAGCCGCACCTGCCTGTGGGATCATTGTCCTGGCTGGCTCCTGCTGCACGAAGCCGGAGGGTATGGCGCGCGTCTCAATGGCGCGACCTATCACGCCGCCATTCCAGGGCGTGGTCTGCTCTACGCGCCAGACAGGCAGAGCTGGCAAATGGTTCATGATGCACTGGCGCTGTCTTTGTGACGCATTCTCAAATATCTGTGTAAGCAGAAACGGCTTTTACTCTTCAGCGTTCTTTATTCAGGAACATAGGAGAGGTTTTATGGCCGTTCAGGACCCAGTACTTTATGCAGTATGCGATGGTGAGAAAGCCCGCTTTCTGCGCTATGATGGCCAGCAGATGCGTACGATTCAGCGTTTCGGTGCCCATGACAAGGCAACCGATGCAGCAGGTGACGTCGCCTCCATCAAGGAACCCCGCTCGGACCCCAAGGTTCAGGTAAAAGAGCGTTTCGCCCGACTGATCGCCGATGAGATCGAAGCGACGCTCAACGCCAATGCTGCGCTCGAAGGTCTGGTTCTCGCTGCGGCACCGCATGTGCTGCACGATATTCGCGAGCATCTGTCCAAGGCGACAAGCAAGAAGCTGATCAAGAGCGAAAGCAAGGACCTGACCAATATCCCGGATCAGGATCTGCTTGCTCACTTCGACCGCCCTGCGACGGGTTGGCCGAAGCCCTGACGTCATTCCGGGCAGGATGCGCCGTAATCCCTTGTGGAAGCAGGCAACTTGTCCGGAATTCCCTGGAGCGTAAAGGATCTCCGGGGTAAGGGGGCTAGGGGCAAGTGTCCCCAGGGATAGTCCTCCAGGAGTTGCTCCTCGCGTGCGTATCAATTGCCTCGTCGCTATCAGAGCGAGGTGAGAGGTCTTTCAGACGACGACGAAACGCTCCCACGTATTATCGGTATCCGTCCAGATTGCTATAGACCCGCCGTGGACGGAGGTGACAAGCTTCCGACCAAGCCTGATCGTGTAATGGGCTCCCTGCGACTGGAAGATCAGGCTGCCAGCTCTCACTTGTCCTGTAGGGACGAAGTCGATGGTTTCTCCTGTTGCGACCAGCATGAAGCGCTCTCCCAATATCGTCACGCAGGCCAGTGAATTCTCTCCCGGATAAACCGGCAGCAAGCGTGAAGCGCGTACGGTCAGGCGTTCGACAGTGAGGCGTTTTTCCACGGGGTCGTAGTAGAGGACCCGTTCATGAAAATCGAGGCAGAGTGGTCCGGCTATGTTATTGGTTGCGAGCACCTCATCGAAGGATACGCTAGGCCCTTGCGTGGCAAGGTGCTTCATGAGTTTGCGCTTGAGCCGCACAGCAAGAGCGTGATCCCCGCGCAACGCAACCTGATAGATGATCCCGGTGACAAATCCGGTATGGGCGAAGATAAACATCCTGTTTTTCATCGCGTCGATCTGATCGGAAACCAGAGTCAGGGCGACGAGTCTCGCATGGCGCGGTGAGGCGAGAAAAAGCCGATTTCTAAGATTGGCTGGGTTGCGTCGACGCTGGGTGCTGACCTGGCGTCTGACACGGTCGGGTTCACCGCTTGAGAGGGCTTCGATGATAGATGAGATGGGCTTGGAGCCAGAGAGGCTCTCGTAAACGACGTGTCCGCTATAGAAAGTGGGCACATGGACAATATCCGGGCTCACGTTGTGAAGCAGGTGCGTATGATAGGCGTCGACCCTGTCTTTGGGATCTGAGAGGATAAAGGGACGCCCTCCGATATCTCCCGGCTTGATGGACATATTGACCATCTTGTCCGTCAGGTATTTCCGGTATTCTTCCTTGATGTCACATTCATCGGGGTGAATGGAAAATTTTGGCGAGAGCGCCATGACGTAATCGGCGGAAAGCTTCCTGGAAAACTTGAGGGCAGCGTATCCCCCCATGGACTGCCCGAATACCAGACGGACCCTGTCGGGGCCAAGTAACTGATCGATGACCCTGATCGCCTCGTCCATCTCGTCGCTGAGAAACCAGTTTGGCTTTTTCGTCGCGAATCCGATGACATCGAGGTCTCTGATGCGGGCGACATTCTTCAGCAAGAAAAAGTCTCTGGCAACAGTCTCGAAGTTTATGCCGGTGAAAGTAATGATCGTGTAGGCGGAGTTCCCTTTGTGATGATGAAGTACAATCTCATCCCCTTCGTACACAATCATTTTCAGCATCCTGTTCCGCTTTGAGGACACTAATAACGTCATACTTCACGGTAAAAAACATTAAAATTGCTACTTTGTGTTGCGTGATTCCAGCAATATTTTATTGCTTACTGGGGTGCATGAAATAGAAAACAATAGTGTTTGTCTTTACGAGACCGGTGCGTAACTCTCATAGCATCAGGAGCGGCCCAGCGTGGGTGCTTTGGTCCCGCCTGGATGTGTTCCAGGAGGGACCGCAAAAGGAGCTACATCGAGAGCAAAGGCTCGTCGGATTGTTCGGCAATCAGACCGTGGCGGCGGCTATGCAACCCTTCTACACGGACGTCGATGGATCGCCCCTGTAATTTGCCAACGATCTTTTCAAGAATATCGACCGAAGTAATGTCCCAGAATGTCGCATCGGCCACATTGATTTCGACAGACTTCGCCCTGGTCTGAAAATCGACGGCGTCATAAAGCATGTCAGCCGAGGCGAAGAACACCTGGCCATGCACGGTATAGACATCCACCTCTTCGCCCTTGTGCGTCTCAATGCGGAGCATGCCCATTGCCCGCCAGGCAAAGAACACACCACTCAAAAGAACGCCGACAGCCACGCCAGCTGCCAGATCGTGGGTTGTCACCGTCACGATTACGGTCACGATCATGACGAGGCTCGACAATTTCGGATGACGCATGACGTCTCGCAGCGATCCCCAGGCAAAGGTGCTGACCGATACCATGATCATGATGGCGACGAGGGCCGCCATGGGCACCTTGGCGACGTAGTCATGCAGAAGCACCATCAGGGCCAGAAGGAACGCACCTGCCGTAAAGGTCGAGAGGCGCCCGCGTCCGCCGTAACGCAGATTGCCAACTGTCTGGCCGATCATGCCGCAGCCGGCAATGCCGCCGAACAGCCCCACGGCGATGTTCGAAATGCCCAGACCCGTACATTCCATGCGTGGTTCGCCATGCGTGTCGGTATGGTCGTCCACCACACCGGCGGTCATGAGAGATTCAAGCAATCCGACAGCGGCCATCGCCAGCGCATAGGGCATGACGATTTCAAAGGTTTCGAACGTGAATGGCACATGCGGGAAAATGAGTGAGGGCAGACCATTTGGCAGCGCACCGAGATCGGCCACCGTGTGAACGGGCATGGGATGCCAGATCGTGATCAGGGTCAGCACGACGATACAGATCAGCGGCGAAGGAATGGCCGTGGTCAGGCGCGGCAGCAGATAGATGATGGCAAGGCCCAGGGCGATCAGCGCGTAGGTATGCCAGGTGACATGCAGCATTTGCGGCACCTGTGCCGAAAAGATCATGATGGCCAGGGCGTTGACGAAGCCCGTCTGCACCTCTTTCGAGACGAACCGCATCAGCACGTGCAGACGGAGCAATCCGAAGACGATCTGCATCGCCCCTGCGATAAGCGTCGCCAGAAACATGTACTGGATGCCGTGATGATGCACGAGAGCGGCCGCCACGAGGGCGACAGATCCGGCGGCTCCGGAGATCATGCCCGGTCTGCCGCCTGTGATGGCGATCGCCACACTGATGACGAAAGAGGCGTAGAGCGAAACGGCCGGAGAAACGCCTGCGATATAGGAAAAGGCAATGACTTCAGGAATGAGCGCAAACGTGCCCACCATGCCAGCCAGCACCTCACGCAGCGGGCTGAAAGCCCACTGTGCGCGATAGGTCGAGAGATTCAAGAGTCGACTCCTTCGGATGAAAAACGATCGGATTTTGTCGTCGTATTCCGGCCCGACGCGGCAATGGCGTCGCAAAGGTAGAAAGAGCCGTAACGGTTCGCAAGGGGGGAAGCTGACGGAAAGCGTATAATCAGGCGCCGTTTGTCGGGAGGGCCCGGGTTATCCCTGTCCTGAAAGGGCGTGACAGACGTGCCGTGCGAAACCGATCGGGGCTCAAAAAAGAATTTCGACAAAGGGGCTAGACGCCTGCCCTGCATTTCTTTACATCGGGCATCGCTGTGTGGCGGATGTAGCTCAGTTGGTAGAGCGCCGGTTTGTGGTACCGGTGGTCGCGGGTTCGAGTCCCGTCATTCGCCCCAGCATTTTCCATAAAATCAGGTTTTCAAGAGACGCATTCTGACGTGCGCCTTGTATCCTGCCCTCATATGCAGGGCAGGGTCTTTCGAGTTTTTGCTGCGGTTACTTCCGGGCGTAAACGTCATCGAGGCGGATGATATCGTCTTCGCCCAGATAAGGACCGGACTGTACCTCGATCAGGGTCAAGGCGATCTTGCCCGGATTGGCCAGACGATGGGTGCAGCCAAGCGGCAGATAGACGCTCTCATTTTCTCGCACGATCAGTTCCTCGCCATCGCGCGTGACCACAGCAGTGCCTGCCACCACCACCCAATGTTCCGAACGATGAAAGTGCTTCTGCAGCGAGAGCACCTCGCCTGGATCGACATGGATACGCTTGACCTGAAAACGGTCACCACGGATCAGGCTCTCGTAAAAGCCCCAGGGGCGATACATGCGGTTATGGCTGGTGGCTTCAGGACGATTTGCTTCGGTCAGGCGTGTGACTATTTTCTTGACGTCCTGGGCGCGATCACGATGCGAGACCATTACGGCATCCTCTGTCACGACCACGATGAGCTCATCCACGCCCATGACCGCGGTGACAATACCATCCGAGCGGACATAGCAATTGCGGGTGTCCTCCAGAAAGACGTTACCAGCGGCAACATTCCCGCTTATGTCCTTGCTGCTGATTTCCCAAAGGGCATCCCAGCTGCCGATATCCGACCAGCCAAAGCACGCGGGGACGACGACGGCGCATTGCGTGCGTTCCGCTACAGCGTAATCGATCGAGATATCGGGTGATTTATCGAATATCTCGGGAGCGAGGCGTTCAAAGTCGAGATCGGTCTGACGCTGGGCAACCGCCTGCCCGACACAGCTATGAATCTCAGGCTCGAATGTCTTGATTTCACGCAGAAGGACATCGGCACGGGCAACAAACATTCCCGAATTCCAGGAATAACGTTCGTTCTGAACAAGTGCGGTCGCGCGCGCCAGATCCGGTTTTTCCATGAAGCGGGCAATGTGGAAGGCACCCTCCACAGTCGAGAGGGCCTCACCCCGCTCTATATAGCCATAGCCTGTTTCCGGCTTGTTCGGTTGTATGCCGAAGGTGGCAATATAGCCTTGCGACGCCGCGGCGACAGCAATGTCGAGTGTCGCATATAGAGCCGTAAGATCGGTGATGGCCGCATCGGCAGCCATCACCCATAAAATGGCGTCTGGGTGTTGTTCTGCAATCAGGAAGGCCGCCGCAGCGATGGCGGGCGCAGAATTGCGCGCCGAGGGTTCGAGCAGAATACGGGCGTCGTCGATGCCAATAGACCGCAACTGCTCGGCGATGATGAAGCGATGAGACGCATTGCAGACGATAACGGGCTGGCCGAGCCCTGCTTTCTGCCCGCGCAAGGCCGTCTCCTGAAGCAGGGTCTTGTCGGTAAGCAGAGGCCAGAACTGCTTCGGAAAGCTGCTGCGCGAGACGGGCCAGAGGCGACTGCCAGAGCCACCGGACAGGATCACCGGAATGATGAGAGGCTGTTGGGATCTGGTGGGAGACGGCAAGAGCTTGTTCCGTATCGCGATGCCCTTGGGGGCGTCTGATGAATGGAGAAGAGATGGCAGGAAGCGAAGGGCTGAAAAACCGGTTTTCGTTTAATCACGCCATGGGGCAGCCAGAGCAAGCCCCATCTGTAGAAGTCGCCCGGCGTCATTTTCATTTCCCGCCTCGGCATAGACGCGCAATTCGGGAGCATTGCCCGAGGGGCGGAAATGGACGATGGCATTGTTTTCAAAAATCAGGCGCAGCCCATCAGTCTCATCGAGGCGGCGTACAGGGCCGCATGAAGCGCTGAAAGGCGCGAGGGATCTTGTTGCGAGAGTTTCTTCGCGCAATCTGGCGATCCCGGTCAGGCTGCGGGTGCTGGCAAGCGGCGCCAGTCTGTCACTCACGGTGAAACGTGGCGGCAGGGTCTCGAGAAGAGCCGTCAGGTCATCGCCGCAGCCTCGTGCGGCCACAAGCGCGCAGAGCATTGGCAGAACGGCATCGCGCGTTGGCAAGGCCTTGAGGGAGCGCCCCTGCAATGCGACCGGAGTAGCCAGCAGGAAACCGCCATTGGCCTCATAACCGACTGATGGGGCAATGCCCTTCTGCGCCGCTTCTGTCATGGCCTGCACGACATAGGGTGAGCCGATCCGTGTGCGAGAGATCTGCTCTGCGAAACCCGTCAGTTCGAGTGCGGTATTGCTGTTGACTGGTGTTGCAACGGCTCTTGCCTGCAGAAAGCGCGCCGCCAGAATGCCAAGCACGTCTCCACGAAGCCAGATGCCCTGACGATCAGCCAGAAGGGGGCGGTCGGAATCGCCATCTGTTGTCAGAAGCGCGTCGAATTCATGCTCCAGTGCCCAATGCCGGGCCTGGTCCCTGTCTTCCTGGCGCACGGCTTCGGTATCGACGGGAACGAAGCCTTCGGAGCGCCCAAGTCTGATCACCTGGGCGCCGAGGGATTTGAGCACAGAGACCAGAAGGTCGCGGCCGACGGCCGAATGCTGATAGACGGCAAGTTTCAGTCCGTGGAGCGCCTTGCTGCCGAAGAAATCTGCATAGCGTGCAGTGTAGGCGCTGAGAACGTCGATCGGCTCGGGCAATGGATCATTGTCGATCAACATGCCCGCCTCATCGAACCGGCCTTCGGGCAGGGTTACCTGCTGAACGCGCATGCCGGCCTCGTCTTCCTTGAGAAATTCGCCTCCGGCCCGGTTGAACTTGATGCCATTGCGGTCTGACGGGATATGGCTGCCTGTTACCATCAATGAGGGGGTGGATCGGCCATAGGCGTAAAGACACAGGGCAGGTGTCGGTACGAAGCCACAAAAGACCGGCACACCGCCTGCGTGATGTATGGCTGCGGTACAAGCGCGCAGAATGCGCGGTGTGCTTGGGCGCAGATCGCCAGCGAGGGCCACCGGGCGTCCCGCACCGAATTCTCCGAAAGATTCAAGATGGCGCAGATAGCCCAGTGTGTAGGCAAAACACACGGCGTCGTTCATGGCGGAAACCAGACCGCGCGCGCCACTGGTGCCAAAACCCACGCCGGATCGGGTCATCCACTCGGCAATTGTCATCGCGGCAGGGGACTCGTTCAGACTCCCGACCGCCATATGTTCAGACACGCCCATAACCGAAACTGTCGCGTGCGCGAGGGGCGAGGCGGCAGCAGAGCCAGCCGCTTTCGCCCATATCGGGTGTGTTCTGATCTGTGGCCGGGGTCAGATAACCGTTGGGCAGCAGCACGTAATGGGTGATGTGCAATTCGGGGCCCTTGAGAAACACGTTGCGCCAGATCTTGCCGTCGACCGTGTATTCCTTGAGCGTCCAGGTGCCATCGAGCGTATCAGAGCGGTTGAACATCATATCTTCCGCCCAGAAGGACTGACGATGCAACCGATAGCTGCCTGAACTGGCTGTTGGTGCCCCATCCAGAACCAGCTCGATCGAGATATTGCCTTGTGGCGTGGGCAGGGGGTTGAACCCGTACCAGTCACCAAAGACCGGTCCTGTCGGATCGGTGCAGCCCGCAAGCGTGCCGAGTGCGGCAAAAACGAGAGCTAGGCTGCCGAGGCGCGACAGGGATTTGAGCGGGCGGGTCATGGGCGTATTCCTGCGGGCAGGGGGGAGGCTTCGGTCGGTTGTCTGAAAAGATGAGCGAGCCCGTCTTTCAGGGGAAGAGGTGTAAATCCGAGGCGGTCTTGCATAGGCTGTATCGAAAATGCCTTGTCTTCAAGCAGACGTCTTACTTCCGCGCGTTCGATCGACGGGAATCCGGGTAGTTTCTTGGCCAGAGGGACCAGAAATTCCAGTATGGCAGCTGGTACCGGCAGAAACAGACGCGTGCCAAGACCTGCAGCTGCGAGAATGGCCTCTACGAGCGCGCGGTAGGTCATGGGTTCAGGCCCGGCGATGACAAGTGCTTCCGGCGTGTTGAGGTGGCCTGATCTGGCCAGATCTAGGGCTGTCACAATCGAACGGATGACGTCATCCTGATAAATTGGCTGGATCAGCGAGCGGCCGCCACTGGGTAGGGGGACAAGCGGCAGATAGCGCAGCAGGGCGACAAGACGCTGCACGTTGTTCTCGCCCTGTGGTCCATAGATCATGGTCGGATGCAGGATCATGCTGGGGCGTCCCGACTCCATCAGCGCGCGTTCCCCTGCCAGAACGCCATCGCCATGCCAGTCGGGCCATCGCGTGAATTTGCGCGTGCTGCCGATCGCGACTAGGCAGGAATTATCGGGAGACGCTGTCAGAATGGCCGGAATGAACCGAGCATGGGCGGTCGAGACCACATGCTGTGCATCCGCAAGGGCGGCCATAAGGGTGTCGGCGTTTTCAAGATCGGCCTGGCGAGCCTGCTCACGCAGATCGGGCGGCAGGCGGTCCGGATGACGGACGACAGGGACAACGGTCTCGCCGCGCTCTCTGAGAACATGGCAGAGGGCCGCCCCCATGCGACCAGCCGCGCCAATGAGATGGACCGGAGGCGCCATGCTCATTTCATGCTCGATGTCAGGACTGGCGGGGCCAGCCAGCGCTGTGCCATGGTCGGGTCGGCGGAAAACTGTGCCGAGAGCGCCTTGATCGCGGTGACGTCGATCGGCTCCGGCGGATGAAAGGAGACCGTCAGGCTATGCCCGGATGGCGCGAGCATAAACGCGGGCAAGGCATCAAGGCCGGGTGCCTTCTGGGCCATAAGAGCCAGTGGCAGGGCGAATGTGCTCTTGAGTTCAGCGATGGATTGGCCGCGTAACGCAGCAATGCGCCCGAATAGATCATCGAGATTGGAGGCATCGTCGCGATAGGTAAGGCTCATGGAGATCAGCGTTGGCCCATGCTTCGGATCGGGCGTTACGGCGTTGGCGAGTTCCATGGTGGTTTCATAATCAAAGGATTTCGGTGTGGTTCCCTTTATGGAAATGACACTCACATTGGTTTTGGTATCAGTCGTGGCGTTCTGTGTCAGAGTCTCGATGTGGATGCCATCAGGCATGAAAGGAGCCAAGGCATAGGACTTGCTGAACCGGATGGTGGCATTGTGGAGATTCCCCTCGCCAAGACGCTTGTCCCCCTCTTTCCACTGTCGCGACAGAAGCTTTTCGTACTGGAGACGCATACCCAGCAGAGCAATGCCGATATTCCTTGCCTCTGATTTGCTGGGAACTTCAGAAAGATCTCCTTGCGCATTGAGGGCAAGGAACGGTTTTGCCTCACCGGATATGGCTGAGGGCAGCCATTGCTCCACCAGAGCAACGGCACGAGCATAGCGGATGCCGCTTTCGCGCAGATCGCCGATATCCAGAGCCAGAGGCCCCGTGGGCATTTTTGTCAGCGCACCAAGCCGTTGCGCCGGAAGACTGTCTTCGGCGCATACAGCGTGGGCTTCGTGAACCATCCCGGAATTGCCATCATCATGGCCGTAATTATCGACTGCCGCATTGGCGAGATTTAGGGTGCAATGATCGGGTGTACCGAGAGCGACGTCACGGATCTGCCCGTGACGGAAATGTATTTGTGAAAGAGGCGGTAAGTCACTGACATCATGCTTCTCCCGGCTTACGGGGGGCAGAAGCAGCTTGTTGAGGGTGAGTTCACCGATCCTGCCGCTTACCAGCCCGCTGAGCGTTATGCCTTCTGCATGGATTTTCGAAAAGCTCAGCCCTGTCGTCAGATATCCGCTGGGATTGTTGACTGTCAGCACATGCGCCGTGAGAGTCGTGCCGCCCCGAATGAAGCGGGCATTCTCGAAACCGGCACCCCGTGCAAGGAAGCGTGGATAGGCGTGATCATATTCGAATCGGGCATCTGGGGGCAGATTGGCCCTGAAGCTGGCGAGCGCGCGTTGCAGTTCGGCGCTGGACTCGTGACGCACGCCGATTGTGCCCAATCCGACAAGCACGAGGCAGAGGCCCGCGGCCAGTAAAGGTCTTTTCACGTCAGAACATCCCCACAAATACCGCTTCGACAGACAGCGTGCATGTTAGTCCGGCTTTGCAACAGGAACAATCTCGTGACTTTTTTATGCGGTATCATGATACCGATAATCGAAAAACGGCGGAAATCAGCCGTTTTTCGCAAGGTGGCATGAGTCGAAAAAGCTTGACCTCAGGCGTTTGCGGTCTCATAAGGCGCCGCCAATACCAACACATGTTGCTGGATCAGTCCGAACCATGAAGACCACACCTTCGTTGAAGCCTGCAGAGGTGACGAAAGGCTGGACCCTGATCGACGCCGAAGGGCTCGTTCTTGGCCGCCTCGCCACCATCATCGCGACCCGCCTGCGCGGCAAGCACAAGCCCCAGTTCACCCCGCATGTCGATTGCGGCGACAACATCGTCGTTATCAACGCCGAGAAGATCGTCCTGACCGGCAACAAGGTGGGCCAGAAGCTGTTCCACTACCACACGGGTCATCCCGGTGGCATCAAGGAGCGCACCATCACGCAGCGCCTCGAGGGCAAGAACCCCGGCAGCGTGATCGAGAAGGCTGTTGAGCGTATGATCACGCGCGGCCCGCTGCAGCGCGCCCAGATGAAGCACCTGTATGTCTATGCCGGTGACAAGCACCCGCATGAAGGCCAGCAGCCTGTGAAGCTGGATGTTGCGTCCCTGAACCGCAAGAACACCCTCAATGTGATCGAGGCCTGAGAGATATGTCTGAAACTCAAGAGCGCACAGGTACGCTTCAGGACCTCGCCGGTATCGCTCCTGCCACGCAGGCTGCCCCGGTTCACGAAGTCAAGCGCGACGCACAGGGCCGTTCCTATGCAACGGGTCGTCGTAAGGACGCCACGGCTCGCGTATGGATCAAGCCTGGCAAGGGTGACATCATCGTCAATGGCCGTCCGGTCACGACGTATTTCGCTCGTCCGGTTCTGCGCATGCTGATCACGCAGCCTTTCCTGCTGACCGATCGCTACAACCAGTTCGACGTGTATTGCACGGTCAAGGGCGGCGGTCTGTCCGGTCAGGCTGGCGCAGTGCGTCATGGCATTTCGCGCGCCCTGACCCATTATGATCCCGCTCTACGCGGCATCCTGAAGGTTGCAGGCTTCCTGACGCGTGATAGCCGCGTCGTCGAGCGCAAGAAGTACGGCCGCGCCAAGGCACGTCGTTCCTTCCAGTTCTCGAAGCGCTGATTTCTGCCGGGGCCTCCGGCCCCGATGGAGATTATGTCTTCAAAAAAACCCGCCTCTCACGGAGGCGGGTTTTTTTTGTGTCTATTTTTTGGTTTGTTAAATACGAACCTCAACATGTGCTACTTATAGTCACATAATCGCGATTTCCTGTTACAAACCCTGACGAGCACTGCCTGCAAAACCTTGTGGGAAGGCCGCATTGGAGCCGAGATCGTAATGTATCGAATTTAGGTTCATAGCCCTGAACCTAAATTCGATTGTTTGCCTTCAGGTGACGCATATAGGGAGAAGCATCAATCATCGTTAACCAAAACTAATAATCGAGAAAAAAATAGGTTCTCACAAATCGTATTTCCTAAAGAAATTCGCTTTGAGAATTGTGGGGTCTTTTCGATTTGAATGTGGAGGTTATGCGCCCCTGTTTCCACGGTTTTCGTGGCTGAAATTTCTCCCTGCGGACAATGGATGAGACATTAATTCATGACTACAACGATCAGTGGCGTATGGAGCGCGGTTCTCGTAAACGGCAAGACCGTGTACCAAAGCGGCGCATCCGTTATCGACGGGCCGGTCTCTCTGGGTGGCAATTCTCCGCTTCTCTATGTCACGAGCGGCGCGATAGTTACAGGCCTCACGTCACCCTTGTCCGGTTATTCGGCGGAGTGGGGAAGCGCCATTGTCCAGAGTGGCGGGACCCTGCAGAACTCAACGCTGCAGACCGTTGTCGCGATCATAAGTTCCGGTGGTGTACTGCAAGACAACACCCTGAATCATACGGGTGATAAAATAGCCGCAGGCGGGATAGTCAGGAACAACGTCAAATATAATGGTGGAGATCTCTCGGCTGCACAGGGTGCACAGATTAATAACCTGTCGATCAGCCAGGGTAGTTCGCTTCTGAGTGGTGCTATCTGGTCCGGCGGCACCGTGCTGTCGGGTGGAATCGTCAGCGCGACAAGTAATAGTCTTGTCACCAAAGCTTTGGTTTCGAGCGGCGGACAAATCCAGATCCTTTCAGGAAGCACCGCGCAAGGTGTGCTGACCTCGGGAACGGGGCTCGGAAATGCCGTAAACGGTATTCAGGGATCGCTCATCCTGAGTGCCGGCGGCACAAGCTTTAATGCCGTAATCCAGGGCGGGTATATGGCAGTGCAAGGGACAGGCGCTCTGTCTCAGAGTGCTTATATCACCTCAAATGGCTGGCAAGATGTAGGCTCGAACAATAATGGCGCGACGGGCGGCGGCACCGCATCTGCCACAACGCTGATCAATGGTGGTGCGCAATTCGTCAAAGGGGGGACTGCGGTTGACACTTATGTGTCTTCTGGCGGTTTGCAGGAAGTCTCGGCAGGAGGGCAGGCCTATGGCGGAACAGTTTTCTCAAATGGAAAACTGCAAGTCTATGCGGGTGGCACCGGCACTAACAATGTGGTTCTTGCAGGCGGGCAGGCGAACATATGGGGTGTTGCTCAGGCTTCCAATGGTTTGGCATCCGGACTCACAATCCAGAATGGCGGTTCTGCGGTCAGTCTGAGTGGCGGAAGACTGACCGCTCTCTCTTTGATGAGCGGGGGGCGGGCTATTGTTGCGTCAGGCGGTTCTATCGACCAGTCTGTCCTCTCCGCAGGTGGGCAGGTGCGGATTCAGTCTGGCGGCACGGCATCACAGCTGACAGCGTTGGGCACCGGTTGGTGGAGTTATAGCGCGGGTGCCGTTTTGGTAGGGTCTGGTGGCACTGCGCTCAACACTGTCTTGTCGGGAGCCTATCAGGCGGTTCAGGGGCAGGGTGCCTATACGGAAAATACGCTGGTCACGAATAGCGGCTGGCAGGATGTCGGCCTCAATTCATTTGATGGATTGTATGGCGGCGGTATCGCCTCAGGCTCTGTCCTTGTGAGCGGAGGCAAGCAGTTTGTCAGTGGTGGTACGGCCTTGACCACCATGATCTCTGCAGGCGGCACCCAGACGGTCATGCTGCGAGGCGTGACCTCGGGCACGATTACGGCTTCTGGCGGTACGATGGCTGTGCTTTCTGGTGGCACAGCCTTCAATGCCAGCGCAGTGACCGGTGCGGTGGCGACGGTGTCGCAAGGCGGCACGGCTGCTGCTTCCGGAGGTGTTGCCTCAGGAATTGTCATCCTGAGCGGTGGGTCAGCGCTTGGTCTTGGCAATGGCCGGATGACGGGCTTTACAGTGCAGGGCGGTGGCCAGGCTGTTGTCTCATCCGGTGGCACTATGGATAACAGTGTGTTGTCCCTGGGCGGACAGGCACGGATTCAGTCTGGCGGCACGGCATCACAGCTGACAGCCATAGGTAATGGCTGGTGGGGTACTGGCGCTGGTGCCGTTTTGGTAGGGTCTGGTGGCACTGCGCTCAACACTGTCTTGTCGGGTGCCTATCAGGCGGTTCAGGGGCAGGGCGCCTATACGGAGAATACGCTGGTCACGAATAGTGGCTGGCAGGATGTCGGCCTCAATTCATTTGATGGATTGTATGGCGGAGGTATCGCCTCAGGCTCTGTCCTTGTGAGCGGAGGTAAGCAGTTTGTCAGTGGCGGTACGGCCCTGACAACCATGATCTCTGCAGGTGGCACCCAGACGGTCATGTATGGTGGTGTTGTGTCAGGTTCTGTCGTGGCCTCAGCAGGCTTCATGACAGTTCTCTCAGGAGGGACTGGTTACAACGCTAGTGCGCTTTCGGGTGGGCGTGTGGTTGTAGCGAGTGGGGGCACTCTTTCTGGCGGTATCATAGCATCGGGAGCAACTCTGAGCGGCTCCGCAGGTGCTCTTTGGGGAGGTAATCTCAGGGTTGGCGGATCTATCTCCGGAGGCAGCATTGTCTCAAAGGGGGTCGTAGAAATCTCGTCGGGGGGAACAGCGCGTGATTTGTTCGTTGCGTCCGGTGGATCGCTTCAGGTCGACGCCGGGGGGACGCTGACTGGTCTCGCCAATCTTGCCGCCGGTGGGATTGCAACACTCGACGCGAGTGCTGGGGGAACAGTCAATCTTGGCGGAAACGGATTCAGTCGTCTCACACTGACTGGAACGACTAGCCCGTCTTCGATTATTTCGGGCTTCAACGGTACGTCGCCCGGCTCTTCGGACCAGATCGTACTACGCGATGTGCCCAAGTCGGATATACTCGGGGTAACGTATCCTGACGCCGATCATGTCAAATTTCTCCTGACGGGTAATCGCTCCCTTGTCCTGAATATTCCAGGCGTGAAAAGTTTTGGGTTCGATCTCTCAGAAGGAACCGGAAATTCGACTGTTTTTTCCGTATGCTTCCTGTCTGGCACGATGATTCGTACCCCTGATGGAGAACGCGCGATTGAGACGTTGTCCGCAGGTGATGCCGTTCACGTTTATCATAGAGGCTGCGTCGAAACCCAGAACGTCATTTGGGTGGGGTATCGTTCGATCACGGAAGAAGATAGCGCCAGCTACGACATTACGGACTACCCGGTGCGTATTGAGGCTGAAGCGTTTGGGGGCGGGATGCCTTACAAGGACCTGCTGGTAACCCCAGAGCATTGCGTTTTCCTAGCTGGCAACCTTGTTCCGGTTCGTATGCTCGTGAACGGCCGGAGCATACGTCACGATACGAGCCTGAAATCTTATAGTTATTATCACATCGAAACAGACTGCCATTCAGTAGTCATGGCTGATGGGCTGCTCTGTGAAAGTTATCTGGACTCGGGAAACCGGCATGATCTCGCAGCTCGATCATGGGTGGAGGCGCCGCTGCCCGTCGTTTCCGGCATGTCGGGAAAACATCGGATGGCTGCACCGCTCTGCGTATCACGAGCCTTCGTCGAGCCGATCTGGAAAGGGCTGGCTCGTCGCGCCGGACAAGTCTGCGACAGGAGAGACATAAGGCACATCGATCCGATGTTCCATCTGTCTACGGAAGATGGTCATATCATGGAGCCTCTCCGTGTGGCTGGTGATCGTTATATCTTCCAGATTCCAGGGCATTATGGAGCTGTTTATCTTTGCTCTCGAGCTGCGCGTCCGAGTGATGCGGTCGGACCCTATATTGATGATCGTCGGCAGCTAGGCGTCCTGATTGGGGCAGTAACGCTCTACGATCCCTCCTCGACCCAAGAAATCGACGTCCGTGATTTCCTTCATGCAGCGCGGGGGTGGCATGCCGCGGAAAACGGTCAGTTAAGATGGACGAGCGGCAGGGCGTTTTTGCCGCTGGACACGCTCAAGGATGCGGGGATGCGTATCCTGGCTGTACAGATCGTTGCGGGTGGTCCTTACCATTCTGCCACTCACTGAGAAGCGCCATCTCAGGATCGCGGAAAGCTGAAACGGCCTCAGCTTTTGCATTCTGGCTGAGGTCTGCTGCTGGACCGGCAGTATTTCTCTCGGACTGCGCATTCATGCTTGGCGCATGCATTTGGAATGATGCCGCTTTGGCGAGTGGCTTGGCGCCGTGTTGCGCGCGGCAGCCAGAAAGATGCTACGCGACCCAATCGGTAAATATGCACCTGATATATTAATTATAATTTCGTTGGATCGACCTCGTTATGAAGCATGATCGTTGCCAAAACCAAATCAGGCTACGGGCGTCAAAGAGGGTCGACATGAATATAGAAGGTTTTGACATCGAGCCGCATAGTGCGATGAAAAACATGAAGTTGAGATACTTCCGTGTTATTGAAGAGATATTCAATGCTCAGTCTCTTGTTGGCGCTTCATCGAAACTGAATCTTACACCTACGGCTGTCTCAAAAGCTTGTCTGGAAGTGGAGAATATACTGGGTGTAAAGCTTTTTACGCGTTCCAATTCAGGCATGATGCCGACTGAAATCTGCCAATCAATCGTTGAAACCAGTCGTATTATAAAGGCCGAACTTGAGAAGCTCGCCCACAAGGTCAATGAATTCAAAGAGATCAGGACTGGGACCGTGAATATTGGTTTCCAGGCTCCGGCTTTGGAGAAGCGCATAATGAGTGGGATTGCGCAACTCAAGACAAAAGATGCGGCACTCAAGATACGGATTGTCTATCGTGAAAGACCCTATCTTCTGGATATGTTGGAAAGCGGTGAGCTTGATTTTGCTTTTGTTGATTTTTTTCAGCTCAATCAGAATAAAAGCTTGGATATGAGTGTTATGCATCGCGATAACTGCTTTGCAGCATCACGTGAATCTTCAATGTCTATCCCCGAATTGCTTGAGGGCTGGGAAGAAAACAGGAAAAAACTCTGGATACTGCCAGTAAGAGGTGTGGCTTTGAGAGAGCGTTTTGATGCGACCCTATCCGCCCGCGATCTGCAGCCGCCCAATAATATTATCGAATATAATTCATCTGTCGGATTGGAGGATTTATTTGTTTGCACGAACGGATGGGGTATTTTGCCTCTTTATGCCGTACCAGTAATAGAAAAATACATAATATTGAATGATCATTACGATATGTTGGAAGAAATGAGGCTGGAGAGTGGTCTTGTGTGGATGAAAAACCATACGCGCACGCCTCACATCGAAGAGGCAATTGGAATGTTTCTGAATGACCATCCGGATCAGTAGATGCATTGTCATGATAACAATGATCTAGTCTTCTTACCTCAAACAGACTCTTTTTTTTCTCGGCAAAAATCAGAGCAGTAACGCACATTTCCCCAGTCTCGCTCCCATTTTTTTCGCCAGGAAAAGGGTCGTCTACAGACCGGGCATATCTTCGACGGAAGGTTGGCCTTGTCCGGCCTTGACGGCACTGGTCCCTTGCCTCGACTCATCATGTGTCCTTTCGGTGCTGCAGTTTTCCTGACAACGCAACACGCCGGTCGTGTTTCATTCCCTCATGCAGAAGGAACCCCGCTTCGCTTCACGCGCTTGCCAAAGGATTTCTGATCCGGTCACGCAATCGCGAGGAATGCGCCATGCCCCATATTACCGCCAGCGACGGAACGAAGCTCTATTACGAGGAAAAGGGGCAGGGTCGCCCGTTAGTCATGATCCATGGCTGGACTTTTTCGGGGCGGTTCTTCCATCGCAACGTGCCGGTTCTGGCCGAAAAGGCTCGTGTCATCACGCTCGATCTGCGCGGGCATGGAGAGTCTGGCAAGCCCGATCATTCCTATCGCATCCCGCGTCTGGCCGCAGATCTGCGTGACCTGATGGAGGCGCTCTCGCTTGAGGATGTGACCGTGCTCGGCTGGTCGATCGGCTGCCCGATCATCTGGTCCTATCTCGAACTTTTCGGCAAGACGCGGCTGCGTAATGCCATTTTCGTCCAGCAGACGCCCAGACAGTATTTCTCATCAGAATGGAAA
Source organism: Asaia spathodeae NBRC 105894 (assembly GCF_025994195.1). Taxonomy (NCBI): domain Bacteria; kingdom Pseudomonadati; phylum Pseudomonadota; class Alphaproteobacteria; order Acetobacterales; family Acetobacteraceae; genus Asaia; species Asaia spathodeae. The sequence continues at coordinate 53,397 of NZ_BAPY01000026.1, read as the reverse complement.
TATGGCCATGCGGCCTGTTACGATCAGGCCGGGCTGGCAGAAACCATCCAGAAGCTGACCCTGACTCCTGAGGCATTCGACGAGCAGAACCTGACTGATTGCGTTGCGACTGAGCTTGGGGATGATGAGCGCAGCATGCTGCTTGCTGAAATGGCGAAGAGCCCGGCCCATGCCCGTGCAGCCATGATGTCTGATCATACTGTGCATGACTGGCGCGACGTGCTGCCTCATTTCGATCTGCCCGCTCTGATGATGATTGCCGAAAAAGACGCCGTGCTGGTGCCTGAAGGGCCGTCTTGGGTGGCCGAGCACATGCCGCATTGCGATGCCGTGCGCTTCACCCAAAGCTCGCACATGCTGTTCATCGACGAGGCCGAGAAGTTCAATCAGGCAGTCCTGGAGTTTCTCGCAAGATGACCGATTTCCCGTTCCGCTTTGGCGTCAATCAGTTCACGACCCAGCCCTGGTCTTTCAAAGAGGATGTGGCGCGTTATGCAGCCCTCGAGGTTGACGCCATAGAAATATGCGAGGCCAAGCTCGACCCGGCTCACGCAGGGCAGCAGATGCTGGCTGCCAGGGAGGCCGGGCTGTCGATCAGCGCCGTTCAGCCCAAAATCAGAACGTTTTTCGGCAGCAAGATGGCCCCGCAGCCCGAGAGCGTCGAAGAGCGTGTCGCGGCCTTCGCCCAAAGTCTGAAAACGCTGGCGCCTCACGCAGAAGGTGCGTCTTTTGTCATGAATACGGGCGCGCCTCCCGATGGCAACATGCAGCGTTGTCTTGATGAAACGGTGCATCATCTACGCCGTCTCGCGCCGCTTGCGGCCGATCTGGGCGTCACGATTGCCATGGAACCGCTCAACCCGACCTCGATCAATGTCGAGACAGCAATCTGGACAGTCGATCAGGCCCTCGATCTGCTTGACGCAGTAGGACATGCGTCCTGCGGTCTGTGCCTGGATTACTGGAATATCTGGCAACAGCCTGATTGTGCCGCTTCTATCCGCCGTGCGGGCGAGCGTATTTTCGTATTGCAGGCCAGTGACTGGCGCACACCCTGTTCCGGCATGGATCGCCTCGTTCCCGGGTCGGGGTCCATTCCGCTTGGGGCCTTGCTTCACGCAACCTATGACGCTGGCTATCGCGGTGTCTGTACGCTGGAGATCTTCTCATCAGGCGTGCCTGACAGTCTCTACGATCAGGATCTGTCAGAGGTCGTGCATCACGGGCGTCTGGGGTTGATGCGTGCCTGGAGCGGATACGGGAAACAGCGCTGACCCTTCTTAGGAGGGTTTGCTGCGCAGAGACGTGTGGCGCTATCAGGCGCCACCATGATGTCAGGGGCGGTATATTACTCCGCCCCTGACGTTTATCGGCCAATCAGCCGTTGATGATCGTGCCGCCATTGACGTGCAACGTCTGCCCCGTCACGAAAGACCCGTCTTCGCTGGCCAGATAGACATAGGCCGGGCCGAGTTCGGCAGGGTCGCCGCAGCGATCCATCGGCACGGAATTGGCGAGTTCCGAAACCTGTTCCGGGTCGATCGGCCCCCAGCTGGCAGGCTGCAAAGGTGTCCAGACCGGCCCAGGGGCGACAGCATTGACGCGAATACCCTTCGAAACCAGCTCGAGTGCCAGAGCGCGGGTGAACCCCATCTCAGCGGCTTTGGTTGTCGAATAGGCCAGCAGCCCCGCACTGCCCCGATACGCGTTGATCGAAGAGGTATTGATAATCGCGCTGCCTTTGCCGAGATGCGCGAGCGCTGCACGGGTCAGGTAGAAATAGCCATTGATATTCGTGTCCATATGACGCTGCCATTCGTCATCGGTAATGGTGGCGCTGTCCTGATTGACCACCTGCCAGCCAGCATTATTGACCAGAATATCGAGGCCACCAAAGGCTTCGACCACCTCGGCAGCGGCCTTGTTGCAGAACGCGCTTGATCGTACGTCGCCAGCAATGGCCAGCGCCTTGCGCCCCTCTTTTTCGATCAGACGCACCGTTTCCTGAGCGTCTTCATGTTCTTCCAAGTAAAGAATGGCGACATCGGCGCCTTCACGGGCGAAATGCAGGGCCGCTGCCCGACCGATACCGCTATCGGCGCCGGTGATGAGCGCCTTGCGCCCTTCAAGCTTGCCGCTTCCGCGATAGCTCTCGCGAATATGGATCGCGGCGGGGCGCATCGGCGCCTCGACACCCGGCTGATGGGATTGCGACTGGGGAGGAATCTGGTCGGGCATGAATGACGCTCCTGCTGTGCTGCCCGTCAGGGGCAGCTTTCACGGATATGTGAGAAAGCCCTCCCAGCCACGTATGTTCCGGTCTGATATAATGCTCAAGGTTTTGTGAACGATGGCGTGCTGCCCGGCGCGGTCACAGCTGGGCGTGTGAGCACTCTTCCACAAGCCCTTGATCAGTCTTTTTCTGAAGCTGTTCCCCGCAGGGCCGGGCGTGGTTTTTTCAGCTGTGCCCTGCGCCGGGCGCGTCTCTTGCGGTCCCAGATCAGCACTCCGGTAACGGATAGAAGGGCAGTCACAACACCGCTTGCACAGACAAGAATACGCCCCGTCATCCCTGCAAGGCGCCCGCTATGGAAAGGGTCCTGAAGTTGCAGGATCAGATCGCCCAGTTTTCCCTCAGGCGGTACGCTGGCCTGCACCGTTGCGCCGGTGTCGAGGGCGATTGTGATGAGGGGGCTGCCAAAACCGGCCGGTATCTGCCCTGTATCGCTGAAGAGATAGAAAAGCGCGCGTTCCGGCGTGTGGGTCAGCATCACGGCGGCGGGCCGCGCCTGCCAGCCCCGCTCCTGTGCGTCTCGTCCGGCCAGGGCTTCGGCCTCGTCCGGTTTCAATATGTGAGGGCCACCTGGAAGGGGAATTTCTGACGCGGGCGGCGCAACCGGGAAAAGCGTGCGTACAACCGGCTGAAAGATCTGCGGACCCAACGCCAGTGCAACACCGCTGATCGCCATGCCAAGCAGCAGGATCCAGAGCCATAGCCCGAAAGCCCGGTGCAGATCGAAAAACAGACGCAGGGCGTTTTTGGGGGAAGCAATCTGCCAGGCAGGTTCCCAGCCGCGCCAGAAACCCTTGCGCCAGGGAGGTGTGACGGGCGGCAGCGTCAACAGCAGCCCGTTGAGGCAATCGAGTGTCCAGATCAGGGCCGTGATGCCGACAATCCACAAGCCCGTGGTGCCAGCAGCGAGTGAGAAATGCAGCCTGTAGATGAAGGGTATCAGGACGCGCCGGTTAAGGCAGCATCCTTCGGCGACACGACCGCCCAGCTCATGGGCATCGCCGGGGTCGAGAAAGATCTCGTCAGGTCTGGACTGACCTGAGGGCGTGAGTGCGGGAGTGAGATAGGCATGAAGCGTGCCACCGGGGGCAGGCCGGTATTCGAGCGCGATCAGGGGCTGATCGGGATGGGCTTTCGCGATGGCTGCGGTCAGGACCGAAAGCGGCAGATGCCGGTTCGGACTTTGCGTGGTCCAGAGATCCGGGTTGAGCATCCGGTCGAGTTCGGTGCGAAAAACGCTGATGCTGCCCGTCAGCCCGATGACCACCAGAAGGGGCGCCAGAACCAGACCGATATAGCGATGTAACGCCACCATCGCGCCACGCGACTGACGCAGCGGCCAGAAGGGACTCCCCCCTTTCGGGCCGGATTTCGGGCGCGGCACGGCGCGTTCTGATCTGTTGAGGATTGGCGCACTCCATCGACGCAAGCCTGTGCTCCGACCCCATGGGATCGGCACTCGCTCTAAAGACCGCGCAACTGAGAGTCAATCGCAACCTTTGGTTGTGACGGGGGGAGCGGGGGCCATGCCTGGCTGGAGGTGGGTGTCGAAAGGGAAGGCGCTTTTGCGCGCTCTAAAACAAAAACCCCGCCAAGAGAGGCGGGGTTCTGTCGATCTTCCCTCAGGCGCATGGCGCCTTTGAGGGGTGATGAGGCGACGTATCAGACGTCAAAGCCATTGGGCAGCAACACCAGATCGCGCACCACCGTGCCCTTGCGGCGCGTGAGCATGAAGATCAGTGCTTCGGCCACGTCGGAAGGCTGCATCATGCCGCCGCCTTCGAGAGCAGCCTTGCGGCGCTCGGGATCCCAGTCATTGATCAGCGGCGTGACAACCGGGCCGGGCTGGATCGCACCGACGCGAACGCCATGCGGTGCCAGCTGGCGGCGGCAGGTATGGGTGAAAGCCTGCACAGCGTATTTGGAGCCAGTGTAGATCGGCTCGGCCACGATCGGCACAACGCCTGCCACAGAGCTGGTGATGATGATATCGCCGCTGCCCTGCTTGATCATGGGCACCATGGCGACGCGCGCCGAATGGAAAGCCGCATTGATGTTGAGGTTCAGCATGCGATCCCACACATCCGGGTCGCCTTCCCAGGCGTTGCCACCGACATAGGAGCCAGCGTTGGCAAACATGATGTCGAGGCGGCCCTGCTCGGCCAGAACCGTATCTACGGCCTGCTGGATGCTGGCATGACGGAAGAGATCGACCTCGACGCCGTGCAGCTTGTCGCCAAGCTCCTCACGGGCCTTTTCCATCGCCGCCTTGTCACGGTCGAGGATATAGACAATGGCGCCAGCCTTGATGAGGTGACGAACGCATTCCAGACCGATGCCGGAAGCTCCGCCCGTTACGGCGGCGATCTTGTCCTGAAGCGGAAGCGACATGCTTGCATACCTTCTTGTGTATAGGCGCCGCCCATAAGGAGGGCACCGGAGGCCCGCCATTCAGGTCGTGCCTCACTATACGGGTATAGTCGCATGAACCTTGTCAGGGTCTAAATAACGATGTTGTCAATAAGACGCACAGATTCGAGAGCCGCCGCGACCAGTAATCGCAGTCCGACATTGTCATGTTTTGTCGTGAATACAGTCGTCACGGGTGTCAGACTCTCTGCCTCGCAGCAGGCGAGATAGTCGATCGGGCCGAAACCCGCGGCCACAAGCGCGGCTCTTCCTTTATCGAGCGCCTCTGCGATGGGGTGGCCCTGCCTGATGGCCGTGGCTGTCTGCTGCAGAATGGCATGCAGGGCTGGCGCGCTCTTTCTGCCCTCCGGTGACAGACGTCTGTTGCGCGAGGAAAGCGCCAGACCGTCGGATTCGCGCAGCGTAGGGCAGGCCATGATGTCGATCGGCAGATTGAGGTCCTGCACGAAGCGTCGGACGATCTGCAATTGCTGCCAGTCTTTCTCGCCGAAAAACGCGCTATCGGCTTCGGTCAGAGAGAAGAGCTTCGTGACGACGGTCGCCATGCCGTCGAAATGACCCGGCCTGTGTGCGCCCTCAAGTATCCCGGCCATCGCGCTGACCCTGACCGTGCTGCTGAACCCTGCGGGATACATGGTTTCGGCAGCCGGAATGAAGATGGCGTCCACGTGGCCCAGAAGCGCGATATCCTGGGCTTCGGTACGCGGGTAGGTGGCGAGATCGGTCGGGTTATTGAACTGGGTCGGGTTGACGAAAATCGATACGATAACGCGTTGTGCCTGGGCACGCGCCTGTGTGACGAGGCTGAGATGGCCCTCGTGAAGCGCCCCCATGGTCGGGACGAATCCGATCGTTTCGCCCGCCTGTTTCCAGCCTCTGATTGTCTGCTTCAGTGTCGCGATATCACGGATGATCATGTCCGCTCTCCAAAGCTGTGTTCGGGGCCGGGAAAGGCGCGACTGCGGACATCCTGTGCATAGGATGCAAGCGCCTGTTCGGCCTGTTCGGCGAGATTGGCGTAACGCTTGACGAATTTCGGTCTGAAATCGGCAAAAAGCCCGAGCATGTCGTCAATCACGAGAATCTGCCCGTCGCATTCCGGTCCGGCACCGATGCCGATGGTCGGAATGCCAAGCCGGTTCGTGATGTCAGCACCAAGGCTGCGCGGCAGTTTTTCCAGCACGATCGCGAAGGCACCGGCCTCTTCGACCGCACGGGCGTCGGCTAGCACGCGCTGGGCGTCTTCATTGCGCCCCTGCACCTTGTAGCCACCAAGCACATTCACCGCCTGCGGGGTCAGTCCGATATGGCCCATCACAGGCACGCCGCGTGCGACCAGAAAGGCGATGGTCTCTTTCATGGAAACGCCGCCTTCGAGCTTCACCGCTGCCGCACCTGTCTCGGCCAGCAGGCGCGACGCGTTGCGAAAGGCCTGTGCAGGGCTTTCCTCATAGCTGCCGAACGGCATGTCCACCACGCAAAGCGCCTTGCCTATGCCACGCATCACCGCATTGCCGTGCAGAATCATCATGTCCATCGTCACGCCCAGCGTCGATGGCAGGCCATGCAGCACCATGCCCACACTGTCTCCCACCAGCACGACATCGCAGGCTGCATCGGCGAGCCGGGCGATCGGGGTGGTGTAGGCCGTCAGACAGACGATGGGTTCCTTGCCCTTGCGAGCCTGTATGGCCATGGGTGTCAGGGTCTGGATGGGGGTCGATGCGCTCATGAAGGCCCTCTCAAATCTTTCTGTCCGCCGCGTGATCGCAGAGCTTCAGGTCTTCGCCAAGGCACTCGCTTATCGAAAAAACCTGCCATCACGATGCAGTCAGGCACTGGGCGCGTTCTTCTCTCTCCCTTTCAAAGGGTGTCAAGATGCAGCGAACGGGATAGAGTGCCGTCACAATTGACCAGAAGATGGAACAGACCATGGTTTCCGAAAGCGCTGCGCTGCAATTCACCATCGAGCCCACGAGCAACCCGACCCCTGCGGATCATCGTGCCGAGCTTATCGCCAACCCCGCTTTCGGCCGCGTATTCACCGATCATATGGCCATCGTGAAATACAGCGAGAGCCGTGGCTGGCACGACGCGAAAATCACCGCGCGCAAGCCGATCTCGCTCGATCCGGCAGCCTCCGTCCTGCATTACGCGCAGGAGATTTTCGAGGGCATGAAGGCCTATCGTACCGAAAGCGGTGGTATCGCTGCCTTTCGTCCGGAAGAGAACGCCAGACGTTTTCGTGCTTCTGCCGACCGTATGGCCATGGCCGATCTGCCGCAGGAAATCTTCATGCAGGCCGTCGACGAACTGGTGAAGATCGATCGCGACTGGGTGCCGGAAGGCGAGGGCAAGAGCCTCTATCTGCGCCCCTTCATGATTGCGACCGAGGTTTTCCTCGGTGTGAAGCCCGCTTCCGAATATCTCTTCATGGTCATTGCCTGCCCTGTCGGTGCCTATTTCGGCTCTGGCTGCGTGTCGGTCTGGGTGTCTGAGGATTATACGCGCGCAGCCCCCGGTGGCACGGGCGCGGCCAAGTGTGGTGGCAATTACGCGGCAAGCCTTGTGGCGCAGCGCGATTCCAAGTCGCATGGCTGCGATCAGGTCCTGTTCCTCGATAGCCGCGAACAGCGCTTTGTCGAGGAAATGGGCGGCATGAATGTCATGTTCCTGCGTGATGACAACACGCTGGTCACCCCGCCTCTGACGGGCACCATCCTGCCCGGTATCACGCGTGACGCCATTCTTCAGCTTGCCAGGGATCGCGGTCTGAAAATCGAGCAGGCCCCGCTCGAAATCGACGAGATCTTCGCGGGCGCCGCGTCAGGTCGTTACAAGGAGGCCTTCGCCTGTGGCACGGCCGCGGTGATCAGCCCCATCGGCACGCTGCGTCGCACGGGTAGTGAAGCGGTCTTCGGCGACGGCAAGACGCCGGGCGAGGTATCGCTCGGGCTGAAAAAGGCGCTGACCGATATCCAGGCGGGCAAGACGAATGATGCCCATGGGTGGATTCACGCGATCGTCTGATCCGATGCCAGATGGCGGGTTCGCCGCGCACCCGCCATCAGCAATGAAAGCCCTTGCGCCGCTTCAGAAGTTCGAGCGCAGGGTCAGCATGTAGCTGCGCGGCTCGCCACCAACACTCCAGCCATTCCTGTGGGCGCCGCGATAAGGCTCAAAGCGATAATGGGTCCAGAGCTTCCAGAGATGGCGCGGTGAGTCGCTCGCATAGGTCAGCCCGGCCTGGGTCGCATTGCCGTTATTGACGATCCGGTTGTCATTGTAGGTGTAGCTCGCATTGATGTCCCAGCCTTGGGCGGGGCGTCCAATCAGTTCGGCCTCAGCGCCCTGACTTCTGGTCTTGCCCGCAGAGACATAGCAATCCGACACGCCACTCAGGCCGCACACAGCCTCTATGGCACCATGAAGGACGTCCGATAAACGGCGCGTCCCTGCATGGTCGAAATCTGCTTCCCGTCCCGCCTCATGTCAGAAACCGTCTGCGGCTTCCGTGGTATTCGGGCGGGGGCAGTGCCTTCAGTAGCTTTCGTCGATTGCCTCGGGTGGTGGGCCATGACGCTCTGGTGTCATCGTGCGGCTCATGGCCGCGACTTCCTCATCATTCGAAGCGGGCTGGGGCGTGAAGCCCGGGTGCTCGCTGCGTCGTTCAAGAAGTACGCTTTCGAGCGCCGAAGGATCGGCCGCTTCCGCCTGACGGAAAAGCTGTTCTGCCTTTTCCTGTTCGCCTTCCTCCTCGGCGCGGAACGCTGCCTCGGCAAGGGCGCGGGCGCTCTGGTGCTTGTTATCTTCACCGTCGAAAATGGGGGTGTCGAACTGGTCGTTGGCCATGATGCGTCTCCTTCTTGCCGGTTCAAACAGCCATGGACGGGCGCGGTTCGTTTTTCTGGACCTGCCTGCTCCCATACTTTAAGAGCGTGTTTCTCTCAGTCCCGACGTGAATGGATGTTATGGAAGCGGCCGGTCCCGCGGTGCAGAAGGCTCAGTGGCAGGGCAGGCGCGATGCGCTCGTCGCGGCGATACAGGGCGCGCATGGGGCCTACGCCCCTCTTGTCATGGGCATTGTCAACGCGACGCCCGACTCATTCTCCGATGGGGGGCGGCATGATGCGCCCTATCAGGCCATTGCCCATGCCCGCCATCTTGTCGCCGAAGGGGCGTCGCTGATCGATATCGGCGGAGAATCGACCCGGCCCGGTGCCGATTTCGTGCCTGCGTCCGAAGAAATTGCCCGTACGCGCCCGGTCATCGGCGCTCTGAGGGATGGCCCTGCCTTTCTCTCGATCGATACCTATAAAGCCAGTGTCGCGCGTGAGGCCGTGCGTGCGGGGGCGGTCATGATCAACGATGTCTGGGGGATGCAACGCGATCCTGCCATGGCGTCGGTGATGGCCGAAACGGGTGCGGTGGCCGTGCTGATGCATAATCGCGAGACGATCGATCCGGCCCTTGATCTGCATGATGAATTCCGGCGCTTTTTCGATGCCATTCTGGCTCAGGCCGGGCGGGCAGGTATCCGGCGCGAGCATATCGTGCTCGACCCCGGTGTGGGCTTTGGCAAGACAGATCCGCAAAACCTCGACAGTATCCGGCTGATCGGCTCCCTGCGCGAGGAATATGGCGTGCCGGTCCTGCTTGGCCTGTCGCGCAAATCGCTTTTTGGCCGTCTGCTTGGCCGCACGGTGGATGAGCGTCTGGCCGGAACACTGGCGGCCAATCTCTGCGGCCAGTTGCAGGGGGCTGCCATTTTGCGTGTTCATGACGTCGCACCCCATGTCGATGCCGTGCGCATCACTGGCCTGCTTGCCACGAAGGCGGTGCCAGCAACAGGGAGTTCGCGGTCATGACCCAGTCGATCATCCGCCTTGACGGGATTCATGTGTTCGGTCGGCATGGCGTCCTGCCGGAAGAGACACGGCTCGGGCAGAAATTCCTGATCGATCTGGTGGTCACGGTCGATACGGCCCGGGCCACGAGAGGCGACGATTATCTTTTTGCGGTCTGTTATGCGTCCCTGTGCGACAGGGTGGTGGCGCTTGCCGCAGGCGAGCCCGTGCGTCTGATCGAAACGCTGGCCGACCGGATAGCCGAAGACCTTCTGGCGCATTTTTCGACCATCACGCGCCTTACGGTGCGGGTCAGCAAGCCGGGCGCGCCCATCGCTCATCCATTCGGTATGGTCAGCGTCGAGACCACGAAAGAGCGCCATCTGCCGGTCGGTTTTTCGCTCGGGTGCAATATGGGCGATCGCAAAAGCGCTCTGGACCTTGCCGTGACCTGGCTCGGCCTGACGCCGGGCTTGGAGATCGACGCGGTCTCGAGCCTGTATCGCACCGCCCCATGGGGCGGGGTGGAACAGCCCGATTTCTACAATCTCTGTGTCACGGGGTGGACCAACCTCGATGCCATGGCGCTTTTGCGCGTGTGCAAGGAAATCGAGACCCGTCTCGGTCGCGTGCCTTCCGTACGCTGGGGGCAGAGGGCAATGGATGTCGATCTGCTTTATCTTGGCGCGCAGGAAATGAGCAATGCCGTGCTCACCTTGCCACATCCGGGCATTGCGCAGCGGGCTTTTGTGCTCGTTCCCCTTGCAGAAATCGCTCCCGAACAGAAAATCAGTGGACTTTCCGTTTCGGACATGTTGGACAGGCTCCCCCGCGAGGCTGATGACGTTGTCCCCTGCGCGGAAGACCCGTCTTGCATTGCCGAGGACCAGAAATGACCAAACCGACTGCCGATCTCGTGGCGCTGGATGCCGCTCGCCACAAGGGGCAGGGTGGGGAGCGCCCCATCGCACCGATCGCAAAACCCGAAGATGCCGAAACGCGCATTGCCGGTGCGGTGCGTGAAATCCTTCAGGCGCTGGGTGAAGACCCCGACCGCGAAGGGCTTTTCGAGACGCCGGGCCGCGTGGCACGTATGTATCTCGACGTGCTGGGCGGGCTGCATGAAGACCCGCGTGAGCATCTGCACAAGCAGTTTCTGGCTGACCAGCATGAAGGCGCCGTGATCGTGCGCGATATCGGCTTTCATTCGATGTGCGAACATCATCTGCTGCCGTTTTTCGGCAAGGCGCATGTGGCCTATCTGCCCGAGGGCGGCCGTCTGACCGGGCTGAGCAAGATCGCCCGCACCGTCAACGTGCTGGCGCGCCGTCCGCAGCTGCAGGAACGCCTGACGGATCAGATCGCCGCTTCCATCATCGAGGTGCTGGAACCCAAGGCCGTCATGGTTCTGGTCGAGGCCGAGCATATGTGCATGGCCATGCGCGGCATCCGCAATGTCGGCAGCCGTACGGTTACGACAGTTGTGCGTGGCACCTGGCAGCGTGATGCTGCGTTACGTGCCGAGATCATGTCCTTGCTCAAGGGCTGAGCCTCACGCCGCTGTGGTTTGACGCATAAGCCCCGATCTCTTTCATGATGGACAGGAAGAGGGAAAATGAAAATGCGTCTGGCCCTTTATGCCCTGATGACATCGGCGGCACTTGCAGTTTCCTCTCCGGCGCTCTCATGGGCGGATGAGAGTGGGCTGGCCCCTGATGGGGGGGACAGTGTCGATCAGGGTTATGCGCCTTCGGGCAATGTCGAGATTATCGGGCGCTTTCACGAGGCACAGCCTTCCGGCATTGCCATTCTCTCCGATCACCGGCTCGTGCTGGGTTTTCCGCGCAGCCTGCATGATCATGACGGGCCAAGGCTCGCCTTGTTCGACCATGGCAAACTGACGCCCTTTCCCGACGCTCAGAGCCAGGGGCGTTTTGTTTCGCCTCTTGGCATGACGGTTGATTCCAGCGGTCAGCTCTGGGTGCTCGATGAAGGCATTCTGGCCGATAAGGGCACGGTGCCGGGTGCGGCAAGACTGATCCATATCGACCCGGCTTCAGCGCGCATCATCGAGGAAATTCCGCTCACGGCGCCAGCGCTTCGGTCGGACAGCCATCCGAACGATCTGCGTATCGACCTGACCCATGGTGATCGCGGCACGGCCTTCATCACCGATTCTTCGCTCACCGTGCATCCGGCGCTTATTGTGGTGGATATCGCGACCGGCACGCAGCGCCGTCTTCTGGCCGATACCGAGCCGGTGATGCCGCGTCATGGTTTTCTGGCCGTGCTCGATGGTCAGGCCTCTCGTTATGACCCCGAACATCCGACCATGGCGCAGGCCGGGGCGAATGGAATCGGGCTGAGTGCTGACCAGCAGACGCTGTTCTGGCAGCCGCTGACAAGCCGCGAGCTTTATTCGGCGCCGACCGCCGTGCTGGCTGACCCCAAGGCAAGCGAGACCGAAATCGAATTCAGCGTGAAAGATGAAGGCGAGGCCGGTATGGGCGATGGCATGGCCACCGCACCCGATGGTCGTCTGTTTCTGACCGATATCGAGCGGCACGGTATTCTTGCCCGTGCGCCTGATGGCCGGATCTCGGTCATCGCGCATGACCCGCGGCTGATCGCGCCCGATGGTCTGGCCTATAGCGATAATGTGCTCTACGCCACGATCGGCCAATGGTCGCGTCAGCCTGCCTTTCATGGCGGCGTGAACAAGGAGCAGGGGCCTTGGCTTCTGGTCAGGATCGGGCTGCCTGCTGCTCCGGCCCCCTGAGGCCTGTGCGAAGGATCAGGTGTCGGCGTTGAGTGAAAGCGACGCCGCCATCACGCGGCTGTCCTGCATCAGGGCCGAGATCAGTGCTTCGAGTGCGCCCGGCCCGTTTGAGGAGACCATAAGGCTGACATTGATGGCGGCCTGTTCGTTTTCTTCCTCGTTCAGAGACAGCTTGCCGATCGTGTAATCGGCTTCCTCCAGCTGCTCCTTGAGCAGGGCAGTCATTTCCAGCACCGACTGACGGCAGGTCAGGACCCGCAGCCCATAACCGGCTTCCATCGATTTTGCCTGAAGGGGAATGCGGTCGATGGCTCGCACGATGGGCCGCAGCAGCGTGTTGCCTGCGATGATGAAGAAGGTGAGCAGAAACCCTTCGGCCAGCATGTCGCTACCGACACAGGCACCGACTGCCGCCGAGCACCAGAGCGTCGCGGCAGTATTCATGCCGCGCACTGTGGCGCCCTCCTTGATGATCGCGCCAGCGCCGAGAAAGCCGATGCCTGACACGACATACGCAATGACACGCAGCGATTCGACATCGCCCGCAATACGCTGCGCAAGGTCGACGAAGGCTGCGCCACCAAGGGCGACGAGGGCATTGGTGCGTACCCCCGCCGTGCGTTGTCGATATTGCCTCTCGGCCCCGATCAGCGTGCCGAAGACGAAGGCGGCGAGCAGGCTGATGCTCGAATCCGTGAAGGAATGGAGGTCGAATGTTTCGATGAACCGCACGGGAGCTCCAGTCTGTTGCAAGAGGGCTGGCCCCGCTGGTCTAGTCGGTTTTGTCGCCTGCGCCCACCCGGCAGAAGGTGGATGAGGATGAGGCCCGACCGGCGTTGCAACATTAAGTCACGTGAATGTGAGGTGGTGCCCGGTCCAGAGTGCCGCGCGTTACGGGGCGCCCCCCGCAAGGAATGATTTCAGGAGGGACGACGATGGACAGGAGAGGCTCAGGCCTGTCAGCCGCGCTGTTCGCGCATCTGACTGTCATGGTTCTGTGCGGACTGGCTGCGTCTATGGCCGATGAGGCCCATGCGGTGACAACCGTCACAGCGCAAAGCCAGACGACCCCGGCGCAGATTCCTCACGGAAAGTCCGTGCCGCTCGCCGGTGAGGCGCGTCCAGACAGTGTGGCGCGGCGCAAGGCAGCGCGCGCCCGTCCCTCGAGCCCTGTCGCGCCTGTGCGTCAGCCTGTATCCCAGAGCTTCTGGAGCGGCATCAAGACGCATATGACCATTGAGGGTGGCATTGCGGCCAATCCCTGGACGCGATCGGGGCGCAATTTTGGCCAGTTCTTTCTTGATCGCGCGAATACCGCCACGCTCAACCAGATCCTGGGCTCCGTCTCGCATGACATGGCCGAGATAGGTGGAGGTTATGGCATCGGCTTTGTGGCAGAGGCGATGTACGGCTCTGACTCCCGCTTCGATGTGACGGTGGGTATGGGCGACCGCGCTCTGAGTGGCATGTATCAATGGGCGCCTACCCAAGCGCATATCGACCTGCATACACCCTGGATATTCGGCAAGGGGATCGATTTCCAGATCGGTCAATCCTACGGGCTCATGGGGTCGGAAGGCCCGGCGGCACTGTCGCGCCCCTTTTACAGCTATAATTACAGCTCCGATTTCATCGTGCCGTTTCAGACGGTCGGCATTATCGCCACCGCGCATCTCAGCCCTCATGTCGATGGTATTCTCGGCATTGATGCGGGTAATTCCACCACTTTCGGACAGAGCGGCAACAACAACAGGCCCAAGGGCTATCTGGGTGTGTCCTTTACCCATCTGATAGAAGGCCGGCTTGACGGGCATCTGATCGGGCGCGCCGGGCCGCAGGGCCATGACGGAGACCCCCGTATCTCGCCTGATGGCTGGATCAGTGCCGGAATTGGTGATCAGGCAGCGCATCGCATGCAGTACAATGCCGATCTGCTGCTGACCTATCATGCCAGCAAGACGCTCAGCGTCACCTTTGCGAGCACCTGGCTTCATGACGAGATCCCTGATGACGATCTCTATGGCAGCACAGCCTATCTCGCCTGGACGCTCACGCCGTCATTACAGCTCAATCTGCGCGGCGAGGTGTTTCGTGACAATACAGGGGTGATGATTGCGGCCTATCCCGGTACGACGTCCTTCGGCAAACAGCTGCGTAACGAGCCTTATCCGTTCTATGCGGCACCGCCCACGACCTATGGCGATCTGACGCTCGGGCTGCATTACGAGCCCGCTTTCATCAACAGGCATATGCCGCTTGGCCGCTTTGTTCTTCGGCCCGAGATACGGGTTGATCACAGCCTGAACGGGACAAGACCCTTCAATCGCGAAGCACCAGCGAGCGATCCGATCGTACGCAATGGAGATTCGACCATGTTCTGGTTCTCCTGCGATGTGGTCTGGACGTTCTGATTGCCTGCCGCAGGAGCGGGGCCTAACCAGGCACTGCAGCGGAGCCTGCAAGCAAGCCGCCATCGATCGAGAATTCGGAGCCGGTGATATAGGTCGCCTCGTCAGAGGCCAGCATGATGCAGATCGCGGCGACCTCATCGACCGTGCCGAAGCGTTTGAGAGGTGTGTCGGCGACGAGGGCCTTCATGCGTGTTTCACGATCAGGCCCGTCGCCGAGCATGGCTTCCCACATGGGCGTGAGAATGGCCGCCGGGTGAATGGAATTGCAGCGAATGCCCCAGCCTTTCTGGGCGGCATAGAGCGCAACGCTTTTGGTGTGATTGCGAATGGCAGCCTTTGATGATGCATAGGCGGCCGCACCCGGTATGCCGACAAGCCCTGAGCGCGAGGAGATATTGATGATCGACCCGGTGCCGCGTGGTCCCATGCCGCGCAACGCGTAACGACAGCCAAGAAACGTGCCGTCCAGATTGGTGCGATGCACCGCGTGCCAGTCCGCCAGGGTCGCATGTTCAGGATCATGGGCGACAACGCCGTTCTCAAATCCGGTAATTCCGGCATTATTGACGACAATATCAGGCGACGGACAAAATGAGGTCAGGGCCTCCCAGTCCTTTTCGGAGCGCACGTCCAGTGAGAGAAAACGGCATGAAAGCGCCTCGGCCTTGCGCTGGCCATTCTCTGTATCGATATCGGTCAGAATGACGTTGCAGCCCTCATCGCGAAAATGGCGTGCAATCGCGAGCCCTATCCCGCGCGCTGCGCCTGTAATGACGGCAGTTTTGTCAGAGAGGCGCATGCTCGAATGATCCTGATTACGGAATAAGAAGACGCGGCAATCTACCCGGTTTTATTCCCCTGCTTCCCATCATTTGTTCGAGATGGTCTGGCAGCCTACGCCCTGCCCGGGAGTGACAATCAGCGGGAAATGAAAGCGCGGCCAAGTGTCATGCGTCAGTTTGTGCCGCTCGTAACTCACAGATCACGCTCTCATCGATCGTATCTGCTACGCCGCGCTTAACCTAACGATGCATTTTGTTTTGATAATTTAAGGCTTCATTCCGTGAAGCCTTAAATTGTGAGTGGTATTTAAAAAGTGGCGTTTGTTATTATTATTCTATTATATTTATGAGGTCGAAAAACACTCTGTTATTTTCCGAGTGTCTCTCCCGGATATTTTCTGCCTGTAAACGTCTGCGGATCAAGGCAGAGCGCTCACGATAGGTCTCGTAGATTTTTTCGAGCACCTGCATCATCCCGGGCAGGCTCTTGAGTTTCTCCAGTTCCGAGAGGAAAGGCGCACGGCGGCCAGCCATCCACTGGTCTTCTCCGGCACGCCTGTCTTCAGCGAGCTGGGACATGAAATTACCGGTCCAGCCATCAACGAAATTACGAAGATCGAGTCCCTGCTTCGAGGGGTTGTCACCGCGGTTACGGGATGATTTCCACATCCACTCTTCCGGAGACTTGTAGAAATAATGATAAATTCCGATTTTTTCGAAAACGACGTGGTTCGAGAAGGCCGCGCTCTGGGGTTGTCCTTTTGGCGGTGCGTGCCAAGTATGGGGTGTCCCGTCCGAGAGGCAAATTGTCGTCGCATATCGGTATGACGCAAGAGGATAATGCGCATGCGACTGGATGACCTGTGCTGGTCGGAACATTGATTTGACGAGACGGCTGCCTGCATCGCCAATGATGTCATATCGCACGAAACGCGAGTTCCGCATCGTGAGAGGATCACGGAACAGGGTCTCCTCTCCTTCCGCGAGAGGTTCGGAGGCGACAAACCGCCAGTTCAGCGAGATCGCGTCAACCGGGTGTGTTTCAGTCCAGACAAGATAGTCCTGAAGATTTGAAAAACGCTGCGGATCGAGGGCAATGAATTCATCCCCGTCCAAAACCTGGACCCAGCTGAAGTCGAGAATATCGGGAACAACGCTCAGGGCGTGGCCGTATGCTTTATGCTGGGCGGCTTTTCCAGGTTTTATAGGATTGTCAACCCAGGTGATAATGCCCTGTTCGGAAAGGGTCCGCAGGATATCATCGGACTGGTCGTCATTATCGTTGCTGTAGAGGAAGAACCATTCGATGCCGATTGCACGGTGGTAGGCGATCCATTCGAGAAGGTAGATTCCTTCATTGCGGACGCATGCCAGGATGGCAGGGCCTCGGGTCGGAGTAACCTTGCGGCGCATGGCATGAATGCAGGCATGGGTAAAGCTGGCGATATCCTTATGAAGTCCTGTAACCCCAAGCACAGTGTAATTTATGGAACACTCATAACGTGGAGCCGGGACGGTCTCCCCATAGATCTCACGTTCTGAAATCCAGCGCTGCAGAAGCGGGATGCCTTCTGCTGCCCATGGATCTTCTGGCATTTGCCGTGCCAGAGCGCCGCAGAGGGCTTCGTCCTGCAGCAGCAACGTCGCAATTTTATCCAGGTTGAGAGTTGAAATAAACGGCAACGCCGCATCCAGTAGTTCCGGAGTTCCGAAAAGGGCTTCAGAGCGAATTGTTTCCAGAAGCTCGTCTACGGTGATTTCATGGGAAAACAGATGATCGAGACGTTCAGCGAGCAATTCCAGGCGCGGTGTTATCTCTTCTTCTGCCAGGGATTCCAGTTGGAATAACTCCCATCCTGAAGCGCTGCGACGATTGCCTTCAATGCGTGCATACCCGTTCTGTTCTCTTGGGGGTATTGCAGACAAGTATTGATCGAGTGTCGGATGCAGAAAAGCCAGACGATTATGTTCGGAATGATACTCGAGACGAAGTGGAATGATATGCCCGGAAAGATCCGAAAGGGAGACTCTCAGCGGGGCTGGATGCGTCGCACCTACCAGGAAAATGTACGATGGCATGGAGGTAATGGCGATGGCGACAACCGGGGAGCATGCTATCGCCTGTTCATGTTCCCCAACGATCAGATTGCCTAGTTCACCATGATTTTCCTCGCTCACAATGAGTGCATTGTGGAAGGTTATTACTTTGTAGAACTCTGCCATTGCCGGTAATATCCTATGCTTTGAACATTATTTTTCGCTTGTTCCGATTTTTATACCGCAATAGATTTTTTTTCGATAGGTGAGACGAGGTCACGTTAATTGGCGTGAGATAATCAATGGCCGATTGAGAAATTGGCAGGCAGCAAGATCGGTTTTTCAGACCCTTGTGGAGGGGGATGCCCTATTGAGAGACGTGTTTTGCGTTTGGCGGCGTCTCCACGAGATTCTAGTCTTTCGGCGCTTATGCGCGAGCCTTGCCGTCGCAGGCGGTGGATGAAGGAACGCCTTTCTACTTCGTTACTCCAAAGGGCTTTCTGGATCTTTACTTCGATAGGCCCGTTCCAGCGCATTGCTCGTGACAGCCAGTGAAGATGGTCACCGAAAACCATTTGCGTCTCCTTTAGGTGCAGAAGATCTCTATGCTGGTCCCGCTTGCGACGTCACGAACGGGCTTGGCTCGCACCGAGTCTCAGGCTCCGCCGTTTGATTTTCTTTTGAGGCACCATGACCTCCGCTCGATCTGCACGATCTTCATGAGACGAAAGCTCAGCGGAAAGCGACGATACAACCATGCAGTATGGAAGATCGGCCCACACGGAAATTGGTGACGTTTGTCCTCTACGGACGATGCTCTTATGGCCCGCATCTATCACTCTACGGTTACTATGACGGCGTTTCGCTCGTCGTAGGATGAGTCGGGGTTGGAAACTCCTCCGTCCCATGAGTGGTCTGATCTGGCGGCGCCTGCTTGCAAGAGTGGCGCATTACGCCACGAAACAAGGCGCTTATTGATTGATATTTTAATACTATAGAAATAGTTTCATTAAAATGACGTTATTTGACGGTCATGGGCGTGTTCTAGACATCATCCGATAGATTTTTTATGAAAAATGATTGTCCAGTTCTCATCTATCAGTGAGATCGGCCCTTTCGATAAAAACCGCTTTTTTCGAAAAATAAATAATTGAATCGCCGTATCCCCTTGTGTTTCAGGGGTTGTCACATTGCGATACGATGCAATATCACGGTTCCGTGTTCACGGGCGGTGGCGAGCCGTTCCTTGTGGAAAAGTAATCAGAAATAGAAATTAAAAATCATAAGTATTGAGGTGGGCTTGTCCATTTTCTTCCAAAGACGTAATGTTACAGTTACGAATGGCTCGACCCGTTATGTTCCCGCAGGGCGGGTAACATCGGGTGACGTTGTCTATGGATTGAATGGCGGCACGGACTGCCCATCGGTAGATCTGGCGTCGGGAGGAACCATCTCCGGGGCCACGGCTCTGTCAGGTGGCGTCGTGGCTGCAGCGGCCAATGGGACCACTTTTGGCGGGACTGCACTTGAAAGTGGTTCTTTTGCCGCCCTGAATCAGGGTGTGGTCGTAAGCGCGACGATCACCGCCCGTGCCGGTCTGGCAGTGGGCAATCTCTCTGGCTATCAGGGTACGCCGGCCTTGGCGATCGCTCCGCATGTCATGAGCGACGGTCATGCTTTGGTCGGCGGCGGCTTCACGGTCAAGGGGCAGAGCTTTTCTGGCTCCGGGGTGATTTCAGGTGGCACTTTCGATGTCGGCTCCACTGAAAATCTGGCTAGTGGTGGAACCGATGACAGCAGCTTTTTCGGCGGTACCCAGATTGTTTCCGCAGGTGCGCTGGCGCTCAAAGGCATTTTCAGCGCCGGGGTGCAACTGATCAATGGCGGGTCTGCCTCCAGCTCGGTCGTGTCGGCGGGTGGCACCGTTGTCGTGGGGCAGGGTGGACGTGCTTCAACGGTGACAGTCGGCAGTGGTGGGACGGCGGTCGTGAATGCTGGCGGCGTCTCGATCAACCAGAATGTTCTCGCCCGGGGGGTATCAATCGTTTCCGCTGGCGGTACGCTTAGCGGGGCGACAATTGCCTCGGGGGGCTCCGGTGTTGTCCAGTCCGGTGGCGTCGTCAGCGGCGCAACGATCCTTTCCGGAGGCACGCAGAATGTGCGGGCCGGTGCGACCGTCCAGAGCGCCGTTGTCGCGGCTGGAGGCTCCATGATCCTCGCTTCGGGCGCGACGGTCGCCAATCTTCAGGTAGCTGCGGCACCATCTGCTTCTGAAAAGGGCGGCAAGCTGGTGGTCACGCCCGGTGCCGTGATGAGCAATGTCAGTGTTGGCTGGCGCGGCGCCATCGATATCGAGGGCCTCGCCTACAAACCGGGCGGCTCGGTCTCGTTCGAGAACGGCATACTCAAGGTTACCTACGCAGACGGATCGACCTGGTCGACTCCGCTGAGCGGTTCCTACAGGAAAAACGATTTCCACCTCGAATCCGATGGCGATGGCAGCACGATCGTCATGTATGACAAGTGCTTTCTCGCAGGTACGATGATCCGCACGCCGTTTGGCGAATGTCCGGTCGAGACGCTCGTCGTGGGCGATCTTGTCTCGACAGCCACTGATTTGCCCGGGGCCACCAGTCGGATCACCTGGATCGGTTCGGCGGAAATCATCATCGATCCCTCAAGGAGCGACGATCACGCGGGTTATCCTGTGTGTTTCAGGGCAGGGGCTATCGGCCCTCATTCTCCTGACCGCGATCTTTTCATCACGCCCGAGCACTGCGTATTCATGAATGGTGGTCTTGTGCCTGCGCGTATGCTCGTCAACGGGACTAGCATCGATTACGACCGCAGCCGCACGCGTTTCACGATCTATCATTTCAGAACAGAGGCCCATGCGGTGGTGTGGTCCAACAACATGGCCACCGAGACCCTTCTGGATGATGGAGAACTGCATGGGCTGGAGCCCGATGCGGCCTCGCGTCATGTGCAGCCTGCCTCTCTGCCTCAGGGTCGCGTTGCGCCGTTGCGGGTTGAGCGGACATTCGTCGAGCCTCTGCATCGTGCCCTGATGGCGCGGGGCAAGGCGCATCTTGAGGCATTGCAGGCGAAGACCTCCGATGCAGAGGGCGAGGGTATCGCCCCCTCCGCGCTTCATGACCCTGACCTGCATATCGTCTCGAATGAAGGACATATCGTTCGCCCGACGCGCAGTACAGAGGATATGGTCATTTTCCATGTGCCCGCCGAATGGGAAGAGGTGCGTATCCGGTCGCGGGCAGCGCGACCCTTCGATGCGGAAGGGCCTTTCATTGACGATCGGCGGTCTCTCGGGGTGCTGATTGGTGATATTCATCTCTGGGACAGTCACAGTTCGACCCGGCTCGACACCCATCTCAGCGATGCCGCTCTGGAGGGATGGAACAATATCGAGCCTGTGCCGATGCGGTGGACCACCGGCGATGCGCGACTGCCGCTCGGCAGGCGCCGTGTCGGGGCGCCCGGTGTGCTGGGCATCAAGGTCAGGGCAACGGCTGTGTACGCTTCTGTTGCCTGCTGAACGGTCTGTAGCTTTGCAAAAGACCCAATGCTTCTCAAGATCAGGGGAAGAGCTGCTCCTGTCGGCTCATATCCCTGCCTGAGCGCAGGGCGGCGCCACGGCGCACATGTCTGGCCTGGGTCAGTCTGATAAGTTCATCCGGCGGCGCAAGAGCGAGCTGTCGTTGCAGGATATGCGCGGTTACATAGGCATCTGGCCCCGCTCTGTGGGCGGGCGCGGCAAGGCTGCGATCAAGGTCGAGTCTCAGCCAGTAGCGCAAAATCTGGTTTGTGTGACGCGGCGCCTCCGGCCAGAGCTTCTGTCCGATGCGCAATGTGCACAGCCATGGCAGGCCGCCCGTAATGGCGTCGGTCAGGAAATGCCGTTCGAACGCAATATGATGGGCGGCCAGCATGTCGGGGCAGGGGCTGTGCTGAACCAGTGCGCCAAGGGCATCGGGCGTTGCATGGGGCAGATCGGCGGCAAAATCTTCCTCCATCAGGTGATGAACCGCCTGGGTCTCTGGTGTGAGCGGCGCGGCGGGGCGAAAGAGCTGGGTTCGCGGGGGCTCGATCTGCCAGGCGCCGTCGATTAGAACCAGATCGACCGAGCCGAACTCGATGACTTCAGAAGAGGCGGGATGATTTCCCGAGGTTTCGAGATCAATAACACGCAGGCGCATCGAGTCGACGGGTTCCGGTTGCAGGGCACAAGATGAGTCTTGATTTGCCCGTTTCTTTGGTGAAAAGCGCAGTTACAAGAAACGGTTCGTGTCGATGGTTTTTCCGTCTGAACTTTTCACGGCATGTGACGTTTTGTTAATGTGGAACGCAAAAGCCGTCATGCGCCTCATTGTTTCATAACGATGCCAGATTGACGCCATGTTCCCTTGATGTCCTGAAATAAAGGAGAAGGCCATGAGCAAGAATTCGACTTCGCACCGAAATGATGTTCCCGCCCTCGACACTGACGTCAAGGCGGCTCCTCAGAGCTCGAGAGACGTCAAGACAGACGACCATGGCGCTTTTCGTGTCCATGTTCAGCTGCTTGGTCAGGAATGGTCACAGACACATTGATTGCTGCGCCTACGGCGGAAAGTGATCGGTTACTGCGCGCCTAGCTTAGAGCGTCACCCTGACGTCTGAAATGGTCGGGTCGGCACGGTGCCACCAGTAATCTGTCGCTTCGCCATCCATGAGCGGCAGATAAGGATCAGGGGCACCCGTCAGCCTGACCGTATTGGTTGGCGTCTCCTCAAGCGTGAGGCTGGTGCAGCAGAGCACATCGCCTTCCGCACGCAGGAAAGCCTCGAGCTTGGCGTAGAGCAGGGCAGCCATCAATTCGGTGGTGGGGTCGCCGGGTGTCACGACAATCCGGTCGACACGTGCGGGTTCGTTCGCAAGAAACCACCCAAGCAGCGGGTCTGACGACGAGATCTGGAAAGCGTGGTCGAGGCGGGTATCGATGAAATCGTGCCAGCGTGCTTTTGCCTCGGCAAAAGGCACGACCATGTTGCGCGCGCCATCCAGGCGCGATGGAGTACGCGCCTGCAGCGTGACAGTGACGAACTCGTTATGCCCGTGCGGAATGGCACAACGCTCGGAACTGCCTGCAATCAGGCGATGCCCCATGCTGAAGCGCCGGGTAAAGCTGAGTTCAAGCGCCGACATAGCTTGACCATCCCTTGGCGCGCAGTTCGCAGGCGGGGCAGGTGCCGCAGCCAAAGCCCCAGTCGTGCTGATGCGCGCGGTCGCCCAGATAGCAGCTATGGCTGTCGCGGTTGATCGCCGACACCATGGCCTTGCCGCCCAGCGTTTCGGCGAGGCGCCAGGTTTCCGCCTTGTCCAGCCACATGAGTGGCGTGTGCAGCACGAAGCGCGTCTCCATGCCAAGATTGAGCGCCACCTGCAGCGCCTTGATGGTGTCGTCACGACAATCGGGATAGCCGGAATAGTCGGTCTCGCACACACCGGTAACGATATGGCGGGCGTTGCGTCTGACGGCCAGTGTTGCGGCAAAACTCAGAAAAAGCAGGTTGCGGCCCGGGACAAAAGTCGAGGGCAGGCCGTTCTCGTTCATCTCGATGGCCGCCTCACGCGTCAGTGCGGTCTCGGAAATCTGGCCAAGAACAGAGAGGTCGAGCGTATGATCCTCGCCCAGTCGATCCCGCCATTCCGGTCTGGCGTCGATCATGGAAACACGCAGCCTATCGCGGCACTCCAGTTCAACGGCATGGCGCTGGCCATAGGCAAAACCCAGGGTCTCGACATGCGCAAAACGATCAAGCGCCCATGCCAGACAGGTGGCGGAATCCTGCCCACCTGAGAAAAGAACGATCGCCGTGTCATTGGAGAGCATCAGGGAATCCCGATCAGCTTGTGGGTTTGCAGCGACAGGCGCCAGCGCGGGTTTTTCAGGCAGTAGGCAACGGCTTTCTGCGTGTTTTCGATGCGATCGGGTCCATCCATCGGCTGCAGCCAGAAATGGGTAAAATCCCAGGTCTCGAACAGTTCGGGGGGGAGCGCCTCCTGCGGGAAGACCAGCTTCAGTTCCTGTCCCGAGCGCTGCACGAGAGTGCTGGCTGGTTTGGGACTGATGCAGACCCAGTCAATTCCTTCCGGTGCCCTGATCGTGCCATTGCTTTCGATGGCAATCTCGAACCCCGCTTCATGCACCGCTGCGACGAGAGCGTCATCAATCTGCAGCAGGGGCTCTCCCCCCGTGAAGACGACATAACGGCGTTCTGGCTCGGACGATGCCTGATCCCAGCAGGTGACCAGAGCCTGAGCTAGGTCTTCTGCTGTGGCAAAACGACCGCCACCCTCGCCATCGGTGCCGATGAAATCGGTATCGCAGAACTGGCAGGCGGCTTTATGGCGGTCTTCTTCACGGCCAGACCAGAGATTGCATCCGGCAAAACGACAGAACACGGAGGCGCGCCCTGTATGGGCACCTTCTCCCTGAAGTGTCGCGAAGAGTTCCTTTACGGCGTATGGCATGCCTCGCATGTCGGCGAGCCGGGCGCGCGATGCAAGTGAAAAATGGGTCTTTTTCGCAGCAGATCTTATTTGGCGGCAGTTCCTGGGGCTGCGGAGGAAGGCTGCGGCTGATCTTCGTCAGGCGGTATCTCGGATATATGCTGCACGTACATCGTGTGCTGCGTCGTGATCCAGACGCGGTGATGACGCAGGAAATCAGCGCCGAACAGGGCGTGATCGAGCGTATCATTATTCATGATGATCACTTCAGGATTATGGATCGTGAAATCGCCAAGTGTCATCGCCCTGAAATGGTGATGATAGGCAGTGACCCTGTCGCTGCCAACGGCCTCGAAATCGATCGAGGCTCGGTCTTTTTTCAGCATCTCATCAGTGACACCCAGTTCATGTGCCATGCGAAGTGGGATGACGGTGCGTGAGGCGCCCGTATCGAAAATGGCTTGTATCGGTTTACCCTCATCGAGTGTGAACTGCAGATGGAGTTGCATCTGATCGAGATCGCGCTCGATTGGTACGGTATGCATCATCCCCTTCCACAATGGCGCCGGATAGGGGCAGCGCTTCATGTCGAGCAGTTGCATCTGATGATGCGGCATATCGATGACCAGGTCGGTTGCGAGCAGGATCTCGGCGCCCAGAAGCCCCACCAGCGGCGGCTGAGGGGGTTTGGTGGCACCGAAGGATTGTGTGGTCATGGCAAAGGCATGGTTTGTGTTCGTGGCGCCACCAAGCCCGATATCGTCCACCTGCACGATACGCTGGAGTTCCGTGCCTTTGACCCCGGTCGTTCTCACCATGCCGGTGGAATAGGTCAGATCGAGCATGTCTGCGTATTTTTCACTCAGCACGCTGTTGAAAGCCCCTGAATCGACAGTGAACAGGACGGGATGCTTATTGATCGTAGCCCGTACCACTGGCGTATTCTTGTACGAATCAAGCGGCAGGCGCCCGATCGTACCAATGACGCAGGAGCCGTCTTTTGCAGGCGTATCGCAGCCGGCCAGCAAACACATGGCAAGCAGGAAAAGCGGGCATGAAATCGATCGCGCAATCGGTCCTGATCTGACGCTTTGCATGGTGGTTCCACGATTCTTTCTTTGAGCTTCAGTGGTATTATTTGTAATTGCAACGACACTGTAACAACCTTGGCTTTCTCGCAAGCAGGTCGTCCCCTGATCCCTGGCCGCACCATCCCGTGTGTCGGGTTTGCGCGTTCACCTTGTCTCAGCCGGATGATGCCGATA
The DNA here is from genome assembly GCF_025994195.1 of Asaia spathodeae NBRC 105894. Classification (NCBI taxonomy): domain Bacteria; kingdom Pseudomonadati; phylum Pseudomonadota; class Alphaproteobacteria; order Acetobacterales; family Acetobacteraceae; genus Asaia; species Asaia spathodeae. Next base: position 28,040 of record NZ_BAPY01000026.1, on the reverse strand, counting down.
CCTGCTCGTTAACGGCCTCAAAGACAGGGAGGCGGGGAGTGAGTTGCATGCGTGCCAGGTTCAGACAGATTGCTCTTATCGGCGGGTTTATGGCTGCTATGCTCTTCCCCGGTGAGTTGGCACGGGCCAAAGGCTTTGACGTAACGGTACTCGGTGCACATGGCGGGCTCGAGGACGGTAATCTGAGTGCTTATCTCGTGCGCGAGCAGGGGGCGGATGTCGGCGTTCTTCTGGATGCCGGTACGGTCATGAATGGCATCGAAAAAGCGGATGCCGCCCATGATTTCGATCATCTTGCCCTGCCGGATGATCCGAAATCCTCGCGTACCGGTCTGCTGATCCATCATGTCATTCAGGGCTATCTGCTCAGCCACGCGCATCTGGACCATGTGGCGGGGCTGCTGGCTGTGTCCCCCGATGATCGGGGCAAGCCCATCTATGCCCTGCCGTCGGTCCTGTCGGTAATGCAAGATGACCTTTTCAATCATCGCGTCTGGCCCAATCTGGCCGATCGTGGGGCAAAGCCTGCCTTGGGGCTGTATCATTATCATGATCTGCTTCCCGAGCGGATCGTACCGCTCTCAGGCACGGAACTGAGCGTCATCGCCTATCCATTGAGCCATGGTGCTGTTGAATCGACGGCATTCCTGCTGCGCTCCGGGTCTGATGCGCTGCTCTATCTCGGCGACACCGGGCCGGATGCTCTGGAAAAGGGAGACAGGCTTGCCGCACTCTGGAAAGCTGTTGCCCCTTTGATCCGTGCTCACCAGCTTCGTGGCCTGATCATCGAGTGTTCCTATGACAACAGCAGGCCCGACTCACAACTATACGGCCATCTGACCCCCGCCTGGCTACTGCACGAGCTTGCTGCATTGAAGGCTGAGGCTGGTATGTCGATGAAGGGCTTCCCGGTGCTTGTTGCCCATATCAAGCCTCTCCTTACCAGTGGGACGTCGGCAGAGGATCTTATCGCAGCCCAACTTCAGGCAGGTAATGTCGAGGGGTTTCGTTTTCTGATCGCCCGACAGGGGCTTGCCGTCTCGTTTTGAAGGAATGACGCCGTCATGCCTGTGTGTGGCGGTTTCTCTAGTCGTCGGAAGAATTGAACAGGTCCGACTTGTTGATCCGGTGAATCAGAAGCCCGGCCATAAGCGGGCCGATCGCGTAGCCGGCGAAAACAAAACAGATCATGAAATAATCGGCATTGGTCATTTCTGCTGAAAGGCCTCGAGCTCTGCTTCGTGATCATAGACCAGACGCGTCCTGCAATCCATCTTGCGCAAGGTAGCCGTTGGTTTTTGCTTCGACGAGAGCCGGCTGAGAGCACGGACCCTTGGAGCGGCGCGTCTGAAAGGCTAGAGCTTCTGCTCTGGTCAAGCAAAGAGCGAGAAGCATGAACACGACTCAGCCAAGGGCAGGCGACAGGGAAACGATACTTGATCTGTTTCCCCTGTCAGGATGGGGGCGATTCAAGGCGGCATTCGTCGATCTGCGTGAGGGCTTTCGTCTTCTGCCTCTGGCTATGACCCTGGGGTGGCTCGATATCAAGATGCGCTATCGCGGGTCGGTTCTTGGGCCGTTCTGGCTGACAATCACGACGGCTGTCATGGTGATCGCGCTGGGGTTTCTTTATGCCGAGCTGTTCGGCATCGTGCTGAAAACCTATCTGCCTTTTCTGGCGCTTTCTCTTGTTCTCTGGGGATATATCTCGACTCTCATTACAGAGAGCACGACCGTCTTTTCGCAGGAAACGCGCCTGATTCAGTCTGCCCGCAGACCGTTCAGCGTCTTCGCGATTCAGGCCATTATCCGTAACCTGCTGGTTCTGGCACATAATGCCGTCGTCGTTCTGGTCGTCTTTCTCATTTTCGATATCGTACCCCTGAAAATCTGGCTGATCCTGCCTGCGCTCGGGCTCTGGATTATCGATAGTCTTGCCATCGCGCTGTGCCTCGGGCTTTTCGGCGCGCGTTTTCGCGATATCCCGCCAATCGTGGGCTCCCTGCTTCAGGTATTCTTCTTTGTCACGCCGGTGATCTGGAAGCCTGAACTTGTTGGCACCCTTGGAGGTTGGCTGTTGATCGATCCGTTCTATCCCCTCCTGGCCATCATTCGTGCACCGCTTCTGGGGGAGACTCTTCCGCTCGTCATCTGGGAGGCGGCTCTTGCCCATAGCGCCGTTCTGATTGTCCTTGCGGCTGTCTTCTTCGCCCGTTTCCGTGCCCGCATCGCTTACTGGGTTTGATCATGACCAGAGTTCTCGTTGACCGTCTGTGCCTGCACTTTCCGGTCTATCATTCTGAAAACAGCACCCTGAAGCGTTCCATGGCCGGTGCCGTCAGCAATCGCAGCGGGCAACGGGCCGGTAGCGCCCTGGTGGAAGATGTACGTCATCGCGTGACGATCGACGTGCTGAAGGATATCAGCTTCACGCTGGACAAGGGTGAGCGTCTGGGCCTCATTGGGGGGAATGGTGCGGGCAAGACGACGCTTCTGCGCGCTCTGGCCGGTATCTACGAGCCGGTTTCAGGGCGCGTGCGTGTCCGTGGGTCGATCGGCACATTGCTCGACACGCAGCTTGGAATGAACATGGAACTGACAGGTCTGGAGAATATCCGCCTGCGCTGCCTGTTCCATGGGTTCGGGCAGGCCCAGGCCGGGTCGATCGCGCAGAATGTTGCCGAGTTTGCAGAGCTGGGTGATTTTCTGGCTCTGCCGGTCAAGACCTATAGCAGCGGCATGCTGGTGCGCCTTGCCTTCGGTCTGGCAACGGCCATTACGCCTGATGTGCTGCTGATGGATGAATGGCTCATGGCAGGCGATATCACCTTTCTGGAAAAGGCGAAAAAGCGCATCGAGAGCCTCGTGCAGGATTCCGATACGCTTGTCATGTCGTCTCATCAGCCCGAGATCATCCGACGCTGGTGCACGCGCCTGATCTGGCTCGAGAACGGTCAGATTCGCATGGACGGCCCAACGGATGCGGTTCTGGACACTTATCTGGCGGCTTGAGGGCCGCACTTTTCTCCATAAGACGTCTGCTTCCGCTTTCTGCTCCGGCAGAAAGCACGCACACGGAAAACCGGCGCTTGATTAAGCAGGTTTACTGGATTTTCTGATCGAGTTTTCGGAGAAAATGGCGCGAGTGACGGGGCTCGAACCCGCGACCTCCGGCGTGACAGGCCGGCGCTCTAACCAACTGAGCTACACCCGCATGAAGCTTTTCAGCTTCAGCAACCGCTTCGGAGGAGGCCGTAACGTCCTCGTCTTCGGTGAAGGGGGAACTACCAGTCCCAATTTCTTTTGGCAACAGGGGGTAGCGATTTTTTTTCATTTTTCTTCTTCTCCTCGCCGTTGGATCGGGGAGGGACGCTAGGCGGGAAGTCAGCATGGAGCTGGTTCTCGATGCCCGTCTGGCAAGGATACAGGCGCGTTCAACGGGCTCTGTGGGGCTGCACGCTGGTGGCGAGAGGGAGAACAGTGATTCTGGCTCTCTCGAAGGCGGGTTGGCAGGTCGTATGAGCGCCCCTGATCACTGAGAGAGCAGGAATCGAACGCGCCCGTCTGGTGGGCGCGGCTATTTCTCTGCTCACAGGGCGGCGTTCAGTCTCGCAGAAGCGCCGGGCGTGTTATCGGCAGAAAGCCTTCGGTCGAGACTCAAGACTTCCAGGTGGCACCGAGTCGATCATGGGAGCAGGGGCAGGCTTCCCGGCAGTCGAGAGGGACGCCTGACTCTTTCAGGGTTCGAGCGCGTTGCTGCGGCATGAAGCCGGAGCATTGACCGGGTTGCAGCGTGCGACCAGATTCGGGCCGAAACTGACCGCGTAATCATGCCACGGCGCTGGTTCGAAACCGGGATAATCGGTGCTGATGAGATGCGCGCCGGAATAGAAAGCGACATTGCGACGTTCGAGATCGTTTTGCCGCGCTTCGATCGTATTGGCATCGGCGCGGGTACGCACGAGATAGCCCTGTTTCACCAGATCCGGGATGACACGCGCAGCTGCGGCGTTGTCGACAGCCTCGCTGCCATTGCCCTTGGCGCCGATGAAGCCCTCATTGATTTCTGTAAAAGCACAGTCAGGGTCGCCGGGTTTGGCATTGGTAAAGACGATACGGTTGCGCAGGGCCGGGTGGCCTTGGGTATAGCGCGCTGTGTCATGAGGCCGGTCGAACAGGAAAACGACCTTGCCACGCGTCTGTGACAGGCTGGGCCAGCCATGTTCATGCACGGCGCTGTCGAGCGTCTCTGCCGAGCCGCGCACCTGGTCGGGGGTAACGATTCCGTCCTGTCCGAAAACCGAGATCAATTCGGCATCGAGCCTGTCATAGGTGGCAGGGGTAAACACTTCCGGTGGCGTGAAATCGAGCTTGCCGCCTCCGAAGGGAATATCCTGCTTGGTTTCAAGGTCGATGAAGACAGGCACATGGTTCGGATGCGCGTCCGACCAGGCCTTGATTTCGGACAGACAAACGCGGAGCGGCTGGCAGTTCGATCTCTGGTCGATATCGACGATATGCATGACCTTGAAGTCTGTGCCCTGCATTGCATGCGGCGGAGTCGGGTCGCGATCGGGCGTCAGCCCCGCCTTGCGCTCCCATTCAGGGCCCTTTGGATGGGCATAGCGGCCACCCTTGCTGTCAGCATAGATGTCGATTTCAAGCTGGCGCACGCCGTGATCGAGCTGTGACGTTAGTGTGTCATGATGATAATCGAGCGCAATCGCTGCCTGAGGCGAGAGCTTTGTCAGCCATTTCAGCGTGGTGGGCGAGATGTCGCGCCGGTAGCTGTTATGGGTGCCGATCACCTGTATCTGGTTGAGATGGACCGTCTCATCCATCGGCCCGGCATGGGCAACGCCCATCACGGCCGTAAGGAGAGTCAGGGGCAAGGCAGAGCGAAGGCGCATCGACAGATCCTGAAAGCGGGCCCTGAAATCGGGCCAGGGAGCCGCGATAAGGACATGGCTTTGAGGGGGCTGGAAGACGCCAAGGGGCGCGTCATGAAATCTTCATCGGGCCTATAAAAAAATGCCACAGAGGATTCATGGTCGACGCTCAGGTTTCGAGAGCAGAAACCAACCCTCTGTCGTGATCAGACTTCTTTCTCGAGCAGTAATACTGGACGTTACTCGAATTTTCAGCCGGGCCTGGCGTTGCACCATGCAGAAATGTGTGACGGTTCAACGCGGGCGCTGCCCTATACTGCCCGTCTCTCAAGGAGGAGGCAGCATGGGCGATGGCCGCGTTTGTTGGGATGAAGTCTATTCGGGCAAGGCAGCGACACACCCATCACACGCCCGGCGGCGCGCGCCAGAATTTCCAGAGCGTGCTTTTCCAGTGAGAAGGTCTGTCCCTCAGTGTACCCCTGACAGCAGCAGGAGGCGAAGCGTCACATGATCGAAATCCGGGTCGATGATCTTGCAGGGGCAGAAACCCGTGCCCTGCTGGCCCTTCATCTGGCGGGCATGGCGGAGGATACGCCTTCAGCCAGCCGGTTTGCCCTTGATCTTTCGGGTTTGCAGGTGCCTGAAGTCACGCTCTGGTCAGCGCGGATTGATGGGCGTGTGGCAGCGATCGGGGCGTTGAAAACGCTTGGGGAAGGACTGGCTGAGGTCAAATCGATGCGTACCCATCCCGATTTTCTGCGACGCGGGGCCGGGGCGAAAATTCTGGCGGTCATCATCGCCACGGCGCGAGAGCGCGGCCTGAAACGCCTGAGTCTGGAGACCGGTACCACCCCGGCATTCGCCTCAGCGATCGCGCTATATCGCAAGAGCGGTTTTGTCAGCGGGCCAGCTTTCAGCATCTATCAGGCGAGCGCGTATAACCAGTTCTTTCATCTTGATCTGTGAGAACCGGCAGCCAGGGCGCGCGCCCTGGCTGGTTTTCGGATGGTGCCGTGAAGGGCACCTTACCGGCTGATCATGATTTCGATCAGATTGGTGGTCCCACTCGCAATGCCGGCCTCAATGGCCGGAGCGATATCCTGTGCGCGTGTCAGGCGACGCGCCGGAACCCCCATCGAGGTGGCAAGTGCCTGATAATCGATGGTCGGATTGACGAGATCCATGGCGATGAAGCGACCGGTCTGGGCTGCCGTATAGTTTGCCTGACCGCGCATGAAGTTCTTGAGCACGTTATATTCGCAGTTATTCATCACCACGAAAGTGACAGGCAGTTTCTCATGCGCGGCGGTCCAGAGCGCCTGCGGTGAATAAAGGGCGGCGCCATCGCCTACCAGGCACACGACGGGCTCGCGTTTGAGGCCGAGCGAGCAGCCAATGGCGGCAGGCATGCCCCAGCCAAGGGCGCCCCCACGCAGAAAGGAATACTGCGCCGGGTCATTACTCTCGAGAAAACTGCGCACGAAAGTCGATGTCGCGATGGCTTCGTCGACGATGGGTGTGTGTGGCCCGATGGCACGCACCGCCTCGCGGGCAGCGAGGATGGGCGGAATGCGCTCGGCATCGAAGCCTGCATCGGCGCGTGCATGCAGGGCACGACGCTCTTCCTGCCTTCTGTCTCGGGCGGCGCTGCCGAGTGCCGCATAGTGAAGTGCATTTTCGGCGCTCGCTGTCGAGAGAAGGGGCAGCAAGGCCGTAAGAGACGGTTTGAGCGCGCCACAGCTCGAGAGAAGGGTCGGGTAGGTACGGCCCAGATCGGTCACATCCGACGAAAGCTGGTACACTGCGCAGCCCTCAGGCACGGCAGAGCCTTCGGTATAAAGAATGGTGATGAGCGATTTGCCACCAATGGCAAAAATGGCATCGTAATCCGAGAGGATCTCGGCAATGCCGCGCGCCGTGGTCGGCAGATTGCCCCGCCAGAGAGGATGCGCGGTGGGGAAAGGCACGCGAGACGGCCAGGATGAGCCATAGACAGGTGCCCCGAGCATTTCCGCCACGGCAACAGCCTCCGAGGCAGCCTTGCTGGCGTGAATCTCATCCCCCGCAATCAGGGCCAGGCGCCCCGGTGCGATGGCTGAGAGTGCCTGGGCCAGTTCTGGCAGACCTCCGGCAATGGAATCGCGATTGATGCGTGAGGGGGCGCCGCTTCCGATGGTGCTCATCTCTTCCATGATATCCATGGGAAGCGAAAGAAAGACCGGGCCGGACGGCGCTGCGTCGGCGTCGTGAAAGGCGCGTCGCACGAGGGTCGGCAGCTGGTCGACAGAGGCGACCTCCTTGCCCCATTTCACGGCAGGCTCTGCAATCTTGAGCAGATCGCCGAAAAGCAGCGGATCGGTGACGGCGTGACGCAGATCCTGCTGTCCGGCGGTCACGACGAGCGGCGTTTGCGACACATGGGCGTTGAGCAAATTGCCCATACCATGGCCCAGACCGCCTGCCGTATGCAGGTTGAGAAAGCCGGGGCGTCCTGATGATTGTGCGTAACCATCGGCCATGGCGACGGCGCTGGCTTCCTGCAGGGCCAGAATATAGCGGATATCGGGCTTGCGCAGCAGGCTGTCCATCAAGGGCAGCTCGGTCGTGCCGGGATTGCCGAAAATATACTCCACTTTCTCGCTGGCAAGAATTTCGAGCAGGATATCGGCGCCGCTCCGGGCATTGAGCGTGCTGGTTCTGGCAAGGCTTGCTGTCATGGTCTCGATCCTGAAGAAAGATGCGAAAAACAGGATCGCAAGCCGGAAAGGCAGCGATCGTCTGACGAGACGATATCACGCTCTTTTCTGATAAAAATTGCGTTTTTCAATGCGTTTCAGCTATTGAAAAGAAAAAACAATTCGGATTTACGGCAATATGGAGCATAAAAATTGCTTGAGGAACTCGATGCGATTGATCGGCACCTGCTGGTCCTGCTGCAACAGGATGCATCGCGTTCCACAGCCGAGCTGGCCGATCTGGTTGGCCTTTCCCAGGCGCCCTGCTGGCGGCGCATCCAGCGTCTGAAGGATGCGGGCATTCTGCAAAAGCAGGTCTATCTGGTTGATCGGCGCAAGATCGGGCTGAACGCCCAGCTCTATGCGCTGGTCAAGCTGACGGCGCATGCGCGCGGCAATCTCGCCGCTTTCGAGGAAGCGATACGCGATTTTCCCGAGGTGCAGGATTGTTATGTGCTTCTGGGGTCGACGGATTTCATTCTGCGCATCGTGACGCGCGATATCGAATCCTATGAGCAGTTCTTCCTGAAAAGACTGGCAAGCGTGCCCGGTATTCAGGAAGTCAACTCGATGGTGGCGCTTTCGGAAATCAAGCACACGCTCGAATTGCCGATAGAGCGCCTGACCTCCTGAAAAGCGGTGTCAAAGGGGCCAATGCCCCTTTGCAGATGTCAGGGCATCCCTCTGACGGGCATTACCAGCAGCAGAAGCCACCATCGACCAGCAGATCGACACCCGTGCAGAAAGACGCAGCGCGGGAAGAAAGGAAAATAGCCGGTCCGACCATTTCGCGCGGCAGGGCGATGCGGTTCATCGGAGTGTCGTTTTCGAATACTTTCACGCGCTCGGCCCATTCGGGGCGGGTGTTCATGGGGGTGGCGGTATAGCCGGGACTGATGGTGTTCACGCGAACGCCACGGGTTGCCCATTCCATGGCCAGGCTCTTGCTAAGATGGATCACGGCAGCTTTCGAGGCGTTGTAATGCGCCTGCATGAGCCCACGATTGACGATCACGCCCGACATCGAGGCGATGTTGACGATCGACCCGCGGCCATTGGCGAGCATGGCGCGACCCTCGGCCTGAGACGAGAGAAACACGCCAGTAGTGTTGATATCGAGCACACGCTGCCACTGATCACGGCCCATTTCCTCTGCCGGAGCCGCATTGGCGATACCTGCGGCATTGACCGCGACAGAAAGCAGACCCAGCTCGGTCTGGGTGGCGGCAATGGCATCGGCGAGGCTCACCTCATCCGTGGCGTCGCCTGTGCAGACCAGAACAGAGCGCTTGAGCCCGCGAATGCGGTCAGCGGTTTCATCGAGTCCCTTGCGTGAACCCGGCAGGTCGAAACAGGCCACCGAGGCGCCTGCTTCTGCAAGACCAATGGCAATCTGCTGGCCAATTCCGCTGCCAGCGCCGGTTACGAAAGCGATGTCGCCCGAGAGGTCGAAAAGATCCATGAGGGTAATCCAGTGTTCCGGTGTCAGAAAAGGGGGCGGCCCGCATGGGCCGCCCTGAAAGCAGAGAAATCAGTGGGTCTTGCGGCTTTTGATGCGGGTCAGAACCGCCTCGGCGCGGGTCACGACATTGTCGACAGTGAAGCCGAAATGGCGGAACAGATCCTGCGCAGGGCCGGATTCACCAAAGCCGGTCATGCCCACCACATCGCCATCAAGCCCGACATAACGAGCCCAGTAGAGGGTGCTGGCGGCTTCAATGGCCAGGCGTGCCCTTACGGCATCGGGAAGCACGCTTTCACGATAGGCGGCATCCTGCGCATCGAATGTTTCGGGCGAGGGGAGCGAAACCACACGGACGGCCACGCCCCTGGCGCGCAGGGACTCGGCGGAGTCGAGGGCCAGGGTCATTTCAGAGCCCGTGGCAATCACGATCAGATCGGGTGTGCCGGTGCTGTCTGAAAGCACATAACCGCCGCGCCATGCATCGCGCAGTTGAGCCTCGCTGCGGTTATGCTGTTTCAGGGGCAGGCGAGAGAGCGAGAATGCTGTCGGCCCATCCAGACGTTCAAGCGCGCTGACCCAGGCGATGGCGGCCTCGACCTGATCGCAGGGGCGCCAGGTGACCATGTTCGGGGTCTGACGCAGGCTGGCCAGCTGTTCGACCGGCTGATGTGTCGGCCCGTCTTCGCCCAGACCGATGGAATCATGCGTATAGACCAGAATCTGACGCTGTTTCATCAGGGCGGCCATACGCACGGCGTTGCGCGCATATTCCATGAACATCAGGAACGTCGCGGTATAGGGAATGAGCCCGCCATGCAGCGCAATACCGTTGGCCATGGCGACCATGCCGAACTCGCGCACGCCATAATCGACGTAATTGCCTGCAGGATCGAAGCAGACCGAAGAAGAGCCCGACCAGCGTGTCAGGCAACTCGGGGTAATATCGGCACAGCCACCGAACATTTCCGGCAGATGCGGCGCAAAGGCCTCGATGGCATTCTGCGAGGCCTTGCGTGAGGGAATGTCCTTGGGGGCGTCCTGAAGGCTGCGGACGAAGTCGCGAGACAGGCTTTGCCAGTTTGCCGGAAAGCCCTTGTTCTGACGACGCGTGAATTCGGCCGCAAGCTCCGGATGCGCCGCCTCATAGCGGGCGAAGAGGGCGTTCCAGGACGATTCCGCCTCGCGGCCAGCCGGTCGATGGTCCCAGTCGCGATAGATTGCGTCAGGGATTTCAAAAGCCGGATGAGCCCAGTCCAGACGGGTCCGTATCTTCGCGATCTCATCGGCAGGCAGGACGCCTCCATGCACCTTGTGGGTGCCGGCATAGCCTTCGGAGCAGCCCTGACCGATGGTGGTGCGGCAGATGATCAGGCTTGGGCGGCCCGTTTCGGCACGAGCCTTTGTCAAGGCATCCAGAACGGCCTCGGGGTCGTGCCCGTCGATCTCGCCGATGACCTGCCAGTCATAAGCCTCGAAGCGCTTGCGGGTGTCGTCGGTATAGACGCCGTCGATCGGTCCGTCATTGGTGACCATGTTGCGGTCATAGATCGTGATCAGCTTGCCCAGACCGAGCGTGCCTGCAAGGGCACAGGCCTCGTGCGAGATGCCTTCCATCAGGCAGCCCTCGCCGACATAGGCATAAGTATGGTGATCGATGATCGGCAGTCCGGGGCGGTTGAACTGTGCCGCCAGGGTTTTTTCAGCAAGGGCCATGCCGACGGCATTGGCGATTCCCTGGCCAAGTGGGCCGGTTGTGGTCTCGATGCCCGGTGCGTAGCCGAACTCAGGGTGGCCCGGTGTCCTGGAATGAAGCTGACGGAACTGCCTGATATCGTCGATGCTCAGGTCGAAGCCGGAGAGATGCAGCAATGCATAAAGCAGCATCGAGCCATGGCCGTTGGAATAAACGAAGCGGTCGCGATTGCACCAGGCCGGATTGGCGGGGTTGTAGCGCATGACGTCACGCCAGAGCACTTCCGAGATGTCGGCCATCCCCATTGGTGTGCCGGGATGGCCTGACTGTGCCTTGAAAATGGCATCGATGGCGAGAATGCGAATGGCGTTGGCGCGCTGGGTGCGTGTGGTCATGGAAAGACTCTTGTCTGGCCCCATGGTGGCGGGCGGTGAATGTTAGAATTCCGAATGAAATGATATGTATTAAACTCTGTTCATGATCATGGTTTGACAGAAAGAAAACCTGCCTCGTTTCATGTGAGATGAAAGAGACCGGTTTTTCATTTATGATCGAACTAAATGTCAAATATGACCTATTCCAGTAATATATAAATCATAAAAATGTGATGAATGGCTTTAATTTGCATTTGTATGGAGAAGGCTGGAAAACGCTTATTTATCTAATAATGAGAAGGTTTCATTCAAAAATACGTCATAATGTACGATATATTTCCTTTGAGTTCATGTATCGTTCTTGAATGAACCCATTAAAAAACGTTTATCATATCAAAGCTGTCAGAGTGAACGTCTCATACGAACATATGATCTGGTATCTATAACTCTTTTTTGTGATTTGCCGGACCCCGCCAACCCGCGCAAAGGAGGACGGGCCAGGCACGCTGCCCAGCAGCTAGAGGCCTTTTGTAAGACTCAGGAGACACACGATGGCAGGCGGGACATTCGTCGGGGGGGCACGGTCCGCAACCGGCACTCTGCAAGACATCGAACCAAAAACGGCTTTCGAACGCTTCGTATCATGGGCAGGTATTCCGCCGGTCATGATCTGGGGTTTCATCGGCACGCTGCTCTTCATGATCGGCGATGGCGTGGAAAGCGGCTATCTTTCACCCTATCTCGTCTCGCTCGGCTTTCAGGAGCATGACGTCGCCGGTCTCTTCACCATCTACGGTCTGACCGCTGCCATTTCCGCATGGGCCTCGGGCGCGCTTTCGGACATGTGGGGCAGCCGCAAGGTCATGCTGGTCGGTCTGGCAATCTGGATCCTCTTCCAGATCGGTTTTCTCGGCTTTGCCCTGCCGTCCAAATCCTGGGCGCTGATCACGCTGTTCTACGGCCTGCGCGGTTTCGGTTATCCGCTTTTCGCTTTCGGCTTCCTCGTCTGGGTTGTCAGCACGGCCCCCGTGCAGAAACTCGGCTCGGCTGTGGGCTGGTTCTGGTTCTGCTTCACGGCAGGTCTGCCAACGCTGGGCACGACCATTGCGGGTGTCCTTCTGCCGATCATTGGCGGGTATTCCACTCTGTGGGTCGCGCTGAGCTTCGTTATCTTCGGCGGTGGTCTGGCTCTTCTGGGCATGCAGCGCGTGCCGCGTGTCGAGACAGGGAACAAGGGTGCTATCAAGACCCTGTTCATGTCGCTCGCCATTGGCTGGCAGCGTCCGAAAGTGGGTATTGGCTGCATCGTGCGCGCCATCAACACGTCTGCCGAGTTCGGCTTCCTGGTGTTCATGCCGCTCTATTTCACCCATACGCTCGGCTTCACCATGGGCCAGTGGCTGGCAGTTCTTCAGGCTATCTTCATCAGCAACATCTTCTTCAACCTGTTCCTGGGCATCATCAGTGACAAGCTGAGCTGGAGATATACGGTTCTGATCATGGGTGGCGTTGGCTCCACGCTGAGCACCATGGCCCTGTATTTCGCACCGACCCTGCTCGGCCCTGACCATCTCTTCATCGTCATGATCGCCGGTGCCTTCTATGGCATGACCCTGGCTGGTTATGTGCCGCTCTCTGCCCTGATGCCCTATCTGGCTCCCGAGAACAAAGCTGCCGCCATGTCGCTGCTCAATCTCGGTGCTGGTGCCAGCGTCTGGATTGGCCCGGCCATCGTCTACATCTTCGAGCCTGCCTTCGGCGTGTTCGGTGTGATGGTTGTCTACTCCATCATCTACTGCATCAGTGCGATCCTGACCTACTTCCTGAAGCTCGACCCGGAGGTGGAAGCCCATCTCCACGCTACCCGAGCTTCAGCCAAGGGGCTGGCTCACTAATCTCCCGGAAGCATCTGTGAGACGGAAAAACGGCGGGGCCCATGGTCCCGCCTTTTTTGATTCGGGTAGTTTCTGATCATGCATCCCTGACCATACGTAATTAACGATTAGGATAGTGATTTCCATGCCGTAACGGTGTGTCGGTTGTGCCCGGGGCAAATGGAAAGATTGGCGATCATGGCATAACTTACTGATAAATAGAGATATTGTCTTAGAATGGTGGAGGGGCCCCAGTGTGACATTGTTGCACAAGGGTAGCCAAACTTTGTAATAAAATTGTAACCTGTCTTGCGAGCGTTAACGAACTCCCGTTACGAAATAGGAATGTTGTGACGATCTTTGTCGCAAAATAACCCATTTTGACGGAACGCCTGATGACGCCCCTCAATCGAGAGACGAATGAAGCTGCAGGGATCTGCAGCATGGTTGCCCCGTCACCCCGACGGAAACGAGGACTCGCTGCCGGACTGATGGGCGCGACCGCTTGTGTCGCCCTGTTGCATTTCGCAAGTGAGGCACAGGCACAAACTGTTTCATCGCCTGAAACATCCACGATTCCAGCGAACGCTGCCAAGACACCCGCCAAATCCAGGGTGACAGTGCCTGCGACCAGCGCTTCGGCGCGTGCGAAAGTCGTTTCGGCCCGCGTCTCCAACAGCTCTGCGGCCAATGCGTCGTCGGGCGCCGAGACCATCATGGTCACGGGTTCGCTGTTCCGCGACCCGAACACGACCAGCGCCTCGCCGATCACCCATATCACCATGAAGGATATGCAGCAGCGCGGCATCAAGACCGTTACCGATGCGCTGCAGCTCCTGTCCTCCAACGGTGCGGGCAATCTGACCAATGCCTGGTCGGCTGGTGGCGGTTTTGCTGCTGGCGCTTCTGCCCCATCGCTTCGTGGCCTGAGCACGGATTCGACCCTGGTGCTCATGGACGGTCAGCGTCTGTCCTATTATCCGCTGGCCGATGACGGCGAACGTAACTTCGTCGACACCAACTGGATGCCGCAATCCATCATGCAGAGCGTCGATGTGCTGCAGGATGGCGGCTCCGCCACTTATGGTGCCGATGCCGTTGCCGGCGTGGTCAACATGATCACCCGCAAGGAGATCAAGGGCTTTGAGGGCAATGCCGAGGGTGGTCTGACCCAGCGCGGCGATGCGGGCCATCAGCGTCTTTATGCCACCTGGGGTCATGGCGACCTGCATAAGGACGGCTATAACTTCTATATCAACTCGGAATATCAGCAGGACGACCCGCTCTATTACCGTCAGTTGAATGCGCCCTATAATAACGGCGACCTTACCGGTATTGGTGGCAGCAACGGTAACGCCAACATCGTTTCCGATGGGGCAATCACCAATTTCTCGCCTTCCACAACGGCTATCGTTCGCCCGGTTACGGCCACAGGCACTGGTACAGGCCCGTGGCAGCTCCTGAACCAGCAGGCAGGATGCCGCACCGGCACAGACGGTCTGGTGACAGGCACCGTCTCTGGCACGACAGGCGCCAGCCAGGCCTGCTCGTGGAACACACAGAAATATGCCCAGTTGGCGCCTGACCTGCGTCGCGTCAGTGCCACGGCGCATTTCACGGCCAATGTCACCGAGCGCTCTCAGCTGACCGCCATGTTTACCTGGTCACAGGCGCGTTCGATCAGCACCGGTACACCGGCTTCCACCTATGGTGGTTCGTCCTACAGCCAGGCCAAGCTGGCCACGGCGCAGAACACCTATCTACCTGTCTATCTCGCTGACGGTTCGCTCAACCCGAACAACCCCTACGCAGCGCTCGGTGAGCAGGCCCAGGTCAATTACCGTTTCGGCGATCTGCTGCCCACCACGACCGAGACCAGCCAGAATTTCCGTGGCTCGGTGCGTTATAATGGCTGGCATCCTTCGCGCTGGGGTTCTGACTGGAATTACGACGTCAATTTCGTCGGGATGAACACGCTTCTGAACCAGACCATCACAGGCGTACCCACGATTGCCGGTATCCAGAACGCGATCACGAGCGGCAGCTATAATTTTGTCGATCCGTCGCTCAATTCGCAGTCTGTGCTCAATTCGATTGCACCGCGTAATGTGATCAATGCGCGCACTCAGGAATATTCGGGCGAAGCGACTCTCAGCAAGGGCCTGTTCCGTCTGCCGGGTGGCATGGCCAAGCTCGCAATCGGTGGCAACATCCGATACGAGGCATTGAATGATCCCAATGCCAACCCGGTCGACACGCTGAATCCGGCCAATCAGTATACCGGCATCATCAACCCTGTGAACGCTCAGGGCAGCCGCTGGGTGGAATCGGGCTTCTTTGAAGCCAATGCGCCGATCGTGAAGATGCTCACCGCCGATGCATCGGGCCGTTACGATCATTATTCCGAAGGCTTCAGCCATTTCTCCCCAAAATTCGGTGTACAGTTCAAGCCGACCGAGAAGCTGACTCTGCGTGGCACCTTCGCCAAGGGCTTCCGCGTGCCGAGCTTTGCCGAAACGGGCGGGTCCAATGTGGGTTACACGACCTACACACCGACCAATGCCAATTTCATCAGCCAGCACCTGAACTCAAACGGCACGGCCAATAACTACGCGCAGACCTATTACATTGGCTCGAACACAGCCGGTAATCCGAATCTGCGCCCTGAAACCTCAACCAATTTCTCAGGCGGTCCGATTTTCCGTCCGACGCGTTGGCTGACGCTGAGCGCCGATTATTATTATATCCGCAAGAACCACTATATCGCCCCGAACCCGGTCGGGACGACGAACGTGGCTAATGCCTATCTCGCAGGTGAAGCTCTGCCGACAGGCGTAACCGTCACGCCGGATATTGCCGATCCGCAGAACCCGAGCGGCCAGCTCCGTCCGGGCATCATCAATCTGGGTTACGTCAATACGAACAAGCTCGTGACCGACGGTTTCGATCTGTCTTTCGAAGCCAATACGCAGCTTCCCGGCGTGTTCCACGAAGTTCATTGGTACAGCAAGGGCACGGCGACCTTTGTCCGTCGCATGAACCTGACCAATCCTGATGGTTCGGTTTATCGCTTTGCCGGCACGCTCGGTCCTTATGGCGCCGTTTCTGCATCGGGAACGCCTCGCTGGCGCGCCAACTGGTCCAACACGCTGTCATGGCGGAAGCTGGCTGTGACGCCGACGGTTTATTACACCAGCGGCTATCGCACGACGGCAGAAGACCAGACGGGTTCGAACACGGCAGGCAATTGCGCCGATGCGCTCACCATGAGCAGCTTCGTTCCGAGCGGGCAGTGCAAGGTCAAGGCTTTCTGGGATGTCGATCTGACGGTGAACTATCAGTTCAATCGCCGCTGGAGCGCCTATGCCAACGTCTACAACCTGCTTGGCTTCAAATCGCCTTACGATTTCGGAACCTATGGTGGCTATCTCTACAACTCGTCCTGGTCGCAGAACGGTGTCGTTCTCCGTTCCTTCCAGTTCGGTGTGAAGGTCGTTCTCTGATCTTCCTTAGCGTCTGACACGAAAAAACCCTCCGGGCTTTGCGGCCCGGAGGGTTTTTTATTGCCCCCGTTCCCCGCGCCGTGAGCAGGCTGAACGAAACGGGCAAAACCGGTGCGAGAGCAGCTTATGCAAGGCGGATCGAGAGAATGATCGGTGTTGACGATACCGTTCTCGCCTCTGAGTGAAGAAGAGAGGGGCTGCTATCAGTTCCTGTAATCGGGCTGTTCGCGGTCCAGCTTGCGGCGCAAGGCTTTCCAGATCATCTGGCCCTGATCGGGGTCGGTCTCGAACTGGGCACGAGCGCGCAGCACTTCGGCTTCGCTGGGGCAGTGGAGTGGCGCACCGGTCGATTGCGCGGCCAGTTGCACGCGGCAGGCCTGCTCAAGATAATACATACGATAAAAGGCCTGAGCGACGGAACTGCCTATGGTGAGCAAGCCGTGATTCTGCAGGATCAGCCCTATATTGTCGCCCAGATCGCGCACCAGACGTTCGCGCTCGCTCAGATTGTCATCTGCTGCGATGCCCTCATAGGGGTGAAATCCGATACGTCTGTAGAACTCCATATTGATCTGGTTGAGCGGCAGAATGCCGTCCTTCTGGGCAGCGATGGCCATGCCTGCCAGGGTATGGCTGTGCATCACACAGGCCGCATCGGGATGCGCACGATGGACGGCGGAATGAATGACAAACCCTGCCGGGTTGACCGGCCAGCTTGTTTCCTGCTGTGGGTGACCTTCTGAATCCACCACGACAAGCGAGCTTGCCGTGATTTCCTCGAACAGCAACCCGTAGGGATTGACCAGAAAGCGATGCCCTTCTCCCGGCAGGCGCACGGAGAGATGGGTATAGACCATGTCGGTCAGATCGAATTGCGCATAGAGGCGATAGGCCGCAGCCAGTTCCTCGCGCAGTTCCTGTTCGGTCTGAGCCGTCACGGTGTCACCCCTGTCTTGCTGAAATGGCCGAATGTATTGGTGCGTCGTGTGCCCTCGGGCAGGGCAATTTCGCCGCGCTCGCGTTTGGCGATAAGGTAGGAATAGGTCTGCATGGCCTGAGCCCACATATGATCGCCGATCTTGACGGCCTCATACTCCGTATCAGCTTTTTCGAAAGCGGGGAGAGGGCGGATTTCGTGATGGTAATCGCAGGCATAGAAAAGCGGGAAGGAATAACGCTCCTCTTTCACGCTGCGCACACGATGGGCAGTTGCCACAAAGGCGCCTGCCGTCATCATTTCAAGCATGTCCCCGATATTGACGACAAATGTGCCGGGAATGGGGGGCGCATCGATCCATTCGCCGTTGCCGTTCAGAACTTCCAGACCCGGCTTGTCGGCCAGAAGAATGGTGAAACATTCATAGTCGGTATGGGCGCCAATGCCCGGCGCATCCTGCGCCTCGCCATCATAGGGATAGTGGATCATGCGCAGCTTCGACGGGGGAAATTGCGCGACGTCATCGAAAGCGTTTTCATCGAGCCCAAGGGCGAGCGCGAAGCCGCGAAACAACACGCGCCCCAGATCGAACACCGCCGCATAATAGGCGCTGGCTTTTTCGCGAAATCCCGGAATTTCCGGCCAGTCATTCGGCCCGAGCAACGGGGTTCCTGACTGAACGAGTGGGTGATCAGCGGGCACCTCGAAGCCGATATCAAAGGCTTCCTTATGGTCGGGGCGGGATTTGTTGTAGATTTCCTCACCTTCCGGCACGAAACCCTTGTGAGAGGCCGAGGCGCCGATATAGCGCTCCATCTTCTTCTCAAAGGGCTGGGCAAAGAAATCCTTTGCCGCCTCACGCACATTCCCGATCAGTTCGGGGGCAACCCGATGCCCGGAAATATAGAAAAATCCGATCTTGCTGGCTGCGTGCTGCAGGGCTGCGGCCACTTTCTGACGCTCGGCCTTGTCATCGGCATACAGCCCGGCGATGTCGATCACCGGAATGGACGTGAACGTCTCTTCTGTCATGTCAGAAACTCCTTGTTGGAGATGGAGCAGGGAAACACCCTGCAAAAGACCCGCGTTGTGCATCGAGCAACCAGCGATTCATGGCATGCCGGTCTGCAACGGGCAGATTGGTGAAGGGCAGCGTATGCGTATAGCCGTCAGGCCCGCATTCGGGTGTCAGCGTGGTGCACGCATAGCCACGCCGGGCCTGATCCATCCAGATGGTGCGCCAGAAATCCTGATGGAAACGCAAGGCAGCAGCATGTTCGGGCGCACCGGGATGCGAGACCTGCGGTCCCTGGTCATAGCCCACGCGCGCCTGCACATGATGCACGCGCGCGATAAAGGCGCTGAAATCGTCGCAGGGGTCATCGAGCAGACGTTCGCAGCCGACCACCCAATGGCTGATATCGGCTGTGAACAAGGCATCAGGAACCTGGGCGACGACATCGAGTGCGACCCAGGGAGTGGCGCAGAGCCGGGCGCGATGGGTCTCGAAACTCAGAATCAGGTCGTGAGTGCGCCCGATCGCCATGGCGCGGGAGATAAATTCGGCTTGTTTGGCGGCAGGCCACCGGTCATTCCCGCCCAGAACATTGACAAAACGCGGAGCGAGCAGGGCGGCACGGGCCAGGTCGACGTCCAGATCGGCCAGATGATCCTCAAGCGAGGCTTCCTGACGGGGCACCACCCCGCCGCCGGTCATGGCGATGGCAATATAGGGAGCCCCGCTAGCGAGCAACGCCTCGCGACAGGTCGGGAGGTTCTGCAAATCCGGAATGCGCCCTTCGATCCCGTCAAACCCTTCTGCGCGGGCTTCGGCGATACTGTCGGCCCAGGGGCGGGTATCGCCCCAGAGCGTGCGATAGGTCTCAAGGCGCATCGCGGCTCCGTCAGAAATTATAGCGCAGGTCGCAGCCGACCCAGCGCGGGGTTTGCAGGAACTGCACACGGGAATTGTCAGACCCGGTGAAGGAATAGGTATTGCCGTGCTTGTTGAGCATGTTGTCGACATAGACAGCGGCTGTCCATTTGCCGGTTTTCGGCCCGACTTCCATGCGCATGCCGAAAGAGCTGATCTTGTCGGTCACGCCATTGGGGTCACCCAGCGCCACCAGCATATTGTCTTTCCAGGTGTAGCTGGT
Source organism: Asaia spathodeae NBRC 105894 (assembly GCF_025994195.1). NCBI lineage: Bacteria > Pseudomonadati > Pseudomonadota > Alphaproteobacteria > Acetobacterales > Acetobacteraceae > Asaia > Asaia spathodeae. Next base: position 8,414 of record NZ_BAPY01000026.1, on the reverse strand, counting down.
CTGGAGTGTCAGGCGATAGGCGCGTGGCAGATCGATGCCGTAGCGGGCGACCGCATTCCAGGAAAAGCGCGGAGCAAAAGGCAGCACCGAATGGGCACTGACCGTGGAAAGCAGCGGCAGGCCCCCGATATCGTTGACCGGGCTGATATTCTGCGCATCGAGATAGGCAAAGGAACCGCGCAGATCGAGATTCGGGATCAGGTCATGAAGCGTGCTCGACAGTTCGCCACCACGGGTGCGTGCCCGGGGAATGGGGCCGAGGCTGAGCGAGGTAATGTTCATGGGCATCTCGGCCACGAAAAGCGTCTGACGGTTGTGATATTCGTAATCGAACAACGCGCCTTCGATCTGCACATGATTATGCAGAAGGCTCGTCTTGGCGCCAATCTCGTAGGCGATCATGTTTTCAGGGCGCACATAATCCAGCGCCTGAGGCGCCGAGACAGGGGCTGCGAAATAGGCGCCTGCCTTGTAGCCGTTCGAAATAGTGCCATAAACGAGCGTACCGGGAACGATCGTATAGCGCAGCCCCACGCGCCCGGTCAGGCGGGCATAGGAATGGGTGGTGTCGAGGCGTGACAGATAGGCGCCTTTGGTGGTGAGCGCGCCCGCATCGTCGATCGTACCGCCATTGAAGCCGCGATCATCCCATGAGAAGCGGCCAGAAGCGATGAAATCGAGATTTTTCAGAACATTGGTGACTGTGCTGACATAAAGCCCGGTCGAGACATTCTGCTGCACGAAGCGGTCTGTCAGATTGCCGTTCGGCACGCCAAGCAGAAAGGAGCGATAGCTCGTATAGGCGCCGTTGATCTTGTCCCAAGATTCGTAAATGCCGACGGTGAGGTGGAAGCGCTTTGCCAGATCCATCTTGAGATGCATGTCATGCGACTGCGCAAGCGACGTGTCATTCCAGTGATAATCGCCGACACTGATCGATTCACCGTCGTAATTGTCGTAATCGCTGCGGCGGAATGCGTCGAACGCCGTGGTGGAAACGAATTGTCCCCAGTTGAAATCATGGGTGTAATTGATCGAAACCCCGCCGCCATTTTCATTGCGTCCCACGCGGTTCGATCCGACATTCACGGCCTTGTATGAGGCGTTCGGCCCGACGCCCACTGTGCCATTGGCAAAGCCGTTCACCGCATCGCCATCCACAGCCTGAGGCGACATCGAGATGCCCTTGTCGCGGGTATAATGGATGTTCAGCAGCAGGTTCGATCGGTCATCGATCAGAAATCGTGTCAGATTGCGCAGGCCAAGCTGGTCCTGAGACCCGTAGCGTTTGCTGGTGCGAATGTCGCGCTGCCAGCCCTCGCCATTGATATAGGAGAAGGCCGTCCGGTTCTGTATCCTGTCGCTGATGGGCACATTGATGGCAGCGCTCGCGGTGTTGGTGCCGTAGCTGCTATAGCCCCAGTTTACATACCCCCCGAATTTGCCATCGGGCTTGGTGGTCTCGACAGCAATATTGCCGCCCGTGCTGCTGCGGCCATAATCGAAGCCCTGCGGTCCTTTTTCGACGCTGACCATCTGGGTGTCGAACATCTGGCCGGTATAAAAGACGGGGTAGGGCGCAAACACGCCATCCTGATAGATGCCGATCCCGCCCATGTTGTTGCCGGTATAATCGTCAAGGCCGATGCCGCGGATCGAGAATACCGGCGTACTGCCTGAGGTTGCGTTGACCGCGGTCAGGCCGGGCATATAGGCGGCGAGATCCTTGGGGCTGGTGATATGCAGCGCCTGCAATTCCCGGCCGCTCAGCACATTCACCGTTGCGGCAGTCGTCAGAAAGCGCTGGGCGCGCGAGCCCGTTACCTGGATGGCCTCTGGTGCGGCATGCACGGGCTTGTGCCGCGCTGCTGTCTTGTGTCCCGCGCTGTGGCGTGTGGCCGCCTTCTGGGTTGCGGCCAGCGTCGCGTTCTGGGTGCCGAGAAGCACCAGCCCGGCTGAGAGCGAAAGGGCTGTGCCGGTAAGGCGGAGAAATCCTTTGGGCAGGCGCATCGTCATGAAAAGGACTCCCGTCAGTGGCTTCCTGCTCATTGAGAAGGCGAAACGACCTGTCTTTCGATTGAAAAAAACCAAACCTCACTTTGTCAGATCATTACCCATGATGGATCATCTGGTTCAGAAAATGACGCGCGCGCTCGGTCTGCGGGTTCGAAAAGAAGGATTTCGGTGTGGCGACCTCAAGGATCGTGCCCTTGTCCATAAAGACCACGCGATCGGCGATATGGCGCGCAAACCCCATTTCATGGGTCACGCAGATCGTGGTGATCCGCCGCTCCGAGAGCGCGTCTATGATGCCGATGACGCCCTTGATGGCCTCGGGGTCGAGCGCCGCTGTGGGCTCATCGAAGAGGATGATATCGGGCGCCATGCACAAGGCGCGGGCGATGGCCACACGCTGCTGCTGCCCTCCGGAAAGCTGGATCGGATATTTATCGGCCTGTTCAGCAATGCCGACCTGTTCGAGATAATGGCGGGCAAGGGAATCGGTTGCGTCGTAATGTGCCTTGCGCACCAGTCTGGGTGCCAGCATGCAGTTCTGCAGCACGGTGAGATGCGGGAAGAGATTGTAGTTCTGGAACACCATGCCCACGGCGCCACGCAGCAGAGGCAGGCTTGTCTTGTCGTCAATGATCTCGCCATCGATCATCAGCACACCGCTATCATGGGGCTCGATACGGTTGAGCGTGCGGATCAGGGTTGATTTGCCCGAGCCGGAAGGGCCAAGCACGACGATCTTCTCACCATGGCCGATATCGAGGCTGATCCGGTCCAGCGCCAGAAACTCGCCGTAGAATTTGCTCATCTTGCGCAGGCTGAGAGCGCAATCGGGATTGGGGGGCAGATTATGCAGCATGACGCGTCCCTCCTGCTTCGGGCAAGGCCGGGACGGATTTGCCGGCTTTTCTTGCGGCGCCATCACGGCTTGCCCAGACAAAGCGCGTTTCTATGCGTTTCTGCAGATGCAGGAAGGCAAAGACCATGGCCAGATAATAGACGAGCGCCGCCGCATAATATTCGGTGAATTCGAAGCTGCGTGCGACCTGAACCTGCGTGATGAAGAGCAGCTCCTGCAGCGAGATGACCGAGGCCAGAGAGGTCGTCTTCAGCAGGGAGATGAACTCATTGATCGTGGGCGGCAACGCCACACGCAAGGCCTGTGGAAAGATCACATGGCGATAGATCTGGGCCTGGCTCATGCCCAGCGCCTGTCCGCCTGCCAGTTGCCCCGGGTCGATGGCGCTGAGGGCGGCGCGATTGATCTCGACCTGATAGGCTGATTCATTGATCGACAAACAGATCCAGGTCGCCAGAAATGGTGAGAACCAGCTTTCGCGAAAAATCGGAAAGAATTGCGGCAGCGCATTCCAGATGAACAGAAGCTGGAGCAGCGTCGGCGCCCCACGAAACACGGCGACATAGGCACGCAGAAAGGGATGCCATAGCGAACGCGGGGTATTCAGCTTCAGGGCAATCGGGATGGAAAGCACGATGGCAGTGGCATGAGAGGCGATGGCGATGGCCAGCGTCATCCCCGCGCCCTTGAGAAAGGCCATCGAAAACAGGGCGGAAAAGAAGGTCGTTGTATTGAAGCGGGGCCTCTGTGTCGCAACACCAAGAGCCTTGCGCGCAGCACTGCCCACATTCCATTTTTTCTCCAGTGCTGCGATGTCGCCCTTCTGCCTCAGCGTGTCGAGCGCACTGGCCAGAAGGGCGCGGTCCTGACCGGCGCGGCGAAGATAGAGCGCGAACTCCGAATAGCCGGGCAGATGAGGGCTGTAGATGACATGCAGTTTTCCACCGAGCTGGGCCTCACGGTAAAAAAGCTCGACATCCTGGCTCAGGAAGTTCTGCACACGTCCGACCAGAACCTGCTGCACAACCTGATCTTCACTCGGGTATTGCTGCAGCGCGATGGGTGGCTTGCCACGTGCGGCGAGTTCCTGGTTGATTTCCTCGATGCGGGCGGCATAGCTCGTGCCCGATTCCACAGCGAGGCTCTGCCCGGCCAGCGCGTCGAAGCTGTTCACCGGCGCGATCTTTTCCGGCGCCACGATCACGGGGGAGGTTTCGAGATAGGCTACGGCATCGAACAGGCGCTCACGGGATGTCTGCTTCAGCACACCACTCATCACCAGCCCGCAACGCCCGGCGCTGAGGCTCGGGAACAGCCCGGTGAAGTCCATGGTTTCGAATTCGACCGGTACCTGCCAATAGGCGCCCAACGCGCGGGCGAGGGCGATATCGAAGCCGTCGAGCGCCGAAAGATCAGCCCCGTTGACAAAGGTCATGGGGGGCAGCGTCGGATTGGTGCAGACCCGCAGCACCCCGCCCTCAATGAAAGAAGGACGCTCCTGCGCCTGTGCCTTTGCGCCTATGAGGCAAAGAGCGATCAGGGCCAGAATATGAAAAAAACGCCGCATCAGCATGTCTCTTCGAGAATGGAGCGGAAGGTCTCGGCCATGAGGCCGTTTTCCGGGGTGGGGCGGATCAGGAAATAGAAATGATTGACCAGATGCAGGTCATTGAAGGCGATGTGACGCAGGCGGTCCTGCTGGATCATCTGGGTCACGAAGAGTTCGGGCAGGAACCCGATATACATGCCTGACAAGATCAGGAGCGCGCGGGAGTCGATATTGTCTGCTTTTGCGGTAAAATTCATGCTCGGGCGCAGTTCGTCCCATCTCGGCGAAGACGCGGCATCGCTGACGCTGATCATGCGCGCTTCGGCAAGTGAGGCGATATCGATTGTCTCTTCCGGACGGTCGAAAAGCGGATGGCGCGCGCCGCAATAGAGATTGGAGCGCTCACTGAACAGGGCCGTAGCCTGCATCTCGGGCTGCTGATGCGGATAAAGAGTGATCCCAGCGGTCGCTGTACCGTTGCGGACGGCAAATTCGACATCGCGTGTCGAGGCGGAACGTACATCCATTTCGACAGCTGGATAGCGGCTGGTGAAAATCTGGATGGCGCGCAGCAGCGCCGTTTCGCCATGAAACTGGATATTATCGGGCAGATAGAGGCAGAACCGGCCCGAGAGCGTGCCGCTCACATCGTTGATCCGCTGCTGGAACAGATCGATATCGTTAAAAAGCTTCGTGGTGGCTTCTAGCACACCTTCGCCCTCACGCGTGAGAGCAAACCCGGCCCGGCCGCGATGGCATAAAACCATGCTCAACCTGTCTTCAAGGGCGGCAATATCGATACTGATAGAGGATTTGCTTTTGCCCAGCGCCAGCTCTGCTGCTGCAAAGCCGCCATGCTGCGCCACACAGGCAAAGACACGCAGAAGCCGCAGATCGACCTCGGCGATACGCCCCTGAAACCCGCTGGCACGGGGCAGGCGTCGGGGAGTGGGTGCAGGGCGCAGACGGGACAAGAGCAATGATCCTGTTTCAGACAACATGCGATGATAGCTCTCCCTGCGACACGATCAACCGCTTGTACCGCTCCCGATACGCTTGACGTATCCGGCGAGTATGGAGGGCAGAGGGGGTATTTTTAATTTATGAAACGCCAAACCAAACTCCACCTCATTGTGATTGAGGAATGATCAGGCCCGTCCTAGCGTCTGGCCCAGCCCGGCAAGGGCGGCATGGCATCAAAATGGGAGAAGACGATGACCGTTGAGCGCTGGTTCATCGATAGTGAAACCGGAACCCTGTCGGATGTGCTGCTCTGCCCACCCGATTTCTATACCTGGAATCCGAGCAATGACATTGCCATCCGCACACTCGCCAGTGGTGCGCGGCCTGATCCGGCGCTGCTGAAACAGCAATTCGACGGTCTGGTGGCACTTCTCGAAAAAGCCGGGGTGAAATGCCATTTCCTGACCCCTGAAGAGGGGTTGCCCTATCAGGTCTATACGCGTGATTCGTCCCAGACCACGCCATGGGGCACGGTGGTGACGCGTCTCATGCGTCCCGAGCGCCAGCCTGAAGCGCGAAGCATCGAGGCATTCTATGGCGAAAGCGCCATCACGGCCCGTTGCACCGAAGGGTTCGTCGAAGGGGGTGATATCCATATCATCCGGCCCGGCCTTCTGGCCGTCGGGGTGAGCGGTGGTCGCACGACGATCGAGGGTGCGCAGGCTTTCATGAAGCCTTTCGAAGAGGCGGGGTGGACCTGCCGCATGATCCATTTCCCCGAGCATTTCCTTCATCTCGACGTGATCTTCACGATGGTGACGGACAGCCTCGCGATCGGCGTGGTCGATGTGCTTGAAGACGAGGATCTCGCCTGGTTCGAGGCGCAGAATATCCGCATCCTGCCCGTGACCTACAAGGAGGCCATGCGCGATATGGGGTGCAACGTGCTGGCGCTGGGCGAAGGGCGCGTGGTCAGTCCCTCGCATTCCCGGCGCATCAACGCCATGCTGCGCGACCACGGGTTGACGGTGCTCGATACGCCGCTTGACCAGTTCTCTCAGGGCGGTGGCAGCATTCACTGCATGACGATGCCGCTCAGACGTGCCAGTCTGAAAGGCTGATCCTTCTGTCTGGTCATCAGAAACAGGACGATCTCTGGAAACCGTAAAGGGGCAGTCGATGGCACCGCGTCTGATCATCAGCGCCGATGGCGCAGAGGCCTTCGAAGGCTGGCGCGACTCTTTCGCGCGCCATGCTCCCGATATCGGGGTCCTGTCCTGGTTTGACCCTGCTACCCGTCGTGAAGACGCCGATTATGCCCTGGTCTGGGAGGCGTCCGATGACGATCTGCGCGCGATGCACCATCTGCGCGGCATTCTCTGCACCGGGGCCGGTGTCAATCATCTGATTGCCAGCCCTGCATTCCCTCATCATGTAAGACTTGTGCGTATGGGCGGCGGAGAGACCGGCGCGCTCATGGCCGATTATGTGCTCTGGGCGCTGATAGGCCTTCTGCGCGATGCCCGCACATGGGCGCTGCAACAGGCACGCCATGTCTGGGCGCGTAATCTGGTGTCACGGACCTCGGATCAGACTCGCGTCACGGTTCTGGGCTACGGCCAGATCGGTGCCGTGGTGGCACAACGACTGGCCCGTTCGGGTTTTGCCGTGTCGGCCTGGCGTCGTGCTGGCGAGAGCGGGCAGGATGAGGGCGTTGCCGTGCATGTCGGGTGCGATGCCCTGCCTGACCTGCTGGGCAGCACGGATATGCTGGTCAATCTTCTGCCCAGCACGCCCCAGACGCGCTTTCTGCTTGATGAGGCCTTTCTGGCCGAGCTGAAACCGGGCGCGGGACTGGTCAATGTCGGGCGTGGGGATCATCTGGTGGAAGAGGCGTTGCTGACGCTTCTCGAAACCGGGCATCTTTCAGGTGCCGTGCTGGATGTTCAGTCACAGGAGCCCCTCGGATCGGACTCACCGCTTTGGGATCACCCCCGGATCACCCTGACACCGCATATCGCGTCAGAGGCGTCGAGAGAGGCGCAGGTGCTCTATCTGGCTGACGTCATTCGCCAGCTCGAACGCGGCGAAACCCCGGCGCTTCTTTATGACCGCGCCAAGGGGTATTGATCACAGCGCCAATCAGGGTGCTCTCCCTTTCTCCCTCACGAGCGGTATAAGATCATCCAGTGTGATCGGGCTGTTTGCCGCGAGGGAGAGCAAAAGACATGCGTCGCGTCGTGATCAATCGGGAAGTCGACAAGGAACGTCTTGCCTCGTTTTTCAGGTCGAACGGGCATGTCGGGCCAATCGAGCGCGTTACGGGCGTCGAGGGGCAGGCTGTCTCGCTCGATGATCTGGTCGGGCGCGGTGTGGCCGAAACCGGCCTGCGCTATACCCAGGGTGCGCTTGGTGCGGCCCTCTCCCATCTTGGCCTGTGGAGCCAGTCGGTGCAGCAAGGCGCCCCCTTGGCCATTTTCGAAGATGATGCCCTTCTCTGCCGGAATTTCGACACCGAAAGCGAGAGACTGATCGCAGACCTGCCCGAAGGGTGGGATGTTCTCCTGCTGGGTTATAATTTCAACGCACCGATCACGATCGACGCCTTGCCCGGTATTACCCGCGGTACCGTGACACTGGATGAAAAACAGATGCAGGGGAATGCAGGGCTCTTTGCAAATGAGGAGGTGGTGGCGCGGGCCTTTCGGTTGCAGCAGGCCTTTGGGCTATGTGCCTATGTAGTGTCGCCAAAGGGGGCACGTGCCCTGCTCGAACGGTGCCTGCCCCTGCGTGCGCAGGAATACCAGCAGCTCGGCCTGGAGCGCATGGTGCGCAATGTCGGCATCGACGTCGTGACATCCTATCACTACAGGCAGCTCGATGCTTTCGGGGCCTTTCCGCCACTGGCTATTTCGCCGAATGACAAATCGGGATCATCAACTAAAAGAGGAATATAGAGGAAAATACTACATATTTTACATAATGCAGATTATATAACTGATAATATTTTAAATATAATATTATATATTA
>NZ_BAPY01000025.1:0-3072 GCF_025994195.1 Asaia spathodeae NBRC 105894 | reverse complement strand
TCTCAGGCCGGTCTATAGCTTACGCCCCTGTCTAAAAAATGGGGTCCACCTCTGAATAAGGTGGTCGGGCATCGGCCATAACGTGTGGCGACCCGTAGAAAGACTGCAAGAGAGTCGAACATGATTCAAATTTTTTTTAAATATTGTATTTATAATTGTCATGTACGAAATTTTTTTTGCACGATTTTCTTCACGGGATGCTGGCCCCCTATCCATTCGCAGATAGGGGAATGTTTATGAGGCCAGTGGCCCTACTTATATGTCTCACTGTTATGAATAGGCTCAGCGAGTACACATCTCCCGCGGCAACCGTATGAAGTTTCGTGCTCACACTACCTTTTGTCAGTCCAATCAGGCGGACTAGCTTCCCTTTTTTCAGCAGTAGGTTCCAAGCCGTAAGGCGTGTCTCAAAGTGGGGCGCATCAGTCATAACGATCCGAGCCTTGGCCTCCGCAACGGGTTATTAACTCATCATTAGCATGAAAATGCCTTTATCACCTCAATGCTTCCAGCGGTTGTAGAGGTTTTGTGCGGGCCGCTTTCCCGGGTCGTATCATGCCAGCTCAAGCCGTTGCGGTTTACAAATATGATGTCGCCAAGCACGCGTTGGTTATCAACGCGAAATTTGTCAAAGTGCTTAGGAAAAGAAACCCCATCACGCTCCATATGTCCTTCCGCCTGATAAAACAGGTGGCATGTTTTTAGTCTCTTCATTAAGGGCGAAACAAAAATTCATGCAACATCAAACAGGCTTGAGGCAAAGGAGATGTCCTGCTGATGCTGCAATTTACTCCGGTCCGAACATCCGGTGCGTCGACGTGTCGTAAAGCATCAAGTGGAAATGTCAGCACGCTTTTGACCGACGTAGTGACATTCATTTTGTTCCAGATAAAGCCTACGCACAGATTCAAAATGTGCAGAAAATCACTACTGCTATGTTAAAACAATATGCAGCCTCGGCATGCATGATCGCCGAAAAACGAATATGTTGTGACCATGCATTTTTGCCTCGTCGAGGCTTTCAGCGAATCACCAGAGATCAGTAGTGCAGGCGAGGCACCGTCTCTTTTGAGTTTTTGGCGTTAAAAAACGTTACTTTTCTGTCACAAAGTCACGTTAAAAATGATGCCGTAAAGTTCCTGCAAACAGGCAATTTTCGGATGTATATTTCAAATATATGACGATCTTTCTTATGCAGTTTATTAAAACAAAATATCACCCAGATGAATTAGGGTTCATGTAAAAACTAACCTTTGTTACACGCGCTCGATCGTTATAGTTTTGTAAAAATATGTTCGATCTGAGTCTAGGGGTGGATAAATCGTCAAAACATTCCTGAAATAGATTCGTGGATTGTTGAATTCGTTAATGGCGCCTGTTCGGGGAAGCAAAGACTTGAGAAAAACAGATTCATATAAATTCATATACAATCATAGTTCTCATTTGTATTTGTTTACGATATTGGGATTCTTATCCTACCCCACTGATGCTATCGCGGCATGTGACGGCACTACCGGGAACGTAAATTGCTCCGGCACGATCACAAGTCGAATTGGTTCAGGGAGTAACGATTCTATCACCACACTGAACATTCTGGAGGGTGCTCTCGTCAATACGCAGGGCGTCTCGATCAGTATGGGATCAGGAACTGCCTCTACTCAAAACGTTCTCAACGTGAACGGTACCGTACAAAATGCAGGAAACGGTGGTGGTCCGTATAATACCGGACCAAATGTTGTCGAATTTAATAGCTATACGACCGTCAATATTGGCACAACTGGAAGAGTTGTCCAAACGGGTGGCGCAAGCAATGGTGAGGCCTTCAACCCCATCGGTGGTGGAAACATCATCAATAACTATGGTCTGATCAGCACAGCTACTTCCGCCGCTATATGGTTTGAAGGCACAAACAGAACGACGTCTGGTCTTGGTAATGTGATAAACAATTACGGAACCATAACGGCGGGTTCCTCGGGTAATGGATCGATTGTTGGAAACTCCAGTACAGGATCTATCACGTTTATCAATCAAAGCGGATCTACGATAAACGGCAATATCTCGTTGGGTTCTTCAGGGTCCCTGCGCAACGTCGTGAGCCTTTATAACGGATCTAACGTAAATGGTAACATATCGGGTGGTGGAAACGCCGCTACCCTGAACTTGCTGGGAGATAGCGGCAGCGATACCCTCTCTGGCACAGTGACCGGCTTTGGTAGTCTGAACAAAGGGGGTCAGGGGGTTTGGACCGTAGGTAGCCCTTCCCCTTTGTCGAATTTGAGCTCCAATCTAAGCATGAACGTCAACGGCGGTACGTTGATTTTGGCGGGTAATGAGACGTCCAGTCGTACTAAGGCAGCGATAAATAGTGGAGGTACACTGCAACTTGGTAACGGTGGGACTGCCGGCTGGATTGATAGTGTTCTTTCTAACAATGGAACTCTTTCGTTCAACAGATCAGACTCAAACACGTTTTCAGGCATAATATCTGGATCTGGAAGTATCAGCCAAATTGGGTCTGGTACGACCATTTTGTCCGGAGATAATACATTTACCGGTCGGACATTGATATCTTCCGGAACATTGCAACTTGGAGGGGGTGACAATACTGGCAGCATAAACAATAGTTCCGGTATAACAAACAATGGAAAACTGAATATAGTTCACCCAAATTCCATAACTATAGGTCAGATAATTGATGGGACTGGTTGGATCGAGCAGGCTGGGGTAGGCTATACGACGTTCTCTGGCAATAATACTTATACAGGCATGACGCGCATCAGTCAGGGCACATTGGCCTTGAGTGGTGACGGTTCAATTTCGGCCTCGTCTGGTGTGCACAACAATAGTGTTTTCGACGTCTCAGGCACAACCTCAACTACGCCGTCCATCCAGGCGCTGGACGGAAGCGGCTCAACGGTGCTCGGAAACAACACGCTTGTGCTGACCAATGCCAATAACGGTTTTGGCAATGTTTATTCCGGTGTGATGTCTGGTGCGGGCGGTCTGACGATCAATGGCGGCATGCAGACGTTGACCGGTAACAACACCTATACGGGTGACACGACTGTTGCA
>NZ_BAPY01000024.1:0-1312 GCF_025994195.1 Asaia spathodeae NBRC 105894 | reverse complement strand
AGAGGTGGACCCCATTTTTTAGACAGGGGCGTAAGCTATAGACCGGCCTGAGAGAGGACGGATTTATGGGCAAGGTTACGCGCAAGAGGTATTCGGGCGAGTTCAAGTCGCGTGTGGCGCTGGAGGCGATCCGGGGTGAGCAGACACTGGCGGAATTGGCATCAAAGCACGGCGTGCATCAGACGATGATCGCCCAGTGGAAGCGCCAGGCAGTTGAGGGCATGGCGGGCATTTTCTCTGGCAAGGAGACACCGGAGACGGCAGCCAGTCCTGCCGATGTGGAGAAGCTTCACGCCAAGATCGGGCAGTTGCTGGTGGAACGGGATTTTTTGCGGGATGCCTCTGTTCGGTTGGGCGTGCTCAGAGGCGGCAAATGATTGACCTGCAACGGCCTCGGCTTTCTGTGGTGCGGCAGTGCACGCTGCTGCAGCTCAACCGGTCTGGCGTCTACTACCGGCCCGTGCCGGAGAGCGATGCGAACCTCGCGCTAATGCGATTGATCGACGCACAGTTCCTGGAGACGCCCTATTACGGGTCGCGGCAGATGACGTGGCATCTTCGCAGGCTTGGCCACGAAGTCGGGCGCAAACGCGTCCGTCGGCTCATGGCGACGATGGGTTTGCGGGCGATCTGCCAGAAACCACGCACGACCGTGCCGCATCCGGCGCATCGGAAATATCCCTATCTACTGCGGGATCTGGTCATCGATCGTCCCAATCAGGTCTGGTGCTCGGACATCACCTACATCCCGATGCGCAAGGGCTTCCTCTATCTTGTGGCGATCATGGACTGGTCGACGCGCAAGGTCCTGTCCTGGCGCCTGTCGAACACGATGGATGCCGAGTTCTGCATTGAGGCGCTGCAGGAAGCCCTGATCCGCTATGGCGTGCCGGAGATCTTCAACACGGATCAGGGGTCACAATTCACGACGCCCCGGTTCACGGAAGTGCTGGAAGCACGCGAGATCCGCATCAGCATGGACGGGCGGGGACGCTGGCTCGACAACGTCTTTATCGAGCGGCTGTGGCGGTCCCTGAAATACGAGTGCGTCTATCTGCACGCTTTTGAGACCGGATCGGAACTGCGGGCGGGGCTGGCCGCATGGATCGCGCATTACAACGGGCAGCGGCCCCACTCGGCTTTGGGTGGACGCACGCCAGGTGAGGCGTATTATGACGCGCCGACGCCACTGGGTCCGGGGTTAACCCCGGACCCAGTGGCCAACAGCAACACCGTCAAACAGGCGGCATGACAACATCCGGCTATAGCTTAGCAGAGCCATAAAACTGTCCGAACAGAGGGGACCACCTCT
>NZ_BAPY01000023.1:0-200 GCF_025994195.1 Asaia spathodeae NBRC 105894 | reverse complement strand
TCAGTTCCCAAGGCAGTCACCGCGGCGTGTTCCGCTGCGGTGAACGGGCTTTTACGGAAACCAGGGGGGGTTGTCAAACACTTCCTCAAATCCCCCAAAAACCCCGCCACACATGGAATACACCCGATTCCCACCCCCATATCAAACCCAACAAACCCAAATTAATTCCAAAAAAACTCACAAAACAGGGAACGAGGGGC
>NZ_BAPY01000022.1:0-2421 GCF_025994195.1 Asaia spathodeae NBRC 105894 | reverse complement strand
ATGGCAACCGAGTAGTAATCAGGACGCCCGACAGTCGTAAGCTTCTTCGCACGAAAGGAAATCTCAACAACGAGCTTGAGATCGCGGTGAAGGTCAGCCGCCGCCTGAGAGATAACCACGATATCGCAGGCAAGGCCGGAGCCCGAGGCGGTGAAATGCCGATGCTTACGCCAGAACGCCGAAACCAACGGCGAAATCTTATGAGACGTAGACCAGACGAGGGCGCACTCATCGACCACAAGAAGATCACCGGCCTGAATTAAACAAGTAGAATTGTCTGCCGTAACAGACTCGTCGCGGAGATCGGGAAACGAGCTATCGGAACAAAGAACATCTGTCGGAACAGACAGAACGGAGCCGAGCGACGACTGAGGAAGGCCCTCGTTCAGACAGTACTCGATAAACGATTGCTCATTGATCCCGGAAATGTTCGTGACTATTCTTCGACCAGACTTAAAAGCCGGAAGAATAACAAAGGCAACGACCTCGTATGTCTTCCCGGAACCGGGAAGACCAGTGTAACAAGTAATAGCCATGTTCACCCAAAGAACGGAATGCGCCTAATAAAGAAGCGACTAAGATACGCGGCCAAGATGATTCCAACGCCCTGCGAGAACTGGAAAGCATCGAGAAAGTACCAAGTACCCGAAGACAAAGAAGAAAGGACGGAACCAAGACCGCCGTCACCAGAAGAGAGGACGGGTATCTTTGAACTGACGTAGGAAATGGCCTGCGTACAAAACAAATAAAGCGCCGTGAACATCACGAACTTCACAAGGATCGCACGAAAAAGCCAAGACAGAGCGGACCACAAAGCGGAAAGAACGATAGCGTACATAAAACACCAACCGTCTGTACAGACACCTTATATAATGTCTGTACAGACGCCGCAAGAGTTAAGCTGAAAGAATTATGAGGACAGCGACGACCGCATAAACCGCGAGCGACAGAGCCGAAAGCTGAGGGCGAATCTTCTCTACAAGCTGACAATGAAAGTCAGAGGTAATCGTCTGGTCCCAGATATTAAGAGTAACAACGGGACAAACAGAAGAATGCGAAGGTACGGCGAAAGAACGAAGACCGGGGAATAGGTTGAAAACGGGTCCGATGATCTGATCAATAGTAGGCGAAGACGGATCACCCGGAGTAGAGACAGCCGGAGAGTCGAAAAAACCGGACTTAGAAAGCGACGAGGCAAGATCATCGGAAGCACTATCAGCCGCCGAGTCAGTGCCGGTGCCTGTAGCGGTGCCAGTGCCCGTAGCGGTGCCCGTTCCGGTAGCCGTGCCGGTTCCAGTCGCGGTGCCGGTTCCTGTGGCCGTTCCTGTGCCAGTCGACATATCGGCACCAGTGGAAGAAATACCACCAAGAGACACATCGCCCTGCACGGCCGGACTACCGTCCGCCGCCGTGCCAACGGTCCCAGGGTTAGAAATGGGAGTCACAGCGTCACCAACAGTAGGCATACCACCAGAAGCGGCAGCCGCAGCCGAGACATCATCACCAGTGATAGCATTAGAAGGATCGTAAGGGAGGCCAACGTAGCCAGGGCGAGCAGCGGCATCCTTCCACGCCTCGTTAGCAGCCTGAGCAACAACCGACGGATCAAGGCTAGCTGATGCGACTGAATCAGGAACGTCATTGGAAGCAGCGAACGGAGAAGAAGGCGCGGACCGAACGCCGTCGAGATCATCAGTAGAAGACGCAAGATAGTCAGGAAGATTTCCCGAATTCATACTCGTGCCGGTCTTAGGGTTAACCGAGTAATTACCATTGAGAGGAACCGGGGAAGAGTCGGGATAAACGCCATAGTTAGTATAAGGATAAGGCTGATCGCATGTAGGATATGAGTTCTTGCAACCTGGGGTCTGCTGTTCGCTTGTGCTGACCATAACATTACAGAGAGTGAAGTTAGGGCCATTAGGAGAACACTCAATGCCACGAAATGTAAGATTACTAGGAATCTTCAAGCCCGGAGCGACGCAAGCAGCAGCAGACGCGCAATGGTTAGTACCATCGGTATATTTACTATTAGTCGGAATACTGTCGGGAGGCGTGACTTTGCCATTACCGAAAGCCCAATCGTAGAGACCGCCAGCAGCTATCGAAACGGCACCAGAAACCCCCGCTTCAAGGGCAAGAGCGCCGATCGCACCGAGCCAACCGACCGGCGTACCGACAGCGAGGCCGACGACACCAGCAGCCGCAACACCTGACAGGACACCAGCAACGCCACGAACGGTAGAGGTGGCAACCGCAGCGGAACCGCCGGACGAAGAAACCTTGGCAGAGACAACAGAAGACAAAAGGTTGCCAACCTTACCATTGTAGCTACCAGAAAACGCCCAGGCACTCGAGGGAAGCAACAGCAGGAAGCAGCAAACAAGGACGAGAAGAGAACGCATAACGCACCAAAAAAAA
>NZ_BAPY01000021.1:0-2002 GCF_025994195.1 Asaia spathodeae NBRC 105894 | reverse complement strand
TCTTGTTAAGGCGTCTGTGTTTGAGGTTCACTCTGACCTTAATGACAATTCGACGTTTCAGACTGTTCTTGCGGTTCTTGGCTCTGATTTTAAGCTTTCCGCTGATTGGTCTCAGTCCGCCTTAACCCTGAAAAATACCGCGATTGAGTCGGTTGTTCGGAGCCTTAGCTCTGATAACCGTTTCCGCGTCGTCACCGCTCCCAGTCTCCGCGCACGCTCTGGTCAACCGGCTTCCTTCAATGTTGGTCAACAGGTTCCCGTCATTGGTTCTGTTTCGTATGCGGGTAATGGTTCTTCCTCTACTCCTGTTCAGTCTGTCGAGTATAAGCAAAGCGGCGTTATATTCTCTGTTCTTCCCACCGTTCATGACAACTCTATTGACATTGGTGTTTTTCAGGAAATCAGTTCTTTTATTAATACCACCACAGGCGTCAATAATACCCCGACCTTGCAGCAGCGCTCTCTAACGTCCTCACTGTCTCTTCATGACGGCGATGTTGTCATCATGGGCGGTTTGTCTCAGTCACAAGTCACGCGAGGCCACACGGCTTTTTCCTTCCTGCCTTTCGTTGGAGGTACTGCCAATCAGAACAGCCGTTCTGATCTCCTGATCGTGTTGCAGGTCGTTCGCCTCAATCAGATTGATGGTTCTCCTACGCCTCAGGAGGTCGCTGTACGCGCTCGTCTCCCGCGCCCTGCCCCGGTTCCCCTTCGTAGCGTCCCGGAGGCTCCGCGTGGCTACTAACTCCGTTTCCCTATTGCATTCCGTCTGTCTCGCCTCGTGGGCTCTCGATCAAGATCGAGCGCAGAGCGGGAGAGCCGTAGGCCGCCGTAGGCGTCTTGAGTGGCGTTCCTTGATCTCGGTTCTTTTTGTCTGTATCGACGTTTCACGGGCGCGCTTCGAGCGGCCCGGAGCTTGTGAGGAAACGCAATCGAAGCGCGCCGCCTGGGGGGTAATTTGCATGACATATAACCATGCAAATTTTGTCCGATTTTTCGGACTCTCGGACGGACTTTCGGACTCCTTCCCTTCCTCGCTCCTTCTTCGTTTTTCCTCTATCGTTCTCTTTTTGCATCTTTCTGGGTTCGGTAGTTATGTCTTCGTCTAAGCCTCCTTCTTCCCGCGCTACTCCCATTGAGAAGTTCATTCGCGATGGTGGTAAGGTTGATCGTCGGCAAAGGTGGGTAGAAAAACAAAAGTCCATTGGAATCACTCGTGTTCTTCTTCGTGTTCATGTTGACGACGAAAAAGCTCTTCGTGATTTCGCGGCTTCCCTACTTCAGAAAAGGCAGTCCCGTGATTGACTATGTTAGTTGCCGCCTTCCTCTTGACTGGGATTTGCCTATAAATGGCGGTCGTGTTGTTCATTTGAAGGCAGACGGTTCTATAGATTTTTCTGCTGAGAAGACTTTGTGGCTCCCCGGTTCTTACTCTGCCAAAATGTCGATTATATCTGATGGCATTGGCTTTGTTAGGCTCTCGGGAAATCCTTCCAAATTCTTGCAAGGCCATAATCTATTCGGTGTCGATGATATAATAGGTCTTGTTTTTGAGACTATGACTCGCATTTGTTCTATGTTGCAGTTGGTTCCTACTGGTGAGAACCTGTCTGTGTGGCGTTCTGGCGATTATCCTATGTCTCGTGTTGATTTGACGTTTATGTACGAGCTTGAGACTTTCGATGATGTGAATGCCTGGCTTCTTTCTGCCTCTAAGAGCGCGTCCATCAAGTATCGTGGTCGCGGTCATTATCAGGAGGGAACCTTGTATTATGGCAAGGTTGCCAAGGGTAAGAGAGCATCTAACTGGCAGTTCAAGCTTTATCACAAAGGGGCTGAGATTCTTGTCCCACATCATCGCTTGCCGGCTGATCTGCCGCGCTGTGATGATCTTGTCTTCTGGGCTCGCAACAAGCTTCGTATCGAGCTAACTTTACGTACCGGCGAGTTGAAGCGGTTAGGTTTACTTCGGGCGGCTGATTTGGACCCGGTTCAGGTTCCT
>NZ_BAPY01000020.1:0-3529 GCF_025994195.1 Asaia spathodeae NBRC 105894 | reverse complement strand
CCGGCTATAGCTTAGCAGAGCCATAAAACTGTCCGAACAGAGGGGACCACCTCTAAATTTAAGGATGACGGGGATGGATATGGAGTTGGACGCACTGTAAGCAAAACGACCATTACTCTTACTACCGTATCCATTCCCGCAGATGGTGAAAATATCGGCGCCAGCTGGAAGGCGTGTATGGCGCAACGCGGCTTTCAGGTGCGAGATACTGTGCCTTCGGGTAGCTAGAAACGTTATTCAGCGAGGCGTCTGCCGTATATCCTCTGCTTTTGATCCGTTAGCGTGAAGCCTGCTTGATAAGCGTTAAACCATCCCCATCGGCAACAACGCGTGAATGTCGCTTACTGGTAAAAGTATTGAGGATTTTTAGGAGATAAGTATCTCAGTTGACAAAATAGGCGTATCTTCAAATTTGGTTGCTCAGTCATTCCTGACAAGCCCGCACCTGGTCCCGCAGCCCGATATAATTCCCGATCCAGCGCACCGTTTCCGGCTTAGGAGTGGCCTTGATCTCAGCAGCGAGCGCCGCTTGATCTTCTTTGCTGTAGGTCACGAGGGGAGAGCATATACTGCACAGACGAAGAGCCCGAGCAGGGCACCTAGAGCGATCGCGATAGCAGAAAAGTATAAGCGGTACTCGCGTGGGTGGTGTTATAAAAAATATGGGCGAACCGTGCAAATCTGGGGCTCATGTGCATTCTAACATAGGCGAGAATTCTCTATGCATGACGATATCAAACTTCCTATCGAAAGGGCCGAACAATTTCTTCGCGAAATGGAAGCGGAATATAAAAAATGCTTCGCCATCAAGTCTGTCACCCCCTTAGCCCAGCAGCTGACGCATGACGTCTGCGAAAAGATAAAATCTTCCCTTGATAGAATAGCTTACCATTATTTCACTCAATGGATTAAGCCATCATTGGCCGCAGACGACGTGGCAAAAGCGAGGATTTATTTTCCAATAGCGGATGATCATCACTCGTTTGAGAGCACCTTGGGAAATTGGCGGTGGAAGGCGGTGCGGGGGCAGCATCTCAATTTTTATGATCGCGTACGGAAGCTGCAGCCATACGAGGATAATAGTTACAAGTGGTTATCAATTGTAAGCAAGTTGGCGAATCATGGGAAACATGTGGGACTAACACCGCAGACCAAATTGGAAGAAACGATAACTACGGTTACGCGTGTAGGAGGCGGTGGCGTCAGTTGGGGCAGTAATGTCATATTTGGCGAGGGCGTTAGTATTATGGGCGCGCCCGTTGACCCCCGCACTCAGCGCATCCGAACTACTCCTGGCGTCACTGAGCGGCAGGAGATATGGGTATCGTTTCTGATTGACGGATATGATGTTAACGCACTGGAATTTTGCAAAGACGCAGTTTTCAAAACAAAGATAATACTTGTGAACCTCGCAAAGGAATTCGGGCTATAGGGCGCTGACTTCTATCATCGCGGCGTAGCAGGTGCGCGCCGCCGAGCAGGCCATATCCCAAGTTCCATCGTATGCTTGGAAGCACGCCGGTGCGCCTGCTTCCAGCATTTCATTCGTAGGTGCGATTGGCACGATCACAAACCCCCTTGCTTTACATTCCTCAACTAACTCAGGTCGGAATAGAGGAAGGTTTTGCATGATTGATCCTATAAGTTCGTTATTTAGCCGTAGATGTTTTATCATACGGCTTTGATAAATTTTATTTATTTATTTTGTAGACATTAACACTATTGGAGGGCGTTCTCCCGTATTGAAGGGGTATTGCCACTCTGCCACTGCGAATGCGCGCGAGCGCGCTAGGTCATGAAGCCTGAATGGCGGCATCCGTAGCCTGCGCCTGCTTGAGTGCAGCGGCGATCTGGTCTGTCGTCGGGCCATCACCCGACTTGCTGGCAGCGATTGCGTCCTCGATCACCTGAATGATGTTCGGCACTTCCTCGACAGCGGCGACGACGCCCTGCACGATTGCGGCGATGAGTGCTGCGTTCATTTCGATGCCTCCGTGGCGATTTTGGCCTGAAGTGCGGCAACGGCTGCGGTTGCTGCCGATACTTCAAGCGCAGTGAGAGGATTGGAAGACTGAAGATCGGTCCCGAGCGGCGTGATGACCTTCATCGCGTCGGAACTGGCCGTCTTGATCGATGCCTTGATGTCGGGGTCTGCGCTAGGCTGCTGGGCATAGGCGAGGGCCAGCGGGGCCGTAGCATTATAAGCCTGGATGGTGGCGTAACCAGCCTTGCGAAGATCGGTCTGGCTCACGCTGGAACACGCTGTCAGGCCGACAAAGCCGATCAGCGCGAAGAGAGAAAAGAGCTTACGCATTGACGGGAGCCTCCTTCACGACCTGCGTGTCGAGCGCCTTCTGCAGCGCGATTGCATTGGCCACGAGGCCGGAGACGGCCACCTTGGCCCCGGCGATATCGCAGTTCGGTTCATATTTCGCGAGCAGGGTGCCCACGAGTTCAGGGACGATATTAGCGCCGATCCCTTCGATCACGGTAAGGGCGCTGTCAGTGTCTGCCATGATGGCCTCCGGTAAGTGAGCAACCCGATCGGGGCGCTGCGGTAAGAGAGAAATGACTGATCCCGGCCCGACTGCCGGTGTCGTCAGTCAGGATTTTGCGTCGTCGGCGTTGGTGGCGTGCTTGCCGTTCATCGCGATGGTGTTCACGAGCAGGTAGAGGGGGAGCCACTTCGACCCGCCAGCAGGACGGGGCCAGAAGCGGGCGATCACGGCGGCCAAGGCGACAACGAAGGTGATCAGGGTTGTCGCATCGCCAGCAAGGGACGCAGGCAGGAAGGGTAGGACGGTCTGGTAGATCGTCTGCCAATCGAAATTCATGCGGATACTCCGGTTGTGGGGATGCCGCGCCCGAGGAAGACTTCGCTCTCGATCTTGCGGCGGCGCTGGAGGCCGCGCAGGACGACGAGTTGGCCATTCACCGTGGCCTTGTCCCAGACGAGGAATTGTTGTGCAGCGGCAGCGTAAAGGCGCTGATTGAGGCGGCGGATAAGGGTCGAGCCCTGCGCCGCGTTGCTCCCGACATTGAACTGCCACGAGAGCAGAGCGCCCCCCTGATAGTCGGTCAGGGGTACGGTTACGAAGGACCGCAGCCTGGCTTGCAACGTCATCACTGTCTGTCGCAGCAGAGCGAGAGCCTGGGCTTTGGTGATCGGCTTCGTCTGCGCCGTGACCGCCGATCCGTCCGCCAGAAAGCGATTTCCGTAGCCGATCGTCCAGTAATTGGCGGGGCAGAGGTAAGGCTCGAGGCTCAGCCCTTCGAAGTCGTCGCGTGAGATCAGCGCGGTCGCAATGTCGATGCTGGTCATTGCACCCACCCTGAGAAATGAGCATTCGCATAGGCGAAGGCCACCCCCGTGATGATAAGCGCCCACTTGGCCCATCCCTTGAGGTCTCCAAGCTTGTCGACCTTGGCCGCTACAGCGCCGATCGCACTCAGGGTTGCCTTCTCTCGCGCCTCGGCACTGGCCTTGTTCTCGCCGTGCATCTGCATCAGCTTGTCGGAGAGCGAGCGA